>JBOFCU010000305.1:0-3455 GCA_051646285.1 Beijerinckiaceae bacterium
GCACCACCGGCTCGGGTAAATCCGTTGCCATCAACACCATGATTTTATCGCTGGTGTATCGCCTGAAGCCCGAAGATTGCCGCCTGATCATGGTAGATCCGAAAATGCTGGAACTGTCTGTTTATGACGGTATTCCGCATTTGCTGACGCCGGTTGTGACCGATCCGAAAAAAGCCGTGGTCGCACTGAAATGGGCGGTGCGCGAAATGGAGGATCGCTACAAGAAAATGGCGAAACTCGGCGTGCGCAATATCGACGGATTTAATGCGCGCGTGGCCGAGGCACGGGCGAAGGGCGAAGAGATCACGCGCACGGTGCAAAAGGGCTTCGACAAGGAAACCGGCCAGCCGACCTTTGAAAATGAAACGATGGACTTGCAGAAGCTGCCCTACATCGTCGTCATCGTCGACGAAATGGCTGACCTGATGATGGTCGCTGGCAAGGATATTGAAGGCGCGGTGCAGCGTCTGGCGCAAATGGCGCGCGCGGCCGGCATCCACGTCATTCTCGCCACGCAGCGCCCGTCGGTCGATGTCATCACCGGCACGATCAAGGCGAATTTCCCGACCCGCATTTCCTTTCAGGTCACGTCGAAAATCGACAGCCGCACCATTCTCGGCGAGATGGGGGCCGAGCAGCTGCTGGGCCAGGGCGACATGCTCTACATGGCCGGTGGCGGACGCATCACCCGCGTGCACGGGCCGTTCGTGTCGGATGAGGAAGTGGAGCGTGTGGTCGCCCATCTCAAATTGCAGGAACCGCCGCACTATCTCGACGAGGTTACGACCGATGACAGCGCCGAGGAAGCTGACGGCGGGGCCGTGTTCGATCAGGGCGAGTTTGGCGCGCCCTCAGGCGATCTGTTCGATCAGGCCGTGGCGATTGTGCTGCGCGACAAGAAAGCCTCGACATCCTACATCCAGCGCCGGTTGCAGATCGGTTACAACCGGGCCGCATCGCTGATGGAGCGCATGGAGCAGGAGGGGATTGTCGGTGCTGCCAACCATGCGGGCAAGCGCGACATCCTGATCGAGAGCAAAAGCGGACCTGCACCGGATGATGACTGATGCTGATGTGCGTTGAAACGCAGCCGTCAAATCGCCATATCTGCCAGTAGAACCATACTGGCACTGACGCGCTGGCGGGAACATAGTCATGTCATCTTGCGTTCAGTGAAAACAGTAGACCATGCGTCGTGTGACCCTGACCATTCGTGCCTTGCGGGAAAGTGAAGAGATGATGAAGCCGTTTGCCATCCGCGCTGCTGTTGCCCTGTCCGCGCTCATGCCCGGTGCCACCGCTGCCATGGCGCAATCGGCCAAGCCATTGCAGCTGGCTCCTTCTGCCGCAGCGCCTGCCAAGCCGGCCGCTGGAGCCAAGTCCGCCGCAGCTTTTGAGCCGATGGAACAGATCGCCATTGTCACCACGGCGAATGACTACTTCAACACCATCTCGGGCATGACCGCCGATTTCACGCAGATCGGTGCAGACGGCAAACAGTTTCGCGGCAAGCTGTATGTGCAGAAGCCGGGTAAAATGCGGTTTGAATATAATCCGCCGGCGGTGATCGAGGTTGTGTCTGACGGCAGCTCGGTCGTGGTGCGCGACCGCAAGCTGGCGACGCAGGATATGTACACCATCGGCCAGACTCCGCTGAAATTCCTGCTCAAGGATCAGGTCAATCTGGCGCGTGATACCAAATTGCTGCGGACCTCGCATGACACCGATTCGATGGCATTGACGGTCGAGGATAAATCGACTTTCGGCGGCACATCGCGGGTGACGCTGGTGTTCAACAGCGATGGCACTGTGCTGAAGAACTGGCGGGTGCGTGACCCGCAGGGCCATGAAACCTTTGTGTCGCTGAGCAACATCAATCTCAATGCCAAGCCGGAGGCGGCGCGGTTCCGGATTGATTATCAGCGCGTGCTGCCGACCGGCAGCAACTGATCCCTCCCTGCAAAAGCCGGGGCCAGACGCCCGGCAACTGAACACCCGTCAATCAACTCCGGCCTTGCCCCAGCCAGCGCGCCTGCGCTTGCTTGCGCACGCGATTTATCGCATCCCATTGCATCAAGATTTTGCCGTCATCAGGGGGCGTGATGCGTCTGACCATTGCCACATGGAATATCAATTCCGTCCGCCTGCGCATTGAGCAGGTGGCGCAATTTGTGAAAATGGCCAAGCCTGATGTGCTGTGCCTGCAGGAAACGAAGTGTGTCGATGATTCGTTTCCGCGCAAGGATATTGCCAAAATGGGTTTCGAGCATGTCGCGATCCATGGCCAGAAAAGCTATAACGGCGTTGCCATCCTTTCCCGGTTGCCGATCGCAGAGATTTCATCGGAAAAATTCTGCGGTCTGGATGACCGCCGCCACCTCGCAGTTCAGTTCGGCAAGGAAGCGGGCGCGGCGGCAGGCATTGTGCTGCATAATTTTTATATTCCCGCGGGCGGCGATATCCCCGACATCAAGCTTAATCCGAAGTTTGATCACAAGCTGCGCTTTCTGGATGAAGTCCGGGCGTGGTCGGGCAAGCTCAAGAAAAATCACCGCAGCATCGTGGTGGGGGATCTCAATGTCGCGCCGCTGGAGCATGATGTGTGGAGCCACAAACAATTGCTCGATATTGTCAGCCATACGCCCGTGGAAACAGAGCATCTGCTGCGGACGATCGGCGAGGGCGGCTGGGTTGACGCCATGCGCAAACTCACGCCGGAGCCGGAAAAATTATATTCGTGGTGGAGCTATCGCGCGGCGGATTGGGAATTATCCAACCGCGGCCGCAGGCTTGATCATGTCTGGTTGTCGCCAGCGCTCGGGGATGCACTTGTCTCGGCCCGCATCGAAACAAAAACACGGGGCTGGGAGCGGCCTTCGGACCATGTGCCGGTGCTGACGACACTGGAATTATAATTTCAGTGGCGCTGGTGATCGCCGCCGATCCATGTGTCGGTTACCAGAAACTCATCATTGAAAGCGACATAATCGGCCTGAAAGCCCGGTTTGATGCGGCCATGTGAGTGTTCAAGCCCGAGACAATGCGCCGGCGTGCGTGATGCCATGATCAGCGCATCCAGCAGACTGACCCCCATGAATGCGACAGCATTTTGAACAGCCCCGATCATGGTGAGATGGGCGCCGGCAAGTGTGCCATCCGGCCCTGTCAACCGGCCCTCGTGCAGGACAATGGTACGGCCTGACAATTCAAATGCCCTGATATCGGATGCAGCGGTCGGCATGGCATCGGTCACCAGCATCAGCCGGTCGCGGCCTTTGGCTTTGAACGCGACACGCATATTCATCGCATCCACATGCAGGCCATCGCAAATCAGGCCCGCATAAAGCCGCTGTTCATCCAGTGCGGCGCCCACAAGGCCCGGCGCGCGCGGCAGCATTTGTGACATGGCATTGAACAAATGCGTCACACCTGTTGCGCCGGCATCAACCGCCTCC
>JBOFCU010000312.1:0-8356 GCA_051646285.1 Beijerinckiaceae bacterium
GATCATAATATTCCAGATTCACATCAAGATACGGATGGATCAGCTTGTCCTTGATGTATTGCCAGATGATGCGCGTCATCTCGTCGCCATCCATCTCGACAACCGTGCCGGTGACCTTGATTTTCTTCATCGCAAACGCTTTCGACTGGGGGGAGGGGGAAGGGAAGGGAAGGGGAGTGTCAGGAGGCCCGGCCAATGAGCCGGTCTTCGACATTTTGCAAATGGCTGCGCATGGCGTCGGCCGCAGCGACAGGTTCACGATGGGAAATTGCATCCACAATTTTATCATGATCGGCAAAACTGTGATGGTCCGCCGGCGGCTGATCATGGCTTTTGCGCGGGCGGCCCCATGTCACCGCACGGCGCACGGCATTGAGCGTTTCAAGCAACGCCAGCAAAATGGGGTTATGCGCTGCTTCCGCAATCTGGTGATGAAAGCGCGCATCATAGGCTTCATATTCGCGCCACGTCTGCGCATTGCGGCATGCGATATTCAGATCACCCAACGCAGCAATTTCGGCTGATGTTGCATTGATGGCCGCAAGCCGCGTCAGCTCCGGTTCAAGCCCGATGCGGGCGCGCATCACCTGTATGGGACTGCTGCGATGGGCCAGATCGCTGATATCGAGCAGGCGTGGCGGCCGCGGCCCCACAAAGGTGCCTTTGCCAACCTGCCGCCACAACTGCCCTTCGCGTTCCAGAACCGCCAGACTGCGCCGCAGTTCAGTACGCTTCACGCCAAGCATATCTGCCAGTTCGCGCTCGGGCGGCAAACGGCCGTCGTCCGGCAGCTTGGCCGCAGCCAGATAGCCGGACAACTGGGTCAAAACCCCCGAAAGAGCGGCCGCGGGCGCATCCATAACATTTTGATCCATCGCGGAGACCACCAACAATAACCAGTCCATTTCACATTCAGCAACCAGACGCAACCATTTTGTAATTGGTTGAGACAATGGGCACTGCGATGCAGTCCAGATCGATCATATCGGCAGAAATTCCGCGCTTGACAGCCTAAAACAGCACTTCATAATGACCAATAGGTGAATTGATTGCTACCAATAACTAATCAGCAACACACCAATACAAGCTTCGGGAGGAAGCAACAGATGTCTACGCTTACCAGAACAATGGGCTTTTCGCTGCGGTCAGTGGCTGTTGCTGCGGCACTGTTTGCGGGCAATCTGGCCGCACAGGCGCAGGACAAGGTGCGGATCGCCCTTGGAGACGTTTTATCGACGGAGACCGTATCCATGGTGATCGCGCTCGAGCGCGCAAAGGAGCGTGGCGTCGATTTCCAGATCACACATTTTGCCAAGGAAGACTTGGCCATCCAGGCAGTGATCAACGGGCAGGCCGATCTTGGGGTTGGCACGCCCTATGCGGTGATTCAGAAGAGCAAAGCCCCATTGCGCGTGCTGTTTCAGGGGACCCGTCTGGTGTTCTTTCCTGTGGCCGACAAATCCTACAAGACATGGAAAGATCTGGATGGCCAGCCTTTCACATTTCATGCCCGCGCCACTGGCACGGAAGCGATTGGCAACATTATCGCCAAGCGCGAAGGGATTAAATTTGGCGAACGCAGCTATGTTCCCGGTTCAGAGAACCGCATCATCGGCATGATGAAGGGGCAGATCAAGGCATCGATTGTGGATCTGGCGAACAAGAATGTGCTGATGGAAAAGGCCGGTGACAAATTCCATGTGCTGCCGGGTGTCAGCCAGCCGGCGTCCGACGAAACGCTCTTTGGCCAGATCGACTGGATCAAGAAGAATGAGGCCAAGGTCGATATCATCGTCACCGAATTTCTGCGTCTCTGGCAGGAAATGGCAAAAGATCCGACAATCATCGAGAAAGAACGCGCCAAGCGCAAGCTGATGGCAGATCAGCCAAAGGAAATTCTTGAGGGCGTGACCAAATTTTATACCATGGCAACCAAGGAAGGCGTGTTTGCGCCTGCCGGTGGCAGTGCTGAGGTGGCCAAGTCGGATTTCGAATTTTATGTCGAGGCTGGCCAGATGACAGGCCCCGCCACTGACTTGAAGGTCGATGACTTCTGGTATCTCGCACCACTTGAAAAGGCGCGCAAAAGCGTTGGTGGCTAAATCTGGCCAGAACAAAGCCAGTCTGAAACAGGCAGCGATGCCCAGCATGACAAAGATGCAAATTGCAACTGTGCCGGGCCAAAATGGCCCGGCTCTCCCACGATAAAACTGCGTGTCAACCTGAGGTGATTTTGTGACAGCCTTGCATGCTGCCAACCCGATGCCCGGCGCGGTTGCGGATTCACCTGCTAACTGGCAGTCCCGCCTGACGCATCCGCTCACGCTCCGCTTCGTGTCGTTCTCGATCGCGCTGGTGTTGTGGGAATATGCCGGGCGTATTCCGCTCAGCCCGGCATTTCCGACATTTCTGGAAACCATGCGTGGCCTTGGCGAGATTATTGCGGATGGCACACTCCTCAAGGCCTTCTGGATAACACTCCAGCCACTGGCCATCGGGCTGGTGATTTCCATCGTGATCGGTGTGGGTCTGGGTATTCTGATGGGGCTGCACAGCCCATCCGAATGGCTCATAGCGCCGATTTTCGTGATCGCACAGGCCGCACCGCTGGCAGCACTTATTCCCATTCTGACGTTTGCCTATGGCATCGGCCTCGCCGCCAAGGTTGGCACTGTCTGTATCATGGCCATGCCCGTCATTGTGCTGAATACATTGGGCGCGGTGCGCAACACGCCGCAATCGCTGCTTGAAATGGGCCGCTCCTTTCTTGCCAGTCAGCGTCAATTGATTCAGCGGGTGATTTTACCCTCAGCGAGCCCGATGATTTTTGCTGGCCTGCGCCTTGGCAGTGCGGCAGCCTTTATCGGTGTCATCCTCGCGGAATTGTTGATTACTCCAACAGGCATTGGCGACGTCATTTCCTACAATCAGTCAATCGCTGATTATCCGAAAATGTATGCGGCCATCCTGTTTATCATCGTGTTTTCCGTGCTGTTTATCGAGGCGCTGGAGCGCATAGAAGTGACGTTGTTCAGACCGGAGAAGCGCGCATGAGCACGGCAGTCGCCAGCACCAGCACAGTCAATAGCCCGTCCATGCCGCAAGCGATCAGGCCGATCGTTGAGGTTAAAAATATCTCAAAGACCTATGACGGTGGCGTCGAGGCATTGAATGGCATTTCGCTCGAATTTCCTGAAGGGCAATTGACCACGCTGCTGGGTCCGTCCGGTTGCGGCAAGACCACGCTGCTGAAAATTATCGCCGGCCTGATTCCTGCGAGCAGCGGCAAGGTTTTTGTTGATGGCCGTGAAATTAACGGGCCGGGGCCGGAACGGGCCTTTGTATTTCAGGATTTTGCGCTGATGCCCTGGGCCAGCGTGATCCGCAATGCCGCTTTTGGGCTTGAATTGCGCGGCGTCGCAAAATCGGAACGGGAGGCGGTGGCCGAGCGCTATATTGAGCGGGTGGGGCTCAAGGGCTTCGAGAAAAAATATCCGCATGAACTGTCCGGCGGCATGCGCCAGCGTGTGGGATTGGCCCGCGCGCTGGCCGTGAACGCCAAGGTCGTGCTGATGGATGAGCCATTCTCGGCGGTGGATGAGCAGACGCGGCGCAAATTTCAGGAAGAATTGCTCGATCTGGTCGCCAATGAAGGCAAGACATTCATTTTTGTGACGCACAGCATCGAAGAAGCTGTGTATGTGTCAGACCGGATTGTGCTGCTGTCACGCCGCCCAAGCCGTGTATCGGCCATTATCGAACCGAAGATCATTCGCGGCGATGATCCCGAAAAAATCCGCCGCGATAGCGCTTATCTCGATATTGTCGAGAATATCTGGCAGCAACTCAAACATTATCTCGACTGAAGGAGCGGACGATGGTTATTGCCGGATACCGCCTGCCCATGATGTCGGCGCTGATTGTGTGGGCTGTGCTGTGGGAACTGGTTGGCCACACCGATGCCAGCTTTATTCTGCCGCCGCTCAGCCGCGTGGTGACACGCATTGCCGAAATTGTGCCTACGCCATCATTTGCTGAGGCCTTGCTGATAACCGGGCGCGCGTTTCTGATGGGCAATGCTATTGCCATTATCGTAGGCGTGCCGCTCGGTATCCTGATGGGGCGTTCGGTGATTGCAGACCGGCTGCTGCTGCCGTGGGTGAACCTGTTCCTCTCCGCGCCGCTCAGTGCGCTGGTGCCAGTCATCATGGTGCTGTTTGGTCTGGGCGAAACGACGATTATCTTGACGGTCGTTCTGTTTGCCATGTGGATCATTGTGCTCAATACCCGCGCCGGTATTCGCGGCATTTCATCATCGCTGGTGGAAATGGCTCGCAGTTTTGGTGCCAATAACTGGCAGGCCTTTAGCCAAATTTATCTGTGGGCGGCCTTGCCCGAGATATTGGCAGGCATACGCCTGGGCGTCATCCGCGCCGTCAAGGGCGTGATTATCGGCCAACTGCTTGTGTCGGTGGTGGGATTTGGCACGCTGTTTGAAATCTATCAGTCACATTTTCTGATGGAGCATTTCTGGGCGCTGCTGCTGATCCTGTTTGCGTTTGCCTTCCTGATCAACGAATTGCTGCAAAGGCTGGAAAATCGCTTTGCGTATTACGCCGCGTCCCGCTAGAGCAGTGATTAACGCCCGCTTTTTTGAAAACCATCAGCAACACAAGGATATCGACTGATGACGACCGCCAGCCAGACCTATGTATTTGAAGCGCCCAAGCAGGTGTCGGTTCCTGTGGAAGGAACATCGGCCCGCTTTCCGGTGCATCGCATTTATTGTGTGGGCCGCAACTACGCCGCACACACCATTGAAATGGGCGGTGATCCGAATCGTGAGGCCCCGTTCTTTTTCCAGAAGAACCCGGATAATGTGGTGCTTGATGGCGGTCATTTTCCCTATCCGGCACGCAGCAAGAATGTTCATTTCGAGATAGAGCTTGTGGTAGCGCTCTCAAAAGGTGGCAAGGATATCCCGCTCGATAAGGCGATGGATCATGTTTATGGCTATGCCGTTGGCCTCGACATGACACGCCGTGATTTGCAGGATGAGTGCAAGAAGGCAGGCCGCCCGTGGGAAATTGGCAAGGCGTTTGAACATTCCGCGCCGATGACAGCGATTGTGCCGGCCAGCAAGATTGGCCACCCCGCCAACGGGGCTGTGTGGCTGAAGGTCAATGGCGAAGTCCGCCAGCAGGGTGATCTCAACCACATGATCTGGAAAGTGCCGGAAATGATTTCCTATCTCTCCGGCCTGTTTGAATTGCAGCCCGGTGATCTCATCATGTCAGGCACGCCCGCCGGTGTCGGCGCGATTGTCAGCGGCGACGTGATGGAAGGCTATGTCGAGGGTGTTGGCACGCTCCACACCAAGGTCGTCTGATCCTGCGGGCAAAGAAGCACAGGCTTTTTTGCCACCTCTTATTGATAACAATGGCAGCCAGGCAATTCCGGCTGCCATTTTTTACAACGTCAGCGCTGGCCGAAGAACGCGTCCTTGAAAAGGTCCGGTACATCACGCGGATTGCTGCGCCAATATTGCTGCGGCGCCGTGACTTTTGCACCCAATTTTGCGGCGGCATGCCAGGGCCAGCGCGGATCATAAATAATACCGCGTGCAATACCGATGGCATCGGCCTCGTCATGGGCGATAATGGCTTCCGCCTGTTCAGCATCCGTGATCAACCCGACAGCAATCACGGGAATGGTTACAGCAGCCTTGACCTGCGCCGCCAGCGGCACCTGATAGCCCGGCCCGAGTGTAATTTTCTGCTGCGATGATACCCCGCCGGAGCTGACATGCATGGCGGCACAACCGCGCGCTGCCAGCGCTTGAGCAAATGCAATCGTTTCTGCAATGGTCCAGCCACCTTCGACCCAGTCGGTGCCGGAGACGCGCATCCAAACTGGCCGCTCAGGAGGAAATGCCGCACGCACGGCATCAAACACTTCCAGCGGAAACCGCATGCGGTTTTCAAGGCTGCCGCCATAGGCATCGGTGCGTTGGTTGGAAATCGGCGAAAGAAATTCATGCAGCAGATAGCCGTGCGCGCCATGCAGTTCGATGCCATCGAACCCCATACGGGCGGCCCGCCGCGCCGCATCAGCAAACGCATCGCGCAACCGGGATAGCCCGGCACCATCCAGTCCAGTCGGCGCAACTTCATGGGCATTGTGCGGCACAGGTGAGGGGGCCACAGCCTGCCACCCCTCGGGCGCATCCGGCGCAATTTGCGCGCCGCCCTTCCATGGCCGTTCGCTGGACGCCTTGCGCCCGGCGTGAGCAAGCTGGATCGCAATCGGCATCGGCGAGTAGCGGCGCACGGCATGGATGACCCGCGTCATCGCCGCTTCGGTCGCGTCATTATACAGCCCGGTATCGCCCGGCGTGATACGCCCCTCCGGTGTCACCGCCGTGGCCTCGATGATCAGCAGGCCAGCGCCCGAAAGGGCGAGCGACCCCAGATGCATGAGGTGCCAGTCATTCATCAGCCCATCCTGAGCGGAATACTGGCACATCGGCGCGATGATGATGCGGTTGGGAAGGGCAAGTGATCCGAGATTCAGGGGTTCAAACAGGCGGCTCATACAGGGCTTTCACAGGCAGGATACGGATGAAACAATAGGGGTATCATCGGCACCGGCGCAGGTGAAGGGAAGGGGGCGCAAAGGATGAGCCATGCGCACCACACGCATTCCAGAGCGGATAAACATGATGTTGCAATGCGGTAAGCACTTGACCTTTGTGCCAAACAGGCGCATGTGACGCTCACGAGACGAAGACGGCAGCGCGATTGCGCCCACCCGTGTGCGTGAAGCTGCGTGAGAGCGCCCTGATTGGCGCCGGCTTCCCCTTCAACCGTTTCGTTTCAAGGCTCCCCTTTCACGCGGGTCGTCATCTCAGCGCTTCACGCGATGATGTGAACGCGCGCGACCGTGTTCGCGGTCATATTGAAAGCTGCTACCCGTGACTCAGTTCACCGATTTTCCGCTCGCCGCCCCCATTCAAAAAGCGCTTGTGGCCGAAGGCTATACCAAACCCACCCCGATCCAGAGCCAGACCATCCCGATGGCGATTGCCGGCCGCGATATTCTGGGCATTGCCCAGACTGGCACCGGCAAGACGGCTGCGTTCGCTCTGCCAATTCTCAATCGCCTTGGCCGCACCACCAAGCCGCGGATCCAGCGCACCGTGCGCGCGCTCATCCTCAGCCCGACACGCGAACTGGCGAGCCAGATTTGCGAGAGCTTCCGCACCTATGGCCGCGATCTTGGGCTCAAGACCGATGTGATTTTTGGTGGCGTGCCGATTGGCAAGCAGCAGCGCCTGCTGCTGCCGGGACTTGATATTCTGGTGGCAACGCCTGGCCGCCTGCTCGATCTCATCGACCGGCGCGCGGTTACGCTGCAAGATATTGAAGTGCTGGTGCTGGATGAAGCCGACCAGATGCTCGACCTTGGATTTATCCACGCGCTGAAGCGTATCGTGCCGATGCTGCCGAAAAAGCGTCAGAGCATGTTCTTTTCCGCCACGATGCCGAAAACAATTTCCGGCCTTGCGGATTCCTTTCTCGATAATCCCGTCAAGGTGGCGGTGACGCCCGTTGCAACAACCGCCGAGCGTGTCACGCAGGGCGTCATGTTCGTGCAGACAGTGCAAAAGCAGGCGCTGCTTCACGCAGTCTTGCGCGATGAAGCTATTGAACGCGTGCTCGTCTTTACCCGCACGAAGCATGGCGCTGACAAGGTGGTGAAACATCTGGATGCGGCCAGCATCGAGGCGCAGGCCATCCACGGCAACAAATCACAAGGCCAGCGCGAACGGGCGCTGAAAGCTTTCCGTGATGGCAATTGCCGCGTGCTTGTCGCAACAGATATTGCTGCGCGCGGCATTGATGTGGATGGCGTCACCCACGTCATCAACTTTGAACTGCCAAATGTGCCGGAAGCTTATGTGCATCGCATTGGCCGCACCGCACGCGCCGGCGCGTCCGGCATTGCCATTTCATTCTGCGCGAATGAAGAGCGCCCGTTCCTGCGCGACATCGAACGCACCACACGCGTGTCCATTCCCATGATCGCCATGCCCGATGGCGTTGATTTGAAAACACCGCTGCCGAAAATTGAAATCGAGCGCCATCGTGATCCGCGCGCCGGTCAAGGCCGGCCGCAGAATGGCCAGCGCCGCCGCAATGACGCAGCCCCGCACAGCCGTGCCGAAGGCCGTGCTGAGGAACAACGTCCGAGCCGGGGTGGACCGCGCCGCTCCAATGGCGGCAGCAAGCCGCAGGGCGAAAGCTTCAACGCGCGTCAGGGTTTCAGCCCCCGTGGTGAAGGCGGATTTGGTGGT
>JBOFCU010000330.1:0-2321 GCA_051646285.1 Beijerinckiaceae bacterium
ATGAAGCGGCTGCGGCTGGATGCGGTGTGGTGGCTCGTGACGCCGGGCAATCCGCTGAAAAACAATTCCGGCCTGCCGCCGCTGGATGAGCGCATGGAGGCGGCGCAACGTCTGTCAGCCCATCCCCGCATCAAGATCACCGGGGTCGAGCATGATTTCGGCACTCATTATACGGTGGATACGATTGCCGCCCTGCAACGGCGCTGTCCGCAGGTGCGGTTTGTCTGGCTGATGGGGGCGGACAATCTGGCCCAGTTTTCCCAATGGGGCGGCTGGCAGACCATTGCGTCGCGCGTGCCACTGGCGGTGGTGGATCGTCCCCGCTATACGCTGCGGGCGCTCAATTCGCGCGCGGCCCAGACCTTGCAGAAATACCGCATCCCGGAACGGGCGGCGGCGGCCCTCCCGGATCTGCGCGCGCCGGCCTGGGTGTTTCTGCATGGCAAGCGGTCGATTCTGTCATCAACGGCCATCCGCCGGGGCCTGATGCGGCCTGACGATATTGGCCTTTGATACGCAGGCAGAAAAATCACGGCGCAAGTGCATTGAAATGGCACAGGGCGTCACACTATCTTAACGAAGCGGCATCACCCTTGGTGCCGCGACCACCAGCACCGGGATTGCGATCCCGCCATGTGAGGAAGAGGGTCTGGCACTGACCACAGCGCTACAAACGGGGACCAAGACACGGTCCCGCAAGGCCGCCGCTCCCAAAGGCGTGGCCGCCTCCACCCCGGCAAGCCCATCGGGCAGCCCCGTCGCGCCGACTCTGGCGAGCCGCATCATGACCGTGCTTGAGGACATGAAGGCGGAAGAGACGGTTGCCATCGATCTCGGGGCGAAAACCTCGCTTGCCGATACCATGATCATCACCACAGGCCGCTCCAACCGCCATGTTGGCGCCATCGCTGACGAGGTGGCCAAAGCCATGAAGGCCGCCGGCGAAAGCGTCCGCATCGAAGGCATGCCCCATTGTGACTGGGTGCTGATTGATGTCGGCGATGTCGTTGTCCATGTTTTCCGCCCGGAAGTGCGCGCCTTCTACAATCTTGAGAAAATGTGGGGCGAGGACCGGCCAGGCGAGCGCAAGGCTGGCTGATCTGCAGGCGCAAAGCGCGCGCGGTAGGAACCGCCGTGCCAGTGCCATTTCTGCACCCGCGCCACAGGGAGAGTGATCCGTGCGCCTCATCCTGACCGGCGTGGGCCGCATGAAAGACGGGCCGGAGCGCGCCCTGTGCACACGCTATATCGCGCGGGCTGCCGATGCAGGACGCAAGCTCGGCTTTACCGGTCCAGTGGTGGCGGAGATTGCGGAATCGAAGGCCAGCCGGCCTGACGACCGGAAGGGGCAGGAAGCGGCGGCCATCCGCGACAGCCTCAATGGTCAGCCCTATATCTGTTTTGATGAGCGCGGATCATCACTCTCCAGCGACGGTATGGCCCAGTTCATTGGTCAGAAGCGTGATGGCGGGCTGAAAGCGCTGGCGCTGGTCATCGGCGGTGCGGATGGGCTGGACCCGGCCTTGCGCCAGCAAGCGCTGGCGGTCTGGTCGTTCGGCGCCGCCACCATGCCGCACCAGATTGTCCGCATTGTCGTCGCTGAACAGCTCTATCGTGCGATGACAATTCTGGCCGGGCACCCCTATCATCGTGTTTGATGACGAATCACCGGCCCGATATCTTGCAGACCGCCCGCCCCTGCGCGCACGCGGTTGTGTGCGAGTTTGTGCGCGCGGTTGTGCTGTGGGCTGCGCTGGCGCTTCTGGCATCCAGCACCACTGTGCACGCCCAGACTGCACCGGCCACCCGGCAGGAAGCCCCGTCCGCCGCCCAGCCATCCCTGCGGGGCACGGATGCACCCCCCGAAGTGGTGCGCCAGGCAGCCGAGCGCGCCAGGCACAAGGCTGAGCTGGAATCCATCGAGAAGTCGATTCAGGACAATGCACAGCTGCGCCAGAAGCTCGATGGTGAGGTCGAGGCGGTGCGCGCCGACCGTGGCCGGCTGAACACCAGCCTGATCGAGACGGCGGACAAGCTGCGGGCGACCGAACAGCGCATGGGCGCGATTGAGTTGCGGCTGGCCGCATTGGAAAAGAACGAGCGTGCCATCCGTGAATCCCTGTCGGCACGGCGCGATCTGATTGCCGAGGTGCTGGCCGCCTTGCAGCGCATGGGCCGCAAGCCGCCGCCGGCCATTTTTGTCCGGCCCGATGATATTCTCGCTTCCGTGCGGGCGGCGATTGCGCTCGGCGCGGTCATGCCGGAATTGCGGGCAGAGACACAGACCCTTGCCAATGATCTGGCCGCGCTGGTGCGCCTCA
>JBOFCU010000175.1:0-1525 GCA_051646285.1 Beijerinckiaceae bacterium
TGGCGAGTTTGCCACGCAACGAGGGGATGATGCAGAAGGCGCAGCTATGGTTGCAGCCTTCGGAAATCTTCAGATAGCTGTAATGGCGCGGGGTCAGCTTTAGCCCGCCTTCTGGCACCAGATCGACAAATGCTCCCCGCGCGGGCGGCGCGGCATCGTGCACTGCCGACACGACATCCTCATATTGATGCGCGCCGGTGATCGCCAGCACATCGGGAAAGCGTGCGCGGATGACATCGGCTTCATTGCCCATGCAGCCGGTAACGATCACGCGCCCATTTTCGGCGATAGCCTCGCCAATCGCCTCGAGGCTCTCTTCCTTTGCAGAATCGAGAAAGCCGCAGGTGTTGACCAGCACCACGTCCGCGCCCGCATAATCGGGGGACAGGCCATAGCCGTCGGCGCGCAGCTTGGTCAGTATCCGTTCGCTATCGACCAGCGCCTTGGGACAGCCAAGCGACACCATGCCCACCTTGGGGGCTGCTTTGATTTGAGTTGCCATGATGGCGGCGCGCATAGCGGGTTTATGCACACTTGTCACGAACGCTGAACAGGCGCATGATTACGCCCTGATATGGAGGGGAAAATATCATGCAAAATGTGAATCTGCTGGCGATTTTCGTCGCTGCTGCGGCCGGTTTTCTGGTTGGCGGCATCTGGTACGGGCCCTTGTTCGCAAAGGCCTGGATGGCCGAGCACGGCTTTACCGAAGAAAGCCTGAAAGATGCCAATATGCTCAAGCTCTACGGGCTGACATTCGCCTTTTCGGTGCTGTCGGCTGTGTTTCTTGGGCATTTGCTCGCGCATTTCGGCGACATGAGCGCGCGTTCGACGATGATGATTTCGGTCGGCGTGGCGCTTGGCTTCATCGTTCCCGCGATCGGCACCAACTATCTGTTTTCAAGGCGGTCGGGAAAGTTGTTTGCCATCGATGCCGGATATTGGCTGGTATTCTATGCGGCCATGGGCGCGGTGTTTGTGATGCTCGGCAGTTAGGTTGCAGGCTGTGACGGCATGATCTGCACGAGCATGTCGCCAGCCATCAACTGCTGCGCTTCGGGTTCCCAAAAGCCGTAATTCTTGCCGTCGCGGTAGACACGCACACCGATGCCGTCGGGCAAATCGCGCAATCTTGTGCCGATTTCGCTGGCGGCAACGGGGCGTTCCTGAATCAGCACCTGCCCGCCAATCGAGGCCAGATCCGAAAGATATTCGGAGATATGCTCGCCATGACATGAGCTTGCAAGCAAAAGGCCGGTAAAGCTGACCGGGTTGATGACCGTCGTGGCCCCCGCCTGCCGGGCCAGCAGCTCATTATCGTCAGCACGAATCACCACGCTGATCGGCACGTTCGGTGCCAGATGACGCACGGTGAGCACCATCAGGATCGACGCATCGTCGCGCCCAGCTGATACAATAACCGAAGACGCCTGCGCGATTCGCACGGCATTTAGCGTCTCGTCACGCGTCGCATCGCCGCACAGCACATTGCAGCCAAGTTCCTCTGCCTCGGCCAGCCGTTCTT
>JBOFCU010000011.1:0-10572 GCA_051646285.1 Beijerinckiaceae bacterium
CGGTTGCCGATGGCAGACAGAAAGCTGATCGTGCTGGCGGAGGCGTCACCGATCGCGGCCTTGATGATGCTCTGGTCGCGCTCGTTCGACAATCGCATCGCAAACACAGTTGAGCACTGCGATAAAATGGTGGGATCAAGCTCACCCGGCCGCTGTGTCACAATCGCGAGATAGCAGCCATATTTCCGGCCTTCCTTCGCGATTTTGGAAATGGCAGCACGCGTCGGCGCAAAGCCGAGCGCCTGATTTTCCGGCACATAGCGGTGCGCTTCTTCGCAGACCACGAGAATTTCGTATTGGCCGCCGCTATACATAGCGAGATCAAACGCCATGCGCGACAAGACGGACGCGACGGCGTTGATCACCTCCGACGGCAGTGATGCAAGCTGAAACACGGTGATCGGCCGGCCATGATCGGGAATGCGGAAAATATGGCTGATGATCGGCTCAGGATTATCATTGCCCATCGCGCCATTGAACATGAAGCGATAGCGCGGATCGTTTTGCAGCGCATCAAGACGCACGCGCAAGGCGCGCAGATGCACGCGGCTGAACCGCGGCTCAAGCTGGCCGAGAATATCATCAATCAGGCCAAATAAATCGAGCATACGGAATGGCGCAGGCGCTTCCGATGTCGTTCCGCCACCACCGCCGCCGCCACTCACCGAAATTGGGCGCTTCAACAGCGAGCTGGTCACTTCGTGGGTTGCATTGGAGCGATATTTGGTTTTTGCCTGCGTGATCAACTCACGCAGAATATCACATTCTTCTTCCACAGCCTTGCGGCCGCGATACAGCACATCGACAAATTCCTCAAAGCGGAACAGCCAGAACGGCAAATCAAGGGATGATGAATCCACTGTGATGGATGTGTCGGGAAATGCGGCCGCATATTCATTGTGCGGATCGAGGATCAGGATGCGCAGGGTCTTGCGCGCTTCCGTGGTTTTGCGCAGCAGCACCGACACAGAACTCGATTTACCCACGCCAGTGGTGCCCAGCACGGCGAAATGCTTTTTCAGCATGTCATCGACGCAAACCGTTGCTGGAATGGTTTCATCCTGCGAGATGTTGCCAAGTGTGATTGTCGCGCGCTCACCAAGGTCGAAAATCTGCTGCAAGTCTGCATGGCGGATGCGGTGGGCCGGCGCGCCCAGATGGGGATATTCAGAAATACCCCGGCGGAATTCGCTTTTGCCATTGGGCAAATCCAGCACGGCGCCGAGCAATTCGATCTCGACATGAATGGCGTTGGCACTCTCCTGCTTCCAAACACCGTCAGGCGAATGGATATGATAGACCATGCCAGCGATACGCGATGTGCCGAGGTTGATGGAAATAAGCTTACCGATGGCCCAGCTGTGATGCAGGTCGAGCGTGGTCATCGAACTTTGCGTCGCAATCGTTGCGCGCGATCCGTTACAGGCGATCACATGACCGATCGCGCGGTCAGGCCGCTGCGCCACGTCACGGCGCTCGGGCTGTGCCGCGTGCTGTAAAGGATCTTTGGAAACGAACATTTGCATGACCAACATTCCATCTGAATGGATTGATCATGAGCGCAACCTGTTAAAAAGCGTTTGGTGGATACCGTTAAAATTGCGTGCTTCTGAACAAGGTTAACGGCTTTTGCGCCAGCGCTTGCCCTTGGAACCGGCGCTGCCGGGACGCTGCGGTACTGGCTTGTCACTCAGTGGCATGGCTTCACCGCCACCAAAATTGTGCGGGCCCATATCCGCATCCGCCGGTTTGCGCACCCGCGTCTGCGCCGGGAGATTGGCGGCGCGGCCATAAGACCGCTCACCGGCATAAGACCCGGCCTCACGCTCCACATCCGCCTGCCGGGCCAGCGGGTCAGCCGCAATGGCGAGCTCAGTTGCCTGCAAGCGCTTAATTTCGTCGCGCAGACGCGCTGCGGTTTCAAATTCCAGATCTGCGGCTGCGGTGCGCATGCGCTTTTCCATATCCGCAATCACGGCCTTGAGGTTGTGGCCGGCCAGCGGCTCGCCCTTCTTGTCCACAAGACCGCTATCGACGGTCACGCGGTCGCGCTCATACACACTGTCGAGAATATCACCGATATTCTTCTTGATGCTTTGCGGCGTGATGCCGTGGGCCTTATTATACGCCTCCTGCTTTTCACGGCGGCGGTTGGTTTCCGCAATCGCCCGGTCCATCGAGCCGGTCATGTTGTCAGCGTAGAGAATGACCTTGCCATCGACATTGCGCGCGGCGCGGCCAATGGTTTGCACAAGGGATGTCTCGCTGCGCAAAAAACCTTCCTTGTCCGCATCCAGAATGGTGACCAGCGCACATTCAGGAATATCAAGGCCCTCGCGCAACAGGTTGATACCAACCAGCACATCGAAGGCGCCAAGCCGCAAATCGCGGATAATCTCGATGCGCTCGATCGTATCAATATCGCTGTGCATATAGCGCACGCGCACGCCATGCTCATGCAGATATTCTGTCAGATCCTCGGCCATGCGCTTGGTGAGCACGGTCACCAGGGTGCGATAGCCCTTGGCTGCCACCTCTTTCACTTCGCCCAGCAAATCATCCACCTGCGACCGGGCCGGACGGATTTCGACAACCGGATCAATCAGGCCGGTGGGGCGGATGACCTGTTCAACAAAAACGCCGCCCGTGCGTTCCATTTCCCAATTGCTGGGTGTGGCGGAGACATGCACGGTCTGCGGGCGCATCGCGTCCCATTCCTCAAAGCGCAAGGGCCGGTTGTCCATGCAGCTTGGCAAACGGAAGCCATACTCCGCCAGCGTGGCCTTGCGCCGGAAATCGCCGCGATACATGCCGCCAATCTGCGGCACGGTGACATGGCTTTCATCGGTAAACACCAGCGCATTGTCGGGGAGATACTCAAACAGTGTCGGCGGCGGTTCACCGGGCTTGCGGCCGGTGAGATAGCGCGAATAATTTTCGATGCCGTTGCAGGAGCCGGTCGCTTCCAGCATTTCCAGATCAAACATCGTGCGCTGCTCAAGCCGCTGCGCCTCCAGCAAACGGCCCATGCGGTGCAGCTCCTCGAGCCGGTGCTTCAATTCCGCCTTGATACTTTTCGTTGCCTGATTGAGTGTCGGACGCGGTGTCACGTAATGGGAATTGGCGTACATCTTGACGAATTTCAGATCGCCGGTTTTCTGCCCGGTGAGCGGGTCAAATTCCTGAATGGTTTCGACCTCATCGCCAAACAGGCCGACACGCCAGGCGCGATCCTCATAGTGCGCCGGGAAAATTTCAATGACGTCACCGCGCACGCGAAACACGCCGCGGGTAAAATCACCAAGGCTGCGCTTGTATTGCAGCGCGACCAGATCAGCGATGAGCTGGCGCTGATCAATCCGGTCTCCCACCTGCACGGTAAATGTCATGGCCGTGTAAGTTTCGACCGAACCGATGCCGTAAATGCAGGATACGGACGCAACAATAATCACATCATCGCGTTCCAGCAGCGAGCGCGTGGCCGAGTGGCGCATCCGGTCGATCTGTTCGTTGATCGAGGATTCTTTTTCAATGTAAGTATCGGAGCGCGGCACATAGGCTTCGGGCTGATAATAATCGTAATAGGATACGAAATATTCGACCGCATTGTTGGGGAAAAAACTGCGGAACTCGCCATAAAGCTGGGCCGCCAGTGTCTTGTTCGGGGCCAGGATCAAGGCCGGCCGCTGGGTTTTTTCAATCACCTTCGCCATGGTGAAAGTCTTGCCTGAGCCAGTCACCCCCAGCAGGACCTGATCACGCTCATGGCGGCTGATGCCATCCACCAATTCGGCAATCGCCGTGGGCTGATCGCCTGCCGGCTCAAAATCGCTCACCATCTGGAAGGCGATACCGCCTTCCGACTTTTCCGGCCGGTCGGGCCGGTGCGGCACCCATGTCTGTTGCGGGTCAATAAACGGTGAGCCATCACGCAGGCGCGATTCCAGCGCCTTGGCGGTTGCATCCGCCCCGCCCAGACCAGCAAACGCAGCCGCATCGGGCGCGTCACTGAGAGCCAATGCGGTCCGCTCGCGCGGCTCATGCCCCTCGCGCAGACCATCCAGCGGCACTTCCTCAACCCAGCGCGGTGGTTTGCTGCCTTTTCCGCCAGACTTTGTTCCAGAGCCAGTCTTTATGGCAGCGCTGCTCTTGCCGGATGGCAAGCCCAAAGCCTTGGCGAGACGGGGATCAACCCCCGTGACCGGCCCCGCGTCAAACCCGGCCTGCGGCGCTTCCCCAAAGCCTGACCGGCCGGACGCTGCTGTTCCCGGGCCGGCCGTGCCACGGCCAATCGCCGGATTCAGCAAGGCAGCAAGATGCCCTTCCAGCGGCTTCAATACGGGCTTTGATGCCTTGGCGCGGGTGGCGCGGGCAGGATCTTTCGGAGGTCTGGCCATGGCGGCAATATGGGGCGAGTCCGGCCAAAACGGAAGGCTGATAGGAAAAAATGTCTGAGGCTCCACGCTGATGCTGACAACTTCTGTCCCTTCAGCGCGGGCAGACCATGCCGCCGCTGCGGCATTTGAGTTAACAAAGCATCTTACGCATTGCGGGCTGTCGTGCTGCACACCGTCATTCGCTACAATGGTACAAACAAATCGATTCGATGAAATTTTCACCGCAACAGGACGCGGCCCTTGCCGCTGTGGCCGATTGGCTCAAAGCCAAGCCCGGCAGCGGCAATACACCGCAGATTTTCCGCCTGTTCGGCTTTGCCGGAACCGGAAAAACGACCCTTGCGCGCCATCTCGCTGACGGCGTTTCCGGCAAGGTGCTGTTTGGCGCCTTTACCGGCAAGGCGGCTCTGGTGATGCAACGCAAGGGATGCCATGGCGCATCCACCCTGCACGCGATGATCTACAAGGCGCGGGAGACGGCGGCCGAATCGCCCAATTTCGAATTGTGGGATGATGCGCCTGCTGCCAAGGCCAAGCTGATCATCATTGATGAATGTTCGATGGTGGATGCGGAACTTGGGCGCGACCTCCTGTCATTTGGCGCGCCGTTGCTGGTGCTGGGGGACCCGGCGCAGTTGCCACCCATTTCCGGCGGCGGTTTCTTTACCAATGCCGAGCCGGAGGCGATGCTGACGGAGGTGCACCGGCAGGCCGCGGATGACCCGATTGTGCGGCTGTCCATGGATATTCGCGAAGGCCGGCCGATTGTGCCCGGCATTTTTGGCGACACGCACATTGTGACGCGGGCCGATCTTGACCCGGAGCGGGTGCGGCAGGCCGATCAGGTGCTGGTGGGGCGCAATGTGACGCGACGCAATTATAATCAGCGGCTGCGTACAATCGCGGGATTTACCGACCCGCTGCCGCAAGCCGGGGATAAACTGGTGTGCCTGCGCAACAACCGCAAGAAGGGCCTGCTCAATGGCTCGCTCTGGACGGTGCAGGAACGGCGGCCATCGAAAAGTGTTCTGCTGAATTTGCGGCTCGCATCCGAAGATGATCCCTCGCGCAAATTTCTGCGTGTCAGCGTGCGGCCAGAATGTTTTACCGGCGGCATTGAGGATTTTGCGTGGCCGGAGCGCCGCGCCTATGATGAATTTGATTATGGCTCCGCACTCACCGTCCACAAAGCGCAGGGGTCGCAATGGGATGATGTGGCCCTGTTCGATGAGAGTTTTGCATTTCCCGATTCACGCGCGCGCTGGCTCTATACGGGCGTAACGCGCGCAGCCAAAAAGCTGACGCTGATTGTCTGATCAGCCGCGCAACCGGCCATATAATGACGAGGTTTCGCACGCCTCGCCGCTCACCTCCCAATTGGTGTTGTTGAGGACCATGCCGCACGTGGCGCGGCGCGCACCGGCTGGCGTATTCAGGCAAATATTCTCGCCAACCGTATAATCCTGACCGCGGGCGCGGCAGGTGCAGGGCGGTAAAATGGATTGGGCTGTCTGCCCCGCCGATGGCCACACGCGTGGCACCGCAGTCTCAGCCTGCGCACTGAAGCCCTGCATCAGCAAGGCCGTAAAGCCGCATCCCACAAGCCACCTCGAAACGGTCATGACCATTGCCTCCGGCTGCTTGGCAAAATGATAGCACAAGTCCGGTCAGATCAAAGCGGCAGGCATCGCAATGCAACTGCGGCGCAACCATCGCTTTCACGTCATGCTGAGCGGCTGTTACCACTGCCATGTCAGCATCACCGGCATGCGCGAGACACCGCCGATGACCATTCAATATGTTTCCATGCGCGTGATTTTCGGCGTCCTGTCCTTCAACGCCGCGCTTGCCGTGATGGTGCTGACAACGCCTGCACGCACCGCCGAAGTGCCTTCGGCCTGCACGATATTTCCACGGGACATGTGGCTGCCGTTGCGCAGCATCATCAATCGGCTTGAGGACGAGGGGCTTGTGGTGCTGCGCCGCAGCGCTGATACACAGGATTGCTACCGCGTTGATGTGCGCGACCCTGAAGGACAGGAGCGCTTGCTGGTGATTGATCCTGTTTCAGGCAAAATCCGGCGGGAAGCCAAAAAGTAAGATGCTATTACATATCCTGACCGTCAATTTGACCGCGCTGCCATTTCCACTACCCTGCCCCGGCACAATCCGTGCGGCTTTATCAAGGGGGCAACCATGGAAGCCATTATTACCCAGGTCATCAGCGGTGCCGTTGGCGGCAATATCGGCGGCGCGCTTTTGAAGAATCTCAGCCTTGGCGTTCTGGGAAATTCACTGGCCGGTATTGTTGGCGGTGGCGTCGGCGGTCAAATTCTGGGCGCGCTCATTCCAGCGCTGGCCGGCGGCATTGGTGGCCAGGTTGCTGGTGGCGGCATCGGCGGCATTGTTGTCATGGCTATTGTTGGCATGATCAAGAATGCAATGGCCAAAGGCTGAACTTTTATATTCTTGGAGAGTGCTGTATCGCGCTCTCCAGGGTTTCATTTCGTCCCTATGAACGATGATTCGCATGATTGCCTTTGATGATTTCCTGAAAATTGATATTCGCGTTGGCACGATCATCAAGGCGGAGGCTTTTCCGGAAGCCCGCAAACCAGCGATCAAGCTGGTGATCGATTTTGGCCCAGAGATCGGCCAAAAAAAATCATCGGCGCAAATCGTCAAAAATCATCCGCCTGAAACGCTGGTTGGCCATCAGGTTCTGGCCGTGGTGAATTTTCCACCGCGCCAGATCGGCCCCTTCATGTCAGAAGTGCTGACGCTTGGCGTGCCAGATGCCAATGGCGAGGTGATGCTGATCGGACCACAACAGGCGGTGCCCGATGGCGGGCGGCTATATTAAACTGACCTGCCTGCGCGCATAGCGGGCGGAGCTGAATGCTATGTCCTAATCAATGCCCTGTATTTTAATCAGGCTGGAATGCGCACTGTTGCGCGCAAACCACCAAGTGCCGCCACGCCCAGCGTAATGTCGCCGCCATGATTGCGGGCAATATCACGGGCAATGGCCAAGCCCAGCCCGGTGCCGCCCTCATCCTGATTGCGGGCTTCATCAAGCCGGAAAAACGGCTTGAACACGTCATCGCGCTTGTCTTCGGGGATGCCCGGCCCATCATCATCAATTGTCACCGTGAGCCAGCGCCCGATATGCTGCGCATTGATGGCGATACGATCACCATAGCGTGCGGCATTGCCCACGAGATTGGCCAGCAGCCGCTTGAAGGCATCGGGCCGCACGATCACCGTCGGATCACCGGCAATTTCGATGGCAGTGGCATGCCCCTGCCGCTCAAGATCGCTTTTCAATTCCTCAAGAATGCTGCGAATATCCGTCGCAACCGCATTTTCACCCGCATCCCCGCGCGCGAAAGCCAGATAGGCTTCCAGCATGCGGCCCATTTCGTCGGTGTCTTTTTTCAGCGCTTCGACTTCTGACGTTTCATCCATCAGGGCGAGCGAAAGCTTGAAGCGCGTCAATATCGTGCGCAGATCGTGACTGACGCCGTTGAGCATCGCCGTCCGCTGGTCGATTGCCCGCTCGATGCGCGATTTCATTTCAAGAAAAGCGCGGCCTGCGGCTCGCACTTCGCGCGCACCGCGCGGGCGGAAAGCCACATCGCGGCCCTTGCCAAAACTCTCTGCGGCATCGGCCAGCCGCAAGATCGGCTTGATCTGGTTGCGCAGAAATATAATGGCCACGCCAAGCAACACCATGGATGTGCCAACCATCCAGACAATGAAAATATGCGAATTCGAAGCATAGGTCTGGTTGCGCCGTGCAATCACGCGCATGGTCGATTCTTGCAACTGAACCCGAATTTCGACAAAACTGGAGCGGCCCACCGTATCAATCCAGTAGGGCCGCTTGATAATTTTGCGCACCTCCTCGGACAAAGTCTGATCAAGCACATCAAAAAAGGGTTTGGGACTGGGCGGCGGCAACGGCTCGCGCGCCATGAACTCGACATCAAGGCTCATCTGCCGGTCGGCAATATCGGCAATTCTGTCGCCATTCTCCCTGGTTGGCGTCAGTTCATAAAGATCAATAATGGCCGCAATATCCTGCGTCACGGCCTGCGAAAGCCGCCGCGTCACCTGCTGATAATGCCGCTCCATAAAGACATAGGCGACAACCGATTGCAGCAGCACCATCGGCACAATAATAATCAGAAGCGAACGGGCGAAAAGCCCTTTGGGCAAAGCGTTGCGCATGGCGCGCGTTGTCAGCAGACGCAGCCGGTAAAAAAACTGCATCACGGGCTGAAGGCTATTCACCGGTCAAGCACCAGACGGTAGCCAATGCCGCGCACGGTTTGCAGCAGCAGCGGATAAGTGGGATCCACCTCAATCTTGCGGCGCAGGCGGTTGATCTGCACGTCAATCGTCCGCTCATTGGCAGCGTTGCCGCCGGAGAGCGCCTCGCGCGGCACATGCTCCCCGCGCGCGTTGGCCAGAATCAAAAGAATATCCCGCTCGCGTTCGGTGACATGAATCGCTTCATCGCCCCGGCGCAATTCGCCGCGGTCGAGCCGGAAAATGAAATCACCGAAGCGGACCAATTCCAGCGGCGGCGCTTCGGCCGCAGGGGCGCTGGGCGTGGCACGCTTCAAAATAGCGGAAATGCGCAAAATCAATTCGCGCGGCTCGAACGGCTTTGTCAGATAGTCATCGGCCCCCAATTCCAGGCCCTTGATGCGGTCACCGGATTCCGAGCGCGCTGTCAGCATCAGCACCGGCACGTGATTGTCCGTTTCGCGCAGTTGCTTGACAAAATCAAAGCCGGACATTTTTGGCATCATGACATCGAGCACCATGAGGTCGAACATCAGGCCCGATAATTTTTCGATGGCCGACGGCGCATCCTCTGCTGTGGTTACCCGATAACCGGCATCGCCAAGAAAACGCGCCAGCAATTCACGCAAGCGACGGTCATCATCCACCACGAGAATGTGGGGCGCATCGTCACCGGGAATGGTTCGCGGCCGCATGGTCATCATCCGCGTCCATCCTTTTCACCCGGCACAGCCGGCACCCGGTTGCGCTCGCTGGCATCAATCATCGCGCGCAGAAATTCCGCAACGTGCGGCGCCGATTCAGGCGGCACGGCCGCCAGCGCTGCCCGCACACGCCGATCCTGCAACGCCGCCAGTTCACGCGCCAGCGCCTTGCCTTTGGCCGTCGCAAACAACAACCGCTGCCGGCGGTCTGCCGTGCCTTCGCGCTGTTCAACATGGCCGCCGGCAATCAGTTCCTTGAGCACGCGGTTGAGGCTCTGCTTGGTGATTTTCAGAATATCCAGAAGCTCTGCAACGGTCAGCCCCGGCTGGCGATTGACGAAGTGCAGCACCCGGTGGTGGGCCCGGCCAAAGCCGTCGCGCGCCAGAACGCGGTCCGGTTCGCTGACGAAATCGCGGTAGGCGAAGAAGAGCAGCTCGATCAATTCGAACAGCGGTTCGCCATCGGCATCCAAAGCCGTAGACGGGAATGGGAGCGATCCGGTGCGGGCCACGTTGTTCTCCTCGGCACGTCCGTGCAGCATGGCGCAGGCGCAGTTCAGCCAGCCTTGCGCAATTATGTCAGTGATGTTGACATATCTGCGAGCGATTGTTACTCGTCAAGGCGTAATCACGAAATGATCGTTCGCCAATAGCGGCGAAACGGCATCGATTCTGGAGGAATGATCCATGTCCATGGTTCCTTTTGACAAGCGCGACGGCTTCATCTGGATGAATGGCGAACTTGTCGCGTGGACCGATGCGAAGGTTCATGTTCTCACCCATGGCCTGCATTATGGCTCCTGCGTGTTCGAGGGCGAGCGCGCCTATGGCGGTGTGATCTTCAAATCAACCGAACATTCCGAGCGGTTCAGGAAATCGGCTGAGATTCTCGATTTCGACATCCCCTATTCAGTGGCTGAACTGGATGCCGCCAAGGCGCTGGTGCTGGCGAAAAATGGCCAGAAGGACGCCTATGTGCGCCCTGTGGCTTGGCGCGGCTCGGAAATGATGGCCGTGGCCGCCCAGCACAACACGATTCATGTCGCCATTGCGACGTGGGAGTGGCCAAGCATGTTCGACCCCGCCACCAAGATGAAGGGCATCAAGCTCGATATTGCCGAATATCGCCGCCCTGACCCAATGTGCGCGCCCGTTCA
>JBOFCU010000043.1:0-14916 GCA_051646285.1 Beijerinckiaceae bacterium
TGCGAAGCAATCATCCGTGAGCTGTGCCATCGCTAGACCCAATCACCCTGATGGGGCGCGGCACCAACACCGGGTGCGGCCAGACGCGCCAGCGTTTCATCCAGCGGGACCGCCAGCATCATCATGACATCGGCAATCAATGCCGGATCATTCAAATTCATCATCGGGATGCCGCGCACAGGGCACATGTCACAGGTCGCGACGGATAAAATGGTTGGGTCATGGATGCAAATAGGCGGCTGACGGGTGGCCTCACGCCAAACCTCAATCTTGGCATGGCGCTGGGTTTTAAAGCCTTCAACAATCACCAGATCAACAGGCGACAGTTTTTGCAGCAGCGCCGCGAGCGTCCACTCTGCCTCATCGCGCAGCTCATGCATGAGGGCAAAGCGCCGGGCGGATGCAACAAGCACCTCATTGGCACCAGCCTTGCGATGTTCGTAGGAATCCTTGCCGGGCTGATCAACATCAAAATCATGGTGGGCATGTTTCACGGTGGCCACGCGCACCCCCCGCGCACGCAGGAGCGGGATCACTTTCAACAGCAGCGTGGTTTTACCCGAGCCGCTCCACCCCGTGACACCGATGACGCGCATGCCCATCCTCAAACAGAAAGCCCGGCCATTGAGCCGGGCCTTCGCTTATTATGATTTTCTGCCGGCCCTGAGCAAGTGCAGGTCTTGCGCCTGTTGGCGCCAGCACCCTGCCGCTTTTATTCTGCAGCCGCCATGCGCACCGGTGCGGCTGCACCCTTGCTCATTTCCTGCGCGACCCAGAGGGAATGATGATGCTTGGCCCAGTTGAGATCGACCTCGCCAGACCCCATCGCATCAAACGCGCCTTCCATACCGATGGAACCGATATAAATATGCGCCATGATAACGGCTGTCATAACCATGGCGAGCACACCATGCACGGTTGACCAGAATTGCAGGTGGGAAATGCCTTCATCTGCGAACAGCAAATTCAAGCCAGAGATGGACAGCACGGCACCGCCGACAACAACGCTCCAGAAAATCATTTTCTGGCCACCGTTGAAACGGCCCGCCGGCGGATGCTCGTTGCCGATAATGCCGCCGCCTGCCTTGAGCCATTTGATATCGATGATGCCCGGCACATTGTCTTTCACCCAGATCAGGAAAGTCAGAATGACACCGGCCATGAAAGCGAACGCGACATAATTATGGATAGACTTCATCGTGGCTGAAAGCGCACCAAAGGATGCTTCACCGATCAGCGGCAGCAACAGGCTGCGGCCGAAGGTGACATTCAGCCCGGAAACCGCGAGCAGAATGAAACTGACCGCCGTCAGCCAATGCACCATGCGCTCAAAACTGTTGAACCGCAGAATGGTCTGCCGCGCCGGCCCGCCCGGAGTCGTGATACGGCCACGCATCAGATAGAATGCGATCAGCACAACAAGCATGCCGAGGATCGCAATGCCGCCAACTTTCGGCAATGTGCCGCGCTTGAAATCGCGCCATTGCTGGCCTTCCGGCTGAATCAAAATCGCAGATTTTGCATCCGGAAGGGTCACCCGGCCCGATAGGCTGTCGCCCGGCTTCAAGGCTTGCAGCAACTGCTGTTCCTTGACCGATGAAGCCGTCGGATTGAGGTTGGCGGGCGGTGCCTGCTGCGCCAGAGACGGCGCTGCGGCCCCCATGGCACCAGCCAGCACCAGCGCCAAAAAGGCGTAGCGCAGATACGAAAACATTCTTGTCATTGTCTGGCCCTTCATCTGTATGGCCTCCCGATCTGGCGCAAGCGCCGCATATTTCATGCGGCACTCACAGCATCAGACGTTGATGGTTTCTTTGTAAGCGGTCATCCAGCCCCAGGCACCGGACCCGTAACCACGCTTGGCCACACGCTCCTTGTAGATCGACGCGATGATTTCGCCATCACCAGCCAGCAGCGACTTGGTTGAGCACATTTCCGCGCACAGCGGCAATTTGCCTTCAGCCAGACGATTTGAGCCGTATTTGTCGAATTCAGCCTTGGTCAGGTCCGCTTCGGGGCCGCCTGCACAATAGGTGCATTTGTCCATCTTGCCGCGTGATCCGAAATTGCCGACCTTGGGATATTGCGGCGCGCCAAACGGGCAGGCGTAAAAGCAATAACCGCAGCCGATGCAGGTATCCTTGTTATGCAGCACCACGCCATCAGCCGTGGTGAAGAAACAATTGACCGGGCAGACGGCGGCGCACGGCGCATCCGTGCAGTGCATGCAGGCCATGGAAATCGACCGTTCGCCCACCTTGCCGTCATTGATGGTGACGACGCGGCGGCGGTTGATCCCCCACGGCACCTCATTTTCGTTTTTGCAGGCGGTGACGCAGGCATTGCATTCGATGCAGCGGTCAGCGTCGCAGAGAAATTTAACTCGTGCCATTGTTGTTTTCCCTTCTTACGCAACCGCAATCTGGCAAAGCGTGACTTTGCCTTCATGCATCGCTGTCACAGGATCGTAGCCATAGGTGGTGACGGTATTGACCGATTCACCAAGCACATACGGGTCCGCGCCCTTCGGATAATTCTTGCGCTGGTCTTCGCCCTGATAGAAGCCGCCAAAATGGAATGGCATCCAGGCGACACCCTTGCCGACACGCTCAGTGACCAGCGCCTTGACGCGCGCCTTCGAGCCATTTTCAGCGCCCGTTACCCAGACGAACTGGCCATCGGCAATACCGCGCGCTGACGCATCCGCCGGATTGATTTCGACGAACATATCCTGCTGCAATTCGGCCAGCCACGGATTGGAGCGGGTTTCTTCACCGCCGCCTTCATACTCGACCAGACGCCCAGACGAGAGAATGATCGGGAAGGATTTCGACATGCCCTTGTCCACGGCCATTTTCTGGAAGGTCGTATGCAGGTTGGGCAAACGCAATGTGCGCTCATCCGGACGGGCAGGCCATTTGGCGACAAGGTCAGGCCGCGCCGTATAAATCGGCTCGCGATGGGTCGGCACCGGATCAGGCAGGTTGTACGCCACCGCGCGCGCCTTGCCATTGCCGTAGGGAATACAGCCATGCTTCATCGCGACGCGGATAATGCCGCCGGATAAATCAACCGCCCAGCCAACGGCATCGGGATTGGCTCCGCCGATCCACTGAATGGTTGCTGCTTCGGACGCTGTCAGATCCTTGTCCCAGCCGAGCTTTTTCAGCACGCCATAGGTGAATTCTGGATACCCGTCCTTGATTTCGGAATCCTTCGAGAACGAACCATTCGACAGGAGCGAAACTTTCGACACCGTGCCGTCTGCCGCCTTCACTTCGCGCTCCACACCAAAGCGGGCGCGGAAGGTGCCGCCGCCATCCATGACGTGCAGGTTCGTATTATAAAGCGTGTGCGTGCCGGGATGCTTGAGTTCGGGCGTGCCCCAGCATGGCCATGGCAGGCCATAAAATTCGTTCTCCACCGGCGTGCCTTTGGCGCCGCGCAGTGTGACGAGATCGAACTTATCCTGATGTTTGAGAT
Source organism: Beijerinckiaceae bacterium (assembly GCA_051646285.1). GTDB lineage: Bacteria > Pseudomonadota > Alphaproteobacteria > Rhizobiales > Beijerinckiaceae > Terrirubrum. The sequence continues at coordinate 3,484 of JBOFCU010000043.1, forward strand.
GCAGCTTCAAGCGGTCCGGCGACTGGCCGGAATACCCGGTCGAGAAGCCGCCACGGTTGATTTCACTCAAGAGCGATTCAGCCTCCGGCTCCATGCCGAACTTGCCCTGCACCATCTTGATGTTCTTGAACATCGGAGTGGCGAAGCCGAGCTTCTCCGCCAGCTTCATGATGACCCAATAATCGTTGGCCGATTCAAAAATCGGCTCGACGATTTTTTCGCCCCATTGCAGCGAGCGGTTCGACGCGGTGCGCGAACCATCACATTCCAGCGTCGTCGAGATCGGCAGCAGATAGGTGCCGTTCTTCCGGTTGCCGAGCGAGATGAAATTTGTCGGATGCGGATCAGCCACAACCAGCAATTCCAGCTTGCCCAACCCTTCGACGGAATCGGGAATACGCGGAATGGTGTTGCCGCCATGGCCGAACACCACCATCGCCTTCACATTATCCTTCTGGTCAATCTGCTCCGCCGGATAGGTGGTCGCGTCAAACCAGCGGGTCGAGGTCAGGCCCGATGTTTCCATGTTCTGCTTGCGCGTGCGGGCAGCGCGGCCACCCTTGGCCGGCACTTCGTCAAAACGCGCCTGCAGATAATCATACGGCACATCCCAGACACGAGCCCAATGGCGCCATGCCCCTTCAACAAGGCCATAATACAGCGGCAGCGATGTGACATCGAGGCCCAGATCGGTTGCGCCCTGCACGTTGGTGTGGCCGCGGAAAATATTTGCGCCCGTGCCGTTCGCGCCGACATTGCCAGTGGCCAGCAGCAGGTTGCAATAAGCCCGCACGTTGGCGGTGCCGACCGAATGCTGCGTGCCGCCCATGCACCAGATCACGGTTGACGGGCGCTGCTTAGCAAAGGTTTCCGACACGCGCTTGAGCTGCTCACCGGGAATACCGGTAATATCCTCAACCGTCTTCGGATCATACTTTGCGACTTCGGCTTTCACCGCGTCCATATTATCGACGCGCTGCGCAATGAATTCCTTGTCTTCCCAGCCATTCTGGAAAATGTGCCACATCATGCCCCAGATCACCGCAATATCGGTGCCGGGCCGGATGCGCACATATTCTGTGGCATGCGCAGCCGTGCGGGTCATGCGCGGATCAAAAACGATGACGTTGGCGCGGTTGATTTCCTTGCCCGAAAGGATGTGCTGCAAAGACACCGGATGGGCTTCCGCCGCATTCGAGCCGATGAACATCATCGTCTTGGCATTGCGCAGGTCATTGTAGCTGTTGGTCTGCGCGCCATAACCCCACGTATTGGCCACACCAGCAACTGTGGTGGAATGGCAGATCCGGGCCTGATGATCGACGTTGTTGGTGCCCCAGAAGGCTGCGAATTTGCGGAACAGATACGCAGCTTCGTTGGTAAACTTTGCCGAGCCGAGCAAATAAACGGAGTCCGCACCGCTCTTGGCGCGCAGCTCATTCATTTTTGCGGACACTTCGTTCAGCGCCTGCTCCCAGCCAATCCGCTGCCACTCGCCATTCACCAGCTTCATGGGATACCGCAGGCGGCGTTCACTGTGCACGAGTTCACGGATCGCGGCCCCCTTGGCGCAATGAGCGCCGCGGTTGATCGGCGATTCATAAGCCGGCTCCTGCCCGACCCAGACACCGTTCTGCACCTCAGCCGTCACCGTACAGCCGACGGAGCAATGGGTGCAGGTGTTTTTCTTGATAATCATTGGCTGGCCAGCGCCAGCGGGCAGCGCCTGCGCCTTGCGCACCGCGACCGGCGCAATGGTGCCAAGGGCAGCAAGGCCGCCAGCGGCAACCCCGGAACGGCGCAAGAAGGCGCGCCGGTCGAGCGCCTTGCCGGCGTCCTGTGTCAATGCGGCCTGCAAGCGGCCACGGCGAATATCTGTATCCTTGCGGCGGATCAGCATGTCAGTGACCTCTTATTTCGGGTAACGGGCGGTTTCGTAGAAACGTTTCACATGGGCGCTGTCCTGATAGCGCGCCTTGGTGCGGTCATTGCCAGCCTCACCAGCGGTCTGGGCCGCTGCCGGTGCAACAGAGACAACGGCTGCACCCGCGCCAAGGCCAAGAACCTTAAGCACATCGCGCCGCCCAAGAGCGGCTTTTGCCTTTTTATCAGCCATATATTTGTCAGTCTTGCCGGTGTTATTCATGGCGTTGACCTCCGATCCATTTCCGTTCCGTGTCAGTTCGGCAGCCCGTAGGCGTCCGTCTCGATTTCGATAAATACGCGCGCCGTGCGTGCGGCAACGCTGTAAAAAGCTGCGTCTGCTGCATTTTCCACATCAGCAAAAAACCGCGCGGCCCAGGGCTTGATGTGGCGTTCAAAAAACGCCTTCGCATTGTCCGTCACGCCGAGCGAGCCATCGCACAGGCCAGCCATCACATCACACAAAATGGCGATGTGATCTTCCGGCTCGCGCAAATCATCCTTCGCGGCAATGCCGAGATTGGCCATGTCCTCGCGCACGCGCGCCAGCGGGCGGTCATGCAGAAAGCCAGTCAGATACCATGAGGCGAAAGGCAAAAACTCGCCGCGCCCAAGGCCGATAAACAGGTGAAAATATTCGCGCTGAATTTTTTCCGCATCCGCCCCGTCCGCCGCATCAGCCAGCGCGATATGCGCCATGCCCAGAGGCGTGGCATCGCCGGTCAGCCGCGCAATGCGCGCCAGCAGCGCCGCATCAGGCGCCTTGGCAAACAGCGACGCGATCAACCGATATTCCAGCGCCCGCGTTGCATCCATATCGTCGGGCTGTACAGCGCTGCCGCCGAACAGATCAGGACGCAGTATTTCACGCGGCACACCGGTCACCGCCTCGACAACAGGCACGCGTTCAGCCGGCACACGATCCCAGTTAGAGATGGACGGTTGCGCAACGCCGATCGCGCGCGCCAGAGCACTGACGCCGCCTGCTTTCTCGATTGCTTCCTGGAGACCTTCGTCTCTCATCCCGCCTCAAATTCCCGGTTGGTCCGGTTTCATTCATTTGCCGTATGCGCTTGGCGCGCAGTTTGTAACTGGTCTTATTCGATAGTGATTATTGCCCTTATAGCAAGAGGCTATGACACACCCAATTCACTGAATTTTCGAGTCATTTGCCGGATCACCTAGGGGCAGCAGAGCCATGCCGGCGATGCAATCCAACGAAAGTGACTTCCTCAACAGATACTTCCCGCACTGCACGCGGTTCAGTCACAACAGGTAACTCAACGGCATCTTCGTGCGGCAGCGAACCATCTGCACACGAATTTTTTATCGGCGCACCGGCCAAAACAGCAGCACTTTCCGTGTCAGCACGATCCGCATCAGAATCACGTTCCGCGCTGGGCATGTCTGCTGGTGCTTCCGGCTCAGGAAAGGCGGCCTTCCCCATCATTTTTGCAACGGCGGCCACCATATCGGCTGTGGTGGTGATGGTGCCATAGCCGGGCGCTGCGCCGGGGGTATTATAATCCAGCGCATAGTCTGCCAGCGGCACATGCTCGAGGACCGACTTGTCCACCGTCCAGAGTTTGCGCAGGGCATCACGCCGCATATCCTCGGGCACCCATCCCTGCATAAAAACCGACACATCGCTTTCATGGGTCAAGGCTGTCACATCGGGCAAGCTGGCAATCAGCTCCTGAATGGATTCTTGCGAATGCCGGGAAGCGGGCAGCGCCGGTTCCGTCTCTCCATCCGCAATGGCGGCTGTGTCAGGCACGCCCTGCACTGCGGTATTGGACGGCAGCGCTTTATCGCTTTCCTCTGCCTCCCGCTTGCGGCGCGACCAGCGATCGAAAAAATTGCCGGTCATGACGCGTCATCCATACGGCGGCGGCGCAATTCACCCTTGCCGCCATCCTCGCGATATTCATCGCGGCGGCGTTTCACAAAGGGCTGCTCCTTGTGATGGGCGGCGATAAAGTCTGAAATCACCGCGACCATCGCAGGCGGCATCGGCAGCGTCTCGACATGATCATCCGGGGTGTAGGTTGCGGCCTCACCTTCTGTGGGATCAGCATGCACGCCCACCAGTTCATACGGTGGTTGTGCAAGGGTTGGCCGCAGCACGACCCAGACGCGCGGATCGCCGCTCATCACATTGTCGCGCAAGAAGCCGGTATCGCCGGAAAACAATTCAATGCTGGCCGTGCCAGCGAATATGCGGTTGCCGCGCAAGCCGGGCCCAAGCACTGACCAGACCGGCGTATCGGGATGGCCAGGCACAATATCCACCGGCACATAACTGGTCACCGCCCACTCACTCACTGGCGGGCTTTCCTCAACGATCACGGAGACAGGCAGATATTCATACGGCATGGATGTATGATCGCATATTTATGCGGTCCGTGCGAGCGGCAAACCGGTCAGGAGATTTTGCGGTTTCAGCCGTACAATCGCATCGGGTGTCATGCCAAGAATGAGATAGACCGGCTTGCCGCGTGTTTTTTCTGTCATCACCGCAGGATCAGCAAAGGTGAGGCTGTAAAGCGCCACCGTGCGGTTCTGATCCTCCTCACTCATATTTTTTCCAGTCCAGAGCATGTTGCCAATGCGGGTGCCTTCTGAATCCAGACCGGCAAACCAAGTCCAGTCCGTATCCTCGACCTTTTCCAGAAATTCCACATGGACCTCGTGGCCAAGCAGATGCCTGATCCAGCGGGCCAGAATGTGGCCCAGCGCTGCGCGGGATGGCGCGGCGGGGCGAAAATCCAGCACCATGTCGAAAGCGTCAGAGCGTCCGGCATAATCGGCGGCATTGGCTTCATTCAGCACGTCGAGCTCAGTGACGGCATCACCACCCAGCATTGTCAGCAAGGGGGACGCGGCCCGCGCCTGTTCATGGCCCTCAATCGTCTCGGCATCGGCCAATAAAATGGCACCCTCATGCAGCGTCAGTTTTTGGGCGCGGAACAGAAGTTCCGCCGTGCGCAGGGTTGCCGCATCGGTCTCGCCATCCAGCATGTTGCGGGTGATGACATGGACGAGCTGGTTGATAAAAAGGGGCGGCGTGGTGCCGACGCCTTTGCGAAACAAATCGACATAGGCGGCTTCCAGCGTTTCATGCCGGAGCAGATGATCGCGGAACGCGAGAAAGGCGGCCCAGTTTTCCCGCGCATCGGCATCCTGCATCAGCGCAATTTCTGACGCAGCGATGGCACCGCGCGGTGCCTGCAACAGTTGCGCATGAACACCGAGTTCGACCGGGCAGGCTTCTGGCGGCGGCAGCAATTCCGGGCGCGCCAGAAACGCCTTCAGATATTCGTCCGTCACAATCAGCCCGCCGGAAGCGGAGCGGTCCAGCAGATGATGGCCCGATGAAATCCAGAAATCATTCATCTCGGTTTCTTTTCCAGCATGGTGTCGAAGTCGACGCGTTCGATCGTCTCATTGGCGTCGGTTTCGAAAAATGTGAAGGCGCGGTAATGGTTGGGATCAAGGCCCGTATCGGTTTGCGCGCGGCGGTGCAGTGTCCGGAATTGTTCGGCGATCTCGCCGCGCTCTGTCACCGTGCGATGCATCGCTATGAGTGTATCGGGCGCATGCTGCGCCAGCGCGGCGCTGCTGGCCATTTCCTCCAGCGCCGCAGGCATAGCCGCTGCCAGCGAGGGCGCGCCATGATCGCGCACCAGCAACTGCGCCAGCGCGTCCACCGCTGCATCCCATTCCGTCTGCGAAACCTCGCACACCTGCGCGAGTGTGGAAAATCCGCCGCTGGCCACGCCTAAAAACCCGCCGCGAAAAGCCGAGCGCCGTTTGCCGGACAGTGCCGCAAGATCATCACGCCAAAAAGCAAATGAACCCGGCACCACAATATCGCCCGGCGTTGCCGCTACCGCGAAAACAAATGTATCCGACACGTCGAGCTGAATGGCCCGCAACAGTTTCACAGCACCGGCTCCCCGCTGTTTGCATCCATCCATGCCGGCTTTTTCATGAGATGCGGCAGCAACGCATGGCGTGTCACGGGATTGACCTTGCCCGACGGTCTTTCCAGCATATCGCCATTGACGTCGAGCGCGCGGCGCACATCGGTGCCGTCGGCCAGACGGGCGCAATATGTCTCCGCGACGTGGCGGAAACCATCGCCCTGCCAGGCATCAATCTGGGCCATGAAGTGGCGGGAAAAACTTTCGACCAGTTTTGCGGAATCAGCATCCTCGAACCCCGTATCGAACAGCGAAGCCCCGATGCTGACCATGCCGGGGGCTATTTCTGCCGTACCATGCAAGCGCAGCATTGCGCCAAATATAATCCAGTCCGGCACAGCATTTTCTGCCGTGTCGTGCGGCCAGGCCAACTGGCCACCCCCCACGATGGCTGTATCAAACCGCACCGTGCCCGGCCATGTGATGACGAGCGGACGCTCCGGCGGGCAATGCACGGCCAGCGCATCGGCCAGCGCATTCATGCCAGCGTGAAAAACCCGGCGCGCAGACGCCAATGACTCTTCCGGCTCAAGCACCACGGCAAATTCGGCGAGATCAAAGCGCCGCACCCAGACCAGCGTGCCTGCGCCTGCATAGGCAGCGATGGCTTGCGCATGCGCAAAAGCATCACCCGCCTCGCGCAACGTCACGACACGAAACGCGGGCGGCAGATCAAGGGATGGGGTGACGCGCGGCAACGGCATCTGGACTCCGGACAGTTCACTTTCATGCGCGGCACTCTTCCCGCCGCACGCGCCTTCTATATAGGGTGCAGGCGGCCAATCCAGAGGCCGCCAGTGTCAGGACGATTCTATGCCCGCAACGCCCGGTGCCCAGCGCACATTGTTTGTCTGTTCCTGCGAGGACACGATGCCGGTCGATGGCGCCGCTATCGGGCGGGCCTGCGGCGTGGCCGATGTGCGCGAAGCGCGTTTTCTGTGCCGCACGCAACTTGACCGTTTTCAGCAGGCGCTCGGCCAATCCGCTGCCATCACTGTGGCCTGCACGCAGGAAGCGCCGATATTCGAGGAAGTGGCGGAGGAGAGCGGCTTCAGCGGCTCGCTGCTGTTTGCCAATATCCGCGAAAATGCCGGCTGGTCGCGCGAGGCAGCCCAGGCCATGCCGAAAATGGCCGCCCTGCTCGCGGCCGCTGCCGAACCGCAGCCGGCGGTTGATTATCTGGCCCTGAAAAGCGAAGGCGCTCTGCTGATTTATGGCCGTGACGAAACGGCATTGGCCGTGGCCCGCACATTGTCGGACCGGCTGGATGTCACGGTGCTGCTGGAGCGCGCTGACGCTATTGCGCCGCCGCGGCTGGGGGATATTCCGATTTTCAAAGGCCGCATCCGCCACGCGCAAGGTTATCTCGGTGCCTTCACGCTGACCGTCGATGCATTTTCCGAGGCCCTGCCCTCATCCCGCAGCGCCTTGCAATTTGGCGCAAGCCGCAATGGCGCTGTCTCCAACGCCGATCTCGTGCTGGATTTAAGCGGCGGGGCGGCACTGTTTCCGGCCCATGATTTGCGCGCCGGATATGTGCGGGCTAATCCGGCTGACGCCGCTGCTGTGGCACAGGCGGTGTTCACGGTTTCGGGCCTTGCCGGCACGTTCGACAAGCCGCGTTATATCCAGTTTACTGAATCGCTGTGCGCACATGAGCGCTCGAAAAAAACCGGCTGCACGCGCTGCCTTGATGTGTGCCCGACAGGCGCGATCACGCCAAATGGCAATGCCGTGCTTATCTCCGCCGAAATTTGCGCAGGCTGCGGCTCATGCGCATCCGTCTGCCCCACAGGGGCCGCCTCATACGCCCTGCCGCCTGCTGATGCGCTGATGCGCCAGCTGCGCACGCTGCTCGCGGTTTACACCCAGGCCGGCGGCAAAAATGCCACCGTGCTTTTTCATGACGAGGACCATGGCACCGCCCTGATCGAGGCGCTGGCGCGCTTTGGCGACGGTTTGCCTGCGCATGTGCTGCCGGTGCGCGTGAATGAGATCACCCAGATCGGCTTTGAAACTATAATCGCAGCGCTGGGATTCGGCGCAAGTGCCGTGCGCGTGCTGGCGCGGGCAAAACCGCAGCATGATATCGAGACGGCCCATCGCGCGGTTGCACTCGCCAACACGCTCGCCATGGGCCTGCACTACGGCCAGGCGGCTGGCGTGATCGAGACGGATGATCCCGATCAGCTTCTGGCGCAGCTTCGCAGCATTTCCTTTACCGGCGAAGCGCGGCCAATTTCCCAGATGCTGCCGCTTGGCGACAAACGCTCCGTCATGAAACAGGCGGTGCGCGCGCTGCATGCGGTTGCGCCGGCACCGGTTGACATCATCGCCTTGCCGGAAAAATCGCCGTTCGGTGCCGTTGTCATTGATAGCGCTGGCTGCACCTTGTGTCTGGCCTGCGTCTCCTCCTGCCCGACCGGCGCGCTGGGCGATAATCCCGACAAGCCGCAACTGACTTTTACCGAGGATGCGTGCGTGCAATGCGGCCTGTGTGCCGCCACCTGCCCGGAAAAGGTCATCACGCTCCAGCCGCGCATGAATTTCAAGGCGATCAATGCCGGGCCTGTGGTGATGAAGGAAGAAGAGCCCTTCCACTGCATCACATGCAGCAAGCCCTTTGGCACGAAAAGCACGATCGAGCGCGTCATTCAAAAATTGCAGGGTGCGCACTGGATGTTTTCTGGTGCGGATTCCACCCGCATCGACATGCTGAAAATGTGTGACGATTGCCGCGTCGGCGCTGTCACCCGCACCAAGGTTGATCCCTACACGTCTGCGCTGCGGCCAGCGGTGCGCACAACCGAGGATTATTTGCGCGAGCGCGACCTGCGAGACAAGCCGGGCGAAGGCAACGCCTGATTTATTGGGTGGCCCTTTGCAGAAAGGCAATCAAGTCCGCGCGGTCCTGCGCGTTTGAGACCGTCTGTTCGGGCATTTTTGTGCCGGGTGTGTAAGCCATCGGCCCAACCTCGAACAGGCGTGCTACCGTTTCCGCCGTCCAGACCACATCCATTTTTTTCAGGGCATCAGAATAATGATAGCCCGGCGCAGTCGCGATTCTGCGGCCAAACAATCCATGCAATGTGGGGCCGGCGCGGTTGTCATCATCCGGCGTCAATGTGTGGCAGGCGACGCACGCCCGGAATATCTGCGCGCCGGGATCGGCCGCATATTTTTTCAACAGTTCGTCCGTGCTTGAAACCAGCGTGCCATCGCGCGCGGCACCAGTGGCTGCATCCCAGCGGCGCACCAGCCGGTCAGATCCAGCCGCCAGAATGGTTCTGCCATCGGGCGTAAAAGCCAGCGCCCATACCGGCAAGGCCGGCCCCACAAGCATTTTTTTGGGCGCCGGATCAGCACGATTGATCAGCACCACAGCACCACGCAAACCGGCGGCCGCAATTGTTTTCCCATCCGGAGACAGCGCCAGCGAAATCAACGGCGCTGGTGCGGCCTCAATGGTGTGAACGAGCGTGCCATCGCTTTGAAACATGCGCAACTGGCCATCGGCATGGGCCGTGATCACCGCACCATCGCGCGCCACTGCAAGGGCATTGACCGGGGATGGCGTCCTGATGATTTTTGGCGTGCCGCCTGCGCGCGGCCAGAGCCGCACCGTTGCATCATATCCAGCGCTGATCACGTGTGCGCCATCGGCAGAAAACGCGACGGCATTGACATTATCGCCGTGGCCTTCGAGGATTATTTTTTCGCCGGTCGCGATATGCCACAGCCTGACCGTGCGGTCCCATGACGCTGATGCGATCCATGCGCCATCAGCAGCCACAGCGGATATGGGCGCAGTGTGCCCGGTGAATATCATATCCGGGGTACTGTTGCCCTTGCGCCACAGGGCCATCTTGCCATCCTCGCCCGCGGTGATCAGCCGGCCATCGGGCATGAATGTGACTGCATTAACGGCACTGCCGTGAAACCGCAGCACCTCCTGCGCAGCATCATTGTGCAAGGACCAGACAATGGCAGCACTGTCGAACGATCCGGTCAGGGCATGGTTGCCATCCGCAGAGATGGCAAGCGCGCGCACCGGGCCGCCATGGCCGCGCAAGGCAGCCCACGCCACCGGCGCTGCAATCACCAGCGACAGGCATATCAATGCAAACCGAGGGATGCGACACGCTTTCATGAGCCAGTGCGCATCGCTGGCCGGAACTGGGACACACCGTCAATCGCAAAGGCTGCAATTGCCTTTTGGCCCGCCGGTGACATCAGCCAGTCCGACAGCAGGCGCGCCTCGTGGCTTTTCACATGGGGATGTTTTTGCGGGTTCACGATCATCACCGCATAGGCATTGATCACGGCTGGCCTGTTTTCCACGACAATCGTCAACGGCTCACGGTTCTTGAAGGCTGCCCAAGTCGCCCGGTCCGCCAGCGCATATCCGCCGAGATGCGCCGCAATATTGAACGTCGCTTCCTGATTGGAGCCGGTTTCGCGATACCATTCATTTTTAATATCGGGCTGCATGCCGGCCTGTGTCCACAAGCGCAGCTCCATCTGGTGCGTGCCGGACAAGTCGCCACGGGAAATAAACGGGATTTTTTTCTCCGCAATGGTTTTCAGCGCCATGCTGATATTTGACAGGCCGGAGACAGAGGCCGGATCGTTGCGCGGCCCGATCAGCACAAAATCATTGTCCATCACCAGGCGGCGCTCAAGGCCAGAACCGGCGGCCATAAATCTGGCCTCAGCTTCAGGATCATGGGTCAGCACCACATCCACATTTCCAGCTTCGGCGACCTTCAGAATTTGCCCCGTGCCCTGCACAACGGTGCGGACGGTGATGCCACTCTCGGCTGAAAACTGCTGGATCAGCGTTTTGAGAATTCCACTCTGCTCAACTGTATATGTCGTGCCCAGCAGAAATATCCGCTCGCTTGCCTGCACAGGCAGGACCATCCCAATGGCCATCAGGGCAACGGATAAAATTCGCATGGCCTGTTTATAGGAGCAGATCCCCGGCAAGAAAAGTCCGGGCTTCATCCGTTTGCGGCTTCCTGAAAAAATCCGCCGCAGGCCCGGCTTCGATCACGCGGCCCTTGTGCAGTAAAATCACCGAATCCGCGAGCCGTCTGGCCTGCGGCAGATCGTGGCTCGACATGATGATCGTCACGCCACTGGCCCGTAAAGCCTGCACGCTGTCTTCAATTTCGCGGGTCGCAGCGGGATCGAGGGCCGCTGTTGGCTCATCGAGAAAAATCACGGCTGGATCAATCGCAGCCGCGCGCGCAATGGCAACGCGCTGCTGTTCCCCGCCCGACAGGCGCGTGGCGGGCTGATTGGCCAGTGCTTCCAGGCGGAATTGCCGGATGATCTGCGCGGCGCGGGCGTGGCGGGCCGCATAAGACATGCCGGCGAGCGCGAGGGCATGCACGATATTGGCATGCACGGAGCGGCGCATCATCAACGGGCGCTGCGCCACCATCGCATGGCGTGGCGTCATGTTCTGACCGGGCCAAGTGCGGCTGCCGCGCGACGGCATCAACAGGCCATGTGCCAT
>JBOFCU010000184.1:0-8685 GCA_051646285.1 Beijerinckiaceae bacterium
GCCAGCCGCCATGGATTCATGTGGATGAGGTCACGGCGCGGGAAAATGATACGTCCAGTGATACCGGTCACATCCATCGCATCACGCTCGCCTGTGTGTCGCAACAGCCGGGCATCAAGGAATGCAGTGCGCTGGCGGAGCGTGTCGCCGTTGTGCTCGACACTGCGTCGCTGACACTCAGCGGCCATCGTCTCGTCAATCTGACGGTGACGGAAACATCATTGCGGCGCAGCGGCAAGCACCCCACGCGCATCATGAATGTGCGCCTGCGCGCTGTCACCGAACGCCTGTAAAATCACGGAGAAAACAATGGCAGCCCAAAAAGGCAAAGACCTTCTGATGAAGGTGGACAATGGCACCGGCACACTGATCTCAGTCGCCGGCTTGCGCACGCGGCAATTATCATTCAATGCCGAAACGGTTGATGCCACCAATGCCGACTCTGTCGGCCGCTGGCGTGAATTGCTGGCGGGGGCTGGCGTCAAGCGCGCTTCGCTGAATGGCTCCGGTATTTTCAAGGATGCCGCCAGTGACGGGCTGGTGCGCACATTGTTTTTCGATGACATCATCCGTGACTGGCAAATTGTCATTCCGGATTTTGGCCGGATCGACGGCGCCTTTCAGGTGACAGCACTGGAATATCGCGGCGAACATGCTGGCGAAGTGACATTCGATATTGCGCTGGAATCGGCTGGCGCCCTCAGCTTCACCGCACTCTGAGGCTGGCCATGAGCAACAAACGGCGCGGAGAAATTCACACGGTGCTGGCCGGGCAGCCCTGGCGGTTTTGCCTGACATTGGGCGCACTGGCAGAAATTGAATCGCATTTCGGTGTCAATGGGCTGGCATCTTTGGGAGAACGCCTCACGCAGGGCAATATATCCGCGCACGATCTCGTCGCCATTGCAGCGGCTGCTGCCCGCGGTGGCGGCATGAGCGTCGCAGACAGTGACGTCGCCCAATTGCCGTCCGCCGCTGCATTGGCGGATATCACACAGATCGTTGCGCAATTGTTTGCCGAAACATTTCCGCCCGCAGCGGATACGCCCGTAAACCCTTGATTGCCGCAGAGCGTGCAGGCGCGCCAGCACCATTTCCATGGGATGCCATCATGGCATTCGGGCTGGGCGTTCTGCGGCATTCGTCCCGCAATTTCTGGCAATTCACGCCCCATGAAATCGCTGCCGCCTGGCGCGGCATGTATGGTGATGCGCCCTCCTTGCTGACGCGCAGCGAGCTGGATGCGTTGCTGCATATTTTTCCTGATGAGAAACGGACACCGGCATGAATGATGAATCAGACAACAGTCTTTCCGGCACCAGCGATACGCTGACATCCATCAGGCGCGAATCCGAGGAATTGACGGCAATCACCGGACGTCTGGGATCCACCATCACGCGCACATTCGCGCGCGGCATTGTCGAAGGCCGCCGCTTTGAAGATATGCTGCAATCCATCGGCAAAAGCATGATCACAATTGGATTGCGCGCCGGCCTGAAACCGTTGGAACAGGCATTGCAAAATGGCTTGTCCCAGATTTTCTCAGGCAATCTGTTCAACACCACAGGTGCGCCGCTGAATATCCTGCCGAGCGCAAAGGGCAATGCGTTTGCCAATGGCACGGTCACGCCTTTTGCACGCGGCGGCGTCATCGGTGCACCAACATATTTTCCCATGCGCAGCGGTGTCGGACTGATGGGTGAGCGTGGTGCCGAGGCCATTATGCCGCTGGCGCGCGGAGCCGATGGCCGGCTTGGCGTGCGCACGCAAGGCGGTCCGGCCCCCGTCGCTGTCACCGTGAACATTGCTGCGCAGGATGTCGAGAGTTTCCGCCGCTCCGAGGCGCAGATTGCCGGCGCGCTGGCGCGCGCTGTTGCCCGTGGCCGCCGTGCCAATTGAGGATTCCTTTCCATGCCGCTTGATTTTCACGATGTCCGCTTTCCCACATCTGTTGCTCTCGAAAGCCGGGGCGGCCCAACGCGCCGCACGGAAATTGTTACGCTTGGTTCTGGCCGTGAGCAGCGCAATGCGCGCTGGGCCCATGGCCGGCGCCGCTACGAGGCGGGCTATGGTGTAAAAACACTCGATGCGTTGCATGAGATTATTATTTTCTTTGAGGAACGGCGCGGGCGGCTGTATGGCTTTCGCTGGAAAGACCGCATGGATTATAAATCCTGCCCGCCATCGCATATGCCAGCGCCACTCGATCAACCGATTGGCACGGGCGATGGCACGCGCACGCAATTTCAGTTGACGAAAACCTATGGCGCTCAGCATGCGCCCTATATCCGGCCAATCAGTAAACCTGTGGCTGGCACCGTGCAGATCGCGGTTGCCGGTGTGGCGCAGGCAAGCGGCACAGCCTGGATATTGAATTCAGAAACGGGCGTCGTCATCTTCCAGACAGGATTTATTCCACCCGCTGGCGCTGCTGTAACGGCGGGCTATGAATTTGATGTGCCGGTGCGGTTTGATACTGATGAGCTTGATATTGATTTATCAGCTTTCAATGCCGGTGCTGCACCAAAAATTCCTCTCGTTGAAATTGTGGTGTAATCCATGCGCACTTTATCTCCGGCCATGACAGCCGCTTTGATGGGCGGCGCAACCACGCTGGCGCGCTGCTGGAAACTCACGCGGCGCGATGCACTTGTGCTCGGTTTTACCGATCATGATCGTGATCTGACGGTAGATGGTACGGTTTATGCAGCCCTCACAGGTGTTGAAGGATCGCAGCTCGAAGCGGATTATGGCTTTGCGGTCGGTGGCGGAGAAATTTCCGGCGCGCTGATGGCCGAAGGGCTGGCGGAGCCGGATCTTGCCAAAGGCCTGTGGGACAGCGCCCATGTTGAGGTGCGTCTTGCGGACTGGTCGAACCCGGATGCTTTTATTATTCTTGAAAAAGGTGTGCTGGGTGAAGTACGCCGCAAGGGCCATGCCTTTACAGCCGAGGTGCGCAGCCCGGCCCATCGCCTTGATGAGGAGCGTGGCCGTATTTATGCGGCGGCGTGCAGCGCAACGCTGGGTGATACGCGGTGCCAGATTGCGCTCAACACGCCGGCCTGGTCATTGGAGGCACCGGTCACCGGCAGTGACGGTCCGGCGAGACTGCGCGCAGCAGCGACTGCGCATGCTGCTGGCCTTTTTTCAGGCGGGCAATTGGTGTGGCTGACAGGCAGCAATGCCGGCGCCAGCGCTGATATTGCCGAGCACGCGATACGCGATGGCAGTATGTGCATTGCCTTATGGTCGCGATGTGCCGCGCCAATTATGCCGGGCGATCTGTTCCGCATCACCGCTGGATGTGACAGGCAATTCAGCACATGCCGCGCACGTTTTTCAAACACGCTGAATTTCCGCGGCTTCCCGCATATGCCGGGCAATGACAGGCTGGTGCAAATTGCCCGCGAAGGCGAGCCGGGCATGGATGGCGGCAGTCTGTTTCGATGACCAATGCCCATCGTCAACGCATTGTCGCCGAAGCGCGGCGCTGGCTTGGCACGCCTTATGCCCACCAGGCCTCGGTGTGCGGTGTCGGGTGTGACTGCCTTGGGCTTGTGCGTGGTGTCTGGCGTGCGCTGTATGGCAGCGAGCCAGAAAAAATAATGCCGTATGCGCCCGACTGGGCGCTGTCGATCGCCGATGACCGCATGCGCGATGCAGCGCATCGCCATTTGTGCGCGATACCGTTGGATGAAGCGGATGCCGGGGACGTGATTTTATTTCGCTGGCGCGCCCATTTGCCGGCCTCTCACGCGGCCATTTTGTCAAACACACGCACCATGATTCATGCCCATGATGGCGCGGCGATTGCGGAAGTTGCTGTGTCCGCTTGGTGGCGGCGACATGCCGTCGCTGGCTTCGCATTTCCTGTGCGCCCCCTGATTTTCGGAGAAACCGTTTAATGGCTACGCTTGTTTTGCAGGTTGCCGGCTCCGTCTTCGGCTCGATGATAGGCGGGCCGGTGGGCGGAATGATCGGCCGCGCCGTGGGTGCTGTTGCCGGGGCCTCCATCGACTCGGCGATTTTGAATGCCCATGCGCGCCCGATTGAAGGGCCGCGCCTGAGTGAAATGCCCGGTCTTGGCTCAACCGAAGGCGCGCCGGTGCCGCGTATTTATGGCCGCGCGCGGGTTGGGGGAGAATTGATCTGGGCGACACGGTTTGAAGAGGTGGTTACGGTGCGCCGTGAACGCGGTGGCAGTTCCGGCGGCAAGGGCGCCATTTCCGGAGGCGGCCAGAAAGTGCGCACCTATTCTTATTTTGCCAATTTTGCCGTCGGCCTGTGTGAGGGCGAAATTGCCTTCGTGCGGCGTGTATGGGCCGACGGCAAGCCGCTTGATCTGACCAAGATCACGACCCGGCTTTATCGTGGCAGCGAAACGCAAATGCCGGATGCATTGATTGTTGCCAAGGAGGGCGCGGATCATGCGCCGGCCTATCGTGGTCTGGCCTATATTGTTTTTGAACGGATCCCGCTGACTGATTTTGGCAATCGCATACCGCAATTGGCGTTTGAAATTGTCCGGCCAGCCGGGCGTCTTGCGGCATCCCTGCGCGGCGTGAATATCATTCCCGGCGCCGGTGAATTTGCCTATGCCACAGAGCCGGTTTATCTCGCCAACGGGACCGGAACAGCGCAGGCTGACAATCGCAATCAGCTCACGCACGCATCGGATTTCGAGGCCTCGCTGGATCAGCTTGCAGCCCTGTGTCCGCAGCTTGACAGCGTGACGCTGATTGTGGCGTGGTTTGGCAATGATTTACGCGCGGGGCATTGCGAAATTCGCCCGAAGGTTGACCGCGCTAATAAAAATACCAGACCGCTGACATGGAGGGTGAGTGGCATCACGCGCGAAAGTGCGCAACTAGTGTCGACGTTTGATGACCGGCCGTCTTATGGCGGCACACCGTCAGACAACAGTGTGATTCAGGCCATACAGGCTTTGCGCTCACGCGGATTAAAAGTGAATCTGCATCCATTCATCATGATGGATATTGCGGCTGGCAATGCGTTGCCAAACCCATGGACAGGTGCAGCAGCGCAGCCCGCTTATCCGTGGCGCGGCGATCTCACCGTTGATCCAGCCCCTGGTATGGCCGGAACGGTGGATAAAACCGCTGCGGCAGAAGCACAAATCAAAGCCTTTGCTGGCGAGTGCCTGCCGCAGCATTTTTTATTTTCGGCCGATACTGTGCATTACAGCGGACCAGACGAGTGGAGTTTCCGCCGGTTCATTTTTCATTATGCCCATCTGGCAAACGCCGCTGGCGGTATTGATGGCTTTATTCTTGGCTCGGAATTGCGCAGCCTGACGCGCGTGCGCGGCCATGCGTCGGCGTTTCCCATGGTGGATGCACTTGTTGCACTGGCCGCCGATGTGCGCGGCATCATCGGCCCGTTGCCTGCCCTGACATACGGTGCAGACTGGACCGAGTATGGCGGTGTGGTGCCAGAGGCGGGGACATTGCTATTCCCGCTGGATGCCTTGTGGGCCGCGCCGGAAATTTCCTGCATCGGTATTGACTGGTATCCGCCCCTGTCGGATTGGCGCGATGGCGATGCGCATGAAGATACTGCGATCGCACGCAGTGCAACCGATCAGGATTATTTGTCGCAGCGCGCGGCTGCTGGCGAAGCCTATGATTGGTTTTATGCCAGCGAGGCTGCCCGTCAGGCGCAAATCCGCACGCCAATTACCGATGGCGCTTATAACAAGCCGTGGGTTTATCGGGCCAAGGATATTGCGGGCTGGTGGTTGAATCCGCATCGCCCGCGGGTCAATGGTGTGGAGACGGCAGCAACCGCTTGGGTGCCGCAATCCAAGCCGGTGTGGCTGCTGGAAATTGGCTGTCCGGCCGTGGATCGCGGGGCCAATGCACCCAATGTCTTTCCCGATGCCAAATCCGGCAGCGCCGGCTTGCCGCCTTTTTCGCGCAGCTTCCGCGATGACCTTGTGCAGGCGCGCGCGGTTATGGCGACTCTGGCGCATTTTAATGCGGCCGGTTCCGGTGCGGCCAGCCAGAATCCTGTCTCATCGGTTTATGCCGGCCGCATGATTGATGAGTCACGGATCCATGCCTGGGCATGGGATGCCAGGCCATTCCCTGATTTTCCCGATCTCGCCACAGTGTGGGGGGATTCAGAGAATTTCGAACGCGGCCACTGGCTCAATGGCAGGCTTGAAGGCGCGCCGCTGGATGAAATGCTGCGTGTCATGGCGCAGGATTTCGATATTGCTGATCTGGAGCCGGATGCGCTCGATCATTTTGTCGATGGTTATGTGATTGATCGGCCTATGTCGTGGCGGGCGGCGGCTGAACCGCTGGCACGGCTGTTCGGTTTCGGCCTCAGCAATGGGCGGTTGAAACTCACTGCGCCGTCACGCGCCGTTGCAGCAACGCTGACAGGCGATGATGTGGTGCCGGATCGTGATCAGACCATTTTTGATTTGCGCCGCGCGCAGGAAACGGAATTGCCAGCCGAATTTACCGTAGGCTTTTCTGAAGCGGAAACCGAGTTTCGCCGGGCAACGGTTACGGCGCGAAAGCTGACAGGGCAGGCGCGGCGGCAACAGTTTGCTGACACGGCATTGGTGGCGCGCCGTGGCGCGATGCAGCGGCTGGCCAACATGCAGTTGCAGGATGCCTGGATTGCGCGCGAAACAGCTATGTTCTCGTTGCCAATGACACGGGTTGAAATAGAGACCGGCGATTGTATCGCGCTTGCGGGCATGCCGCACCTGTATCAAGTGCAATCCATTCGTGATGGCGAGACGCGGGAAATATCAGCGCGGGCCATCGCACCGGCTATTTACGATCTGCCGGGGGCTGATTTATCCGCGCCGATGCCGCGCGCCTTGCCAGCGGTGCCGGGCATTCCGCAAATCGAAATTCTGGATATTCCTGTGGCGCGCGGCGAACCGGCGGCGCTGCAATATGTTGCGGCGTTCGCAGACCCCTGGCCGGGCGCCATTGCCATCTGGCGGCGAGCTGGCGAAACGGAATTTGTGCCGCATGAGATTATTCCCGCCCGTGCCATTATCGGCACGTTGCTGGATGATTTGCCGCCGGGGCCGGTGGCCCGGTGGGATCAGGCCAGTACTGTGCGTATGTCCCTGTCTGGCGGCAGCATTGCATCTTTGAGTGATGCCGATGCGCTGGCGGGAGGGAATATATTTGCGATTCGCAAAAATAATGGCGCATGGGAAATCGTTACGGCAGCGCAGGCGGTTCTGGAGGCGCCCGGTGTCTGGCGTTTGTCGCGCTTTTTGCGCGGGCTGGGCGGCTCCGAATTTTCAGCGGCGATGATGGCCAGTGCCGGTACCCGCATTGTCAAGCTCGATCAGGCTGTCGTGCCATTGAGCGAGCAGGTGCGTGATATTGGTCAGTCCATTGTCTGGCGGTTTGGTCCCGATGGCATTGATCATGCCGATCCGCGCATGGTTGAATACACGGTGCCTGTGTCATCGCTTGTATTGCAACCATTGCCCCCTGTGCACATTCGCGCCCGCAGGCAGGCCAACGGTATTGCCATGTCCTGGATCCGGCAAACGCGTGGCGATGGTGACAATTGGGAATTGGCCGATGTGCCACTCAGTGAATCGCTGGAAGCCTATGATGTCGAAATTCTTGATATGGCAGGAATTGTGAAGCGCACGCTGACAGCATCATCGCCACACTGCGTTTACAGCAATAGCGATGAAATAATGGATTTTGGCGCACAGATCAGCACGCTGCATGTGGCTGTTTATCAGCGCAGTGAAATTGCCGGGCGTGGCCAGCCGCGCATTGTCCAGCGGCCAATCCATAATCTCTGAGTCTCAATCTTCTAAAATTGAAAATTGCAGCATGATGCTGTATTTTTATTGAGGGAAAGGCCATGCCCATAATTGCTGCCAGACAGGAGTGGCCGCTGCAAAACAGCGCGGCCATGAACGCTTTTTATGGCAACCCTGATGCCAATCATGACGGCCGCGCCGATAGCGCATGGGCGGCCCGTCATCTGGTGCGGATCAAGCCGCCTTATCCCATGCAATGGTCTTGGGGCGGCGCCGTGGCATCGCTCACCGTGAATCGCCGGTGCGCGCCGTCCCTGCAACGCATTCTGGAAGCCATCGCACAGCATTATGGATCACAGGCCGCAATCGAAAAAGCGCGGATGCATTTGTGTGGTGGCGCATTTCATTTCCGACTCAAGCGCGGCGGCCATACCTTGTCGATCCATTCCTGGGGTGCCGCGATTGATCTTGATCCGGAGCGCAACGGGTTTGGCCGCCGCTACAGCGAAAATCGCGGCATGATGCCGATGGCGGTTGTGGATATTTTCGCACGCGAGGGCTGGATCTGGGGCGGGCGCTGGTCAAAGGCCGATGCCATGCATTTTCAGGCCGCACGCCTGAATAAATTGCCGCCCGCGCCATCGCGTTCATCAGCGGCTCCTGCCGCCGCAGCAAAAAAATACGCATCGTCAGCGGGCCGCGCGGTCGAAAAATATGCCCGCCGCGATGCCGCGCTCGGCTCACTCATTCACACCACATTTCAAACCCCACCTGCGGAAAGGAAACTCCCGTGAACGATATGAAATCCCTCTGGCAATCGAAGACATTCTGGGCCGGTGCCTTTGGCTTTGCCGCCTCGCTCGGCGGCATTGTCGGGCTGAAAATCGATCCGGCGCAAACCGCGC
>JBOFCU010000207.1:0-8998 GCA_051646285.1 Beijerinckiaceae bacterium
GCCTGACCACCAACAAGTGGGTTTTTCTCCTGCTGGTGAATTTGCTGATGCTGTTTGTCGGCTGCTTTCTGGACACGATTGCCGCCATCACCATTCTGGTCCCGATTCTTCTGCCGATTGTGTTGAAGCTCGGCATTGATCCGGTTCATTTCGGATTGATCATGACGCTGAATCTGATGATCGGACTGTTGCATCCGCCGCTTGGCATGGTGCTGTTTGTCCTGTCACGGGTGGCAAAGCTTTCCGTCGAACGCACGACCATGGCAATTTTACCCTGGCTTGTGCCGCTGATCGCAGCGCTGATCTGCATCACCTATATTCCGGAAATTACACTCTGGCTGCCACGCCAGATGGGCGTCGTGCGCTAAAATGCCCACATGGCGGAGAACATGAATCAATCATCTGCCAGCTCCATCAGAACTGGCTGGTGATCCGATATCTGCGTTGCCGTATCATAAGTGATGGACGTGATGCGCGGCACAAGATCCGATGTTGCAAAAATAAAATCACAGCAATGAGGCGCGCCATAACGCTGGTCAAAAATACAAAATGAAGGCGGATGCGGTTCTCCACCATTCATGGCCTGCCAGGCATCATGAAGGGATGGGGCTCCATTTTCGAACGGTGCCGCCAGCCGGTGCTTGAGCGGATCATCCGGCTTCATGTTGAAATCTGCCGTGAGAATGGCTGATTGCGTCTCGGGCACTGGTGTAAACGGCCCATAATATTTCTGAGAGGGGTGTGCGACACGGTCGGCCGCGGCGGCGTGGACAGCCCGAATACCTTCAACCTGCGCCGCCCGCAATTTTGGTGAAGAATATTCCAGATGCGTGGTCATGACATGCACCGGGCCAAAAGGCGCTATCACAGTCGCATCAATGAGAACGCGCGGCATGTTCGGTGTTTCATCGCCTAGCCACGGCAAGGCATGACGCATGACCCTCGCCACAGGCAATCGCGATAACATCATATTGCCGAACCGTTTGCGCCCGCCCAGCGGATGCGGAACATCCACCGCTATGCCTTCCACGGCAAAATAATCCGGCAGCAGGGCAGCAAGTGCGGCAAACTGATTTTTGCCTTGTGCACCTTCCAGATCATCGAAGTGATCAGAGACTTCCTGCAGGCACAAAACATCAAAATCAGCCATGCTGCGGGCATGCGCAACCATGCGGGCAAGATCACACTGGTGATCCATGCCCAACCCCCATTGAATATTCCACGTTATCAGCTTCATTGGATTACCGAATGCCTGCGCGCATGAAACTTTGCACAAATTGCCGCTGGAACAGAAGAAACGCGATCAGCAATGGGGCTGCGCTCACCAGAGTGGCGGTGCAGATGATGGCCCAATCAATGCCTTGATCCGTGCCGGAAAAAACCTGCAATCCCACCGTCAGGGGGCGTGATTCGACAGAATTTGTGACAATCAGCGGCCACAAAAAATTGTTCCAGTGATACGATATGGAAACCAGCGCGTAGGCGATATAAACCGGCTTTGCCAGCGGAATATAGACACGCCACAACACCTGTAACGGGCCGGCCCCTTCAACGCGGGCCGCATCATCCAGTTCAAGCGGCACACTTTTGAACGTTTGCCGCAGCAAAAAAATGCCGAAAGCCGACGCGACATAAGGCAACGCAATGGCCGGAACGGTGTCAACCAGATTCAGCATCGTCATTGTCCGGTAATTTTCAACGATCAGCACATCCGGCATAATCATAAGCTGAATAAGCACCAATGCAAAAGCAACATTGCTGCCAGCAAAACGATATCGCGCAAAGCCGTAGGCTGCGAGCGTGCACAATACGAGTTGTGCCGCCAACACTGACGTTACCAGCATGATTGTGTTGAGCATGTAGCGGCCGAATGGCGCGGCCTCCAGCACACGCCGGAAATTATCAAGTGTGAGTGGAGCATCCCATGTGAAGCGGGCGGAATATTCGGTTGGGTGAAAGGCCGTCCAAACCGCATAAAGCAGTGGCAATACCCACAGAATGGCCAGCAACCAAGCGCCGATTGTCTCCAGCGTCAGCACAGTGCCCTTCGGGGCATAGGGATCATGACGCTCCATGCTTCACCGGTAATGAATGCGCCGCTCAAGCACGCCATATTGTATGGCGGCGATGAGCGCGAGCGTGACGAGCAGGACAACGGTCAGTGCTGCTGCATAGGCCGTATCCCAGAATTTGAAGCCGACCTCATAAACGTGATAAAGCAGAAGCGTTGTCGCATTGTCAGGACCACCGTGAGTCAAGACAAAGATATGGTCGATCATGCGAAAGGCATTGATCGCAGCATTGACAAAAATGAAAAGTGTTGTCGGCATCAGCAATGGCCAGAGGACACGGCGGAAATAGGTATACCGCGATGCACCTTCCAGTGCGGCCGCCTCCCCCAGCGTCGGTGAAATCTGCTGCAAGGCTGCGAGGTAGAAAATCATAAAAAATCCGGCTTCTTTCCAGACAGCCACGATGATGATGCAGGCCAGTGCTGTTTTTTCCGATCCTAGCCACGGCCACGGGCTGCCACCGAAAAGGCCACGCACCTGATCGAGCATGCCATATTGCGGTGTGAAGAAGAACAGCCAGATATTGGCAACTGCAATCATCGGCAGAATTGTTGGCGTGAAATAGGCAGTGCGCAGGAAGGAGCGGCCCGGCAGGCGATCATTCACCCAGATGGCCATGACCAATGCCAGCAGAATTGACAGCGGAATTGTTGCGCCTGCAAAAATCAGGTTGTTGTAGGCCGCTTTCCAGAAAACAGCATCCGACATCATCTGCTGATAATTTTCCAAGCCGATGAAACGGGCCGGACGCCGCCCTTTCGGCGTGGAATAAAAACTGTCAATCAGCGTTGCAATCGCTGGCCAATGGGTGAATAGCGCAAGAAATGCCATGGCTGGCAGAACCAGCAACCAGCCATGGATATGATGTGCGTGACGTTTCATGTTCACCAAGGGAAATACACCGCCTCTACCTGCGGCCAGTCTGCTATTTGTAATCCTTGAGAATACGCGCCGCTTCGGTCTGGGCATCCTTCATCGCTGCGGCTGGCGTTTTGGTGCCGGTCAACGCGGCTTGGAGTCCGTCATTCAAGGCCTTGGTGACGCGCTGGTTGTCATGCACCGACAATTCGGCCACTGCGTGCGGCAATTGGTTCCGCGCCACGGCTGCAGGTGGAAATTCAGAGACATATTTCTTCATGACGGGAGTTTCCCAGGCATCTGGCCGCACGGCGACATAGCCAGTATCGATGCCCCACTGTGCCGCACGTTCCGGTGCCGTGATCCATTTGATAAAGCGGAAAGCCGCCTCCTGATCCGCACGCTTGGCTTTCTTGAAAATATAAAAATTGCCGCCGCCGGTTGGGCTGCCCAGCCTTTTGCCTTTCGGCAGCATGGCCACACCGAATGGAAACTTCGCATTATTCTTGACGTTGGTGAGATTGCCCGTCGTCGTCCACATCATCGCCGTCTTGCGTTCGAAAAAGTCCTTCGGCGTCGTGCCCCATTCAACAATACCGGGCGGATGCACCTTGTGCTTCTGCGCCAGATCGACCCAGTATTGCAGCGCTTCCGTCACCTCCGGTTTGTCAAAGTAGGTTTCATTGCCCGCTGCATTCATCAGCACAGCGCCCGCCTGCGTCGTCAGCCCCTGAAAAAGCCAATAGGGAAAGCCTGAAGACGGAATCTGAATGCCCCATTGGTTGACGTTGCCTGACGCATCGCGCTTTGTCAGTTTTTGCGCATAGGCAAGCTGTTCATCCCAACTTTGTGGCGGCCTTTCCGGATCAAGGCCAGCCTCTTTGAATGCGTCCTTGTTCCAATACAAAACCACCGTGGAACGCTGGAAAGGGATACCCCAGGTTTTTCCACCAGTCTGGCTGTTTTCCATAAAGCTTGGATAGAAGCTCTTCAGCCAGGCACGATCTTCATCCGTTTTGATAAATTCATCGAACGGCACAATCGCATCTTCATCAATGAGCGTGAACATATCGGTTGACAGAAGCACCGAAGTTACCGGCGGCGTTCCGCTTTTATGGGCGGTCAGCGCCTTCACAATCGTTTCCTGATAGGAGCCTGCATAAATCGGTTTGACGGTCAGCGCTGCATCCTTCTGAAAATCTGCGGCATAGGCATCGATCAGCTTTGTGATCGGCCCGCCGACGGCGACGGGATAAAAAAAGGAAATTTCAGATGCTGCCTGCGCCAAGGCGCGCGTGCCCAGCATAGCGGAAGCTGCCAGCGTGCTGGTAGCACCGATAAAATGACGTCTATCCATGATCTACTCCCTTGTGATGTGATGACTGGATTGGCTATCGAACCAATGAAACTCCGTTGGCTCGGCAGCGAGATAAAGCGGCTGGCCAATCATGCCCGTGAATTTACCAGGATGGCGCACCAGCACAGGCTGGCCGGCAATACGCACATCAAGCAGCGTATCAGCGCCCAGATATTCCGCAGATTGTAACGTGGCAGTGACACCCTGTTCCGCCACACGGATTTGCTCGGGGCGAATACCGATGTGAAAGCCATCCAGCGATGTCTCTGGTTGCCCTCGCATTTGGAAGAGAGGAGCCAGAACCGGTGCGGGAATCACATTCATGGGCGGCGTGCCGATAAAGCGGGCCGAGAACATGGTGCGGGGTGTGGCATAAAGCTCTTCCGGGGTGCCATCATGTTCAATGCGTCCGGCATTCATCAAAATAATGCGATCGGCCATCGTCATGGCTTCAATCTGGTCATGGGTGACATATATCATCGTCATCCCCAACCGTTGCTGCAAACTCCGAATTTCGCGGCGCATTTCCGCGCGCAGTTTGGCATCGAGATTGGATAACGGCTCATCCATCAAGCACACAGGCGCCTCAGCCACAATGGCGCGACCCAGAGCCACACGCTGCTGCTGGCCGCCGGAGAGTTGCGATGGCTTGCGATCAAGATAGGGGCCGAGCCCAAGGAGGTCACACGCCATCGATAAACGGCGATCAATTTCAGCCTTCGTTTCCTTGCGGACGCGCAGACCAAAAATAATATTTTCGCGCACATCAAGATGGGGAAAAAGGGCGTAGTTCTGGAAGACCATGGAAAGGCCCCGTCTGGCCGGCGGCTCATCTGTCACATCGCGGCCAGCGATGGAAATGCGCCCCGCACTCACGGGCTCAAGGCCAGCAATCATCCGCAATGTGGTTGATTTTCCGCAACCGGAGGGCCCTAGCAGCGCCAGAAAACTGCCCTCGCTGACGCTAAACGATATGTCATTCACAACCGTGGCATCACCAAAGCGCTTGGCGACATGATCAAGCTGAATTGCGGCTGGCGCTACCATACATCCCCACGGTCAATTCTTATTCTTATTAGCCGGCACAATTTTCATCAATTGCTGCGTCATGGCAAGCCCCGGCATCACGAATGGGATCACCATCTGTCCAGTCCTGCCGCACCTGGCATGAATGACAGCAATGTCCGGCCATAGTCTGTACGGGGGCTGGAAAAAAACTGATCGGCTGGCTGCTGCTCAACCAACTTGCCCTGATAGAGCAGGCCGACATGATCACAGACATGGCGAATGACGCCGAGGTCGTGGCTGATGAACAGATAGGTCATTTTCAGCTGCTTTTGCAGATCATCAAGCAAATTCAGTATTTGCGCCTGAACGGAAACATCAAGGGCTGACGTCGGCTCATCCAGAATCAGGACGTCCGGGCTGGTTGCCAGCGCCCGTGCGATGCAAATCCGTTGACGCTGCCCGCCGGAAAATTCGTGCGGGTAGCGGTTGAAGAGATGGGCGCCAAGGCCAACAAGGTGCAGAATTTCGGCTGCACGGTCGCGCATCGAAACCTTGTTCATGCCCAGCTGGGCGCGGTGAATCCACATCGGTTCACTCACGGTGTCAAAAATGGTCATGCGTGGATTGAGCGAGGCATAGGGATCCTGAAACACGATCTGCACTTTTGCGCGCCACGCCCGCAACGCACTGGGCGGCAACACAGTTATATCCTGCCCGCGATAGAGAATGCGCCCTCCCGACACCGGTTCCAGTTGCAGAACACAGCGTGTCAGCGTCGTTTTACCCGAGCCAGATTCTCCAACAAGGCCATAACTTTCACCCTCATTGATCGCGAACGAAACATCATCAAGCGCCTGAACATGACTGGCTGATGACAGCCAGCCATTGCCGCCGCGATATATTTTACTGACATGCTGAAGATCAAGCATCAGCCATGATCCCGGTGCGGATAATAGCAACTGACTGCGTGATCCAGTCCGCCCAGCGCTGGCGGAAACGCTGAAACACAGCGCTGATCGGCGCGTGGACAACGCGGCGCGAAGCGGCATCCCGGCGGCGGATTCAAAAGGCTCGGTACAGTGCCGGCAATACCATGCAAGGCACCGCGCCTGGCATGAATGTGCGGAATCGAGGCCAGCAATGCGCGCGTGTAGGGGTGCTGCCGCTGACGGAAAACGCTGTCACGTGTGCCACTTTCCACAATATTACCGGCGTACATCACCGCAACATGGCTGCATGTATCAGCAACAACACCAAGATTATGAGTAATCAGCAGGACTGCGGTCTGATTTTCTGTGACCAGGGCCTTGAGTAACTGCAATATCTGCGCCTGCACCGAAACATCCAGCGCCGTTGTCGGCTCATCTGCAATTAAAAGATCGGGCTGCCCGATCAGAGCCATGGCAATCAGCACACGCTGGCGCATGCCGCCCGAGAACTGATGGGGATAATCATCAGCACGTTGTGCTGCATTGGCAATTCCAACCTTTTCCAGCATGGAAATAGCAAGCTGGCGGGCTGCCTTGCGCCGCACTGAGCGCGACGCAGCGGCCGTCACACCCAGAATATGCGGACT
Source organism: Beijerinckiaceae bacterium (assembly GCA_051646285.1). Classification (GTDB taxonomy): domain Bacteria; phylum Pseudomonadota; class Alphaproteobacteria; order Rhizobiales; family Beijerinckiaceae; genus Terrirubrum. The sequence goes on from JBOFCU010000207.1 coordinate 6,872, forward strand.
GATGCGGCCGGCATGCATCGCAACATCCATCAACTGATCAACGACACGGAACGATGGATTCAAATTGGTGGTGGGATCCTGAAAAATCATGCCAATGCGGCGGCCCCGCAACTGGCGCATCGCCGCCTCGTCCTGCTGCAGAATGTCAATGCCATCAAAACGAATTGAGCCGCTGTGATAACGGGCTGGTGGCTGCGCGAGCAGGCGCGAAATCGACAGGCCTGTCAGCGTTTTGCCGCAGCCCGTCTCGCCAACAAGCCCCCATATCTCACCCTTGTTGACCGTAAGATCGACTCCATTCAGCACATGGGCTTCACCATCATAACTCGTCATCATAAGATGCAGATCAGAAATGGCGAGGACCGTCATGGCATCAGCGCCGTGAGCGCGGGTCGAAGACATCGCGCAGCCCGTCGCCCAATACATTGAACCCGAACACGGCGACAAAAATGGCGAGGCCCGGGAAGATGGCGGTCCACCAATAATCCGGCATATAATTGCGGGCGACTGAAAGCAGCGACCCCCATTCCGGTGTTGGCGGTTTCACTCCAATGCCAATGAAACCCAACGAGGCCACCGTCAGAATAGCAAAGCCCATATCCAGCGACATTTTCACGATCACCGGGGTCAGGATATTGGGTAAAATATGTTTGATGAGAATACGCGGCGTGGAAGCGCCAATTGCCCGTGCGGCAATAACAAAGGATTCCTCCTTCTTGGCCATGACTTCACCACGCACAAGCCGCGCATAGCCCGGCCACCATGACAGGGCGATGGCAATGATCATGTTCATGATGCCGGGGCTGAGAGCTGCTGCCACAGCCATGGCGAGCACAAGCCCGGGGATTGTGAGCTTGAGATCAGTCAGACGCATGAGAATTTCATCGATCCAGCCACCGAAATAACCCGCCAAGGCGCCGACGCATGTGCCCACCACGGCACCAAGAACAACAACAGCCAGACCCGCCAGCAAGGAAATGCGCGCACCGGCCAGCACGAGTGAAAATACATCCTGCCCCAATTCATTCGTGCCAAACCAGTATTGTGCAGAGGGTGCGATAAAGCGCGCAGCCGTATTGACGCCACCGGCGACATGCGCGGGATAGGGTGCAAGCCATTCTCCAAAAACAGCAATAAAAAGCAGAATGGCGACCATCGCCAAACCGGCCACTGACAGGCTGCTTTGCCGGAAGCGATACAGCGAACGGCGCCATGCCTCGCTGCGTGCCGGAACCTGTCCTGCTTGCGCATCCATGCTCATGTGCCGCGCACTTTTGGATTGATCACACCATACAGGCAATCCACGACAAGATTGGCAAGCATAAACAACAGCGCAATGGCGAGCGTTACGCCAATGACAGGCATGAAATCCTGCGTGACGATGGATTTCGTCGCATAAAGGCCGATGCCCGGCCAATCAAACACAGTCTCGACCAGCACTGTGCCACCCAGCAGCCAGCCAAAATAAAGACCGATCACAGTCAATGTCGCGGAGACAGCATTGCGTGCGACATATTTGAATAAAATAATCGTCCGTGACAGGCCCAGTGCTCGGGCTGTTAAAACATAATCTTGCTGGAATATTTCCAGCGTGGATGCCCGCATCATCCGCGTGATGGTTGCGAGCGGTGAGAGGCTCATGGCAATAGCCGGCAGGGCCAGATGTGTGATGGCAAGCCAGAATGCCGCCATGTCGCCAGCCAGCAATGAATCAATTGTCAAAAAACCTGTTATTGCTGGCGGCGGCGCTTCCGTCAGCGGAAACCGGCCGGCCAGAGGCAACCAGCCGAGCCACATGGCAAAACCAAGCTGGAGAAGCAGGCCGAGAAAAAATCGCGGAAGGGAAATCGCGCCGAGGGATACCACGCGCGTGAGATAGTCAGGCCAGCGATTGCGGTATGCGCCCGCAAACAATCCGGCGGGAATACCAACCGTGACGGCAATCAGCATCGCGGCAAACACCAATTCCAGCGTGGCCGGCAAATAGGCCCGCAAATCCTCCAGCACCGGACGGCGTGTAAAGATGGATACGCCCCAGTCACCGCTCAACAGTCCCTTGAGATAGGTCCAGTATTGCAAGATGACCGGCTGATCGAGGCCGAATTCACGGGCATAAGCCTCAATTTC
>JBOFCU010000264.1:0-3003 GCA_051646285.1 Beijerinckiaceae bacterium
CTGGATGTGCCGCGTCCGGAAGCCAAGTTTATTCTTGAGCAACTCGGCTTTCATGTCTCCGGCGCAGGCGACCGGGTGAAGGTCGCGCCGCCAACGTGGCGCGCGGATATTGAAGGCAAGGCTGATCTCGTTGAGGAAATCACCCGCATTGCCGGGCTGGATCGGGTTGAGTCTATTCCGCTGCCGCGCCTTGAGCAGATGGTGGCCACACCCGTGCTGACGCTGCTGCAAAAGCGCACGCGCCTCGCCAAGCGCACGCTGGCCACGCGCGGTCTGGTCGAAGCCGTGACGTGGAGTTTTATTGGCGCGGATGACGCGGCATTATTTGGCGCGGCAGGTGAGGCCGCGCAGCGTTTGAAGCTGGCCAATCCGATTGCATCCGATTTGTCCGATATGCGGCCATCCCTGCTGCCGGGTTTGTTGAAGGCCGCACAGCGCAACGCCGATCGCGGATTTGGCGATGTCGCCTTGTTCGAGGTCGGGCAGATTTTCCGGGATGATACGCCGGATCAGCAATTTATGAGCGCGTGCGCTGTGCGCCGGGGTTTGGCGCGCGTTACAGGCGCTGGCCGCCATTGGTCGGGTGCCGCCAGCCCCGTCGATATATTTGATGCCAAAGCGGATGTGATGGCGCTGCTGGCAGCCCTTGGCATTGCTACGGGCGGCTTGCAGGTGGTGCAGGGCGGGCCGGATTATTTTCATCCCGGCCGCGCCGCGACATTGCGGTTTGGTCCCAAGATGATGGTGGGCGCATTTGGTGAATTGCATCCGCGCACGCTGGCGGCGCTGGATGTCAAGGGGCCTGTGGTCGCCTTTGAAATTCTGCTTGATCTTTTGCCCCCGCCCAAGGCCAAACCGACGAAGGTGAAGCCAAAGCTTGCCTTGAGTGAATTCCAGCCGGTCACGCGCGATTTCGCTTTCGTTGTCGGGCGGGAAGTGGCGGCGGGCGACCTGCTGAAAACCGCTGCGGCGGCTGACCGCGCGCTCATCACCGATGTGCAGCTGTTTGATATTTACGAAGGCACGGGCGTCGGCGAGGGCAAAAAATCCGTCGCACTGGAAGTCACCTTGCAGCCGCGCGAGAAAACCCTGACGGATACGGATATTGAAGCCGTTACCGCCAAAATCGTGGCGGAGATCAGCAAGCGTTACAACGCAACCTTAAGAGCCTGATGGCAGGCTTGGCCAGGCACGGCGATTTTAATTTCGCCACAACTGGAGTTTAAGTGTCATCCCATGCGTTTGCTCAACGATTTTCTGACACAGGCTGGTGCAGCGGTCTGCATCACGGGTGCGCTGCTGTTTGCCGGGGCTGCACCCGCATATGCGGCTGCCGATGCCTGTGAAAAAATCGAGAATGCGGACGCCTATAACAAATGTCTGGCCGCCAGCGGGCCCATGCGTGGCGTGCGGGCCAAACGGTCTGCTGTCGGCGGTGATCCGGAAAAGTCTGTGCCGGCCTATGCCGGGCGCGGCGGGCGCATGAGCCGGCGCGCAGGCCCCTCACGCCAGCCGGCCAGCGCCTTTATCCAGCGCAAGGCCAATGGCCGTCTGTCCGCCTCATTCGATATCGCGCCCACGACGGGTCAGGCCAAGCGGCAGTAAAATACCAGAAGCAGTCCATGTCCGCCCAAGAAGGGCAGATATTTTTTGGAAGATGCGGATACGGTATGCGTGAGGTTTCTGGTCCGCCTAAGACAGTCGCCAAAGATATCCGCTAAGACCTTTTTCGAGTTTTCAGGGGGCTTCAGGACGTCTTTCCATTGAGCGGATTGGCCGGGTCCCAGCCATAGGTGAGCGTTTCAAACCGCATGGCACGGGCATCGACCATCAGCAATTTCCCGACCAGCCCGCGATCTGCCGGATCAAACCCGCCGAGAATTTGGCGGATCACCTCCAGCGCCATCATGGTGCCGAGCATCCCCGCAACAGCACCAAGAATGCCCGCCTCGGCACAGGTGGGGATGGTGCCGGCGGCGGGCTTGTCAGGAAACAGGCAGCGCCATGTCGGGTTTGGCAAGCCATCGGCCCCGGTTTCAAACGGGCGCAGCGTCGTCAGTGTGCCGTCGAATTGGCCGAGCGTCGCCGTGACCAGCGGCCTTTTTTCAAAAAAGCAGGCATCGGACAGGGCATAGCGGGTGTCGAAATTGTCCGATCCATCGGCAATCACGTCATAGCCGCGCACCAGGTCGCGGGCATTGTTTGCTGACAGCCGAAAGCTGTGCGGCACGAACGTCACATGTGGATTGATCAGGCTGATGGCATCACGCGCGCTGTCAGTCTTGAAGCGCCCGACATCGCCGGTGGTGTGAATGATCTGCCGTTGCAGGTTGGAGAGGCTCACCGTGTCGTCGTCGACAACACCCAGCGTGCCGATGCCGGCAGCGGCGAGGTAGGTTAGCAGCGGCGAGCCAAGCCCGCCGGCACCAATCACCAGCACGCGCGCTGCCTTCAGCTTCAATTGGCCGGGGCCACCCACATCCCGCAGCACAATATGGCGCGCATAGCGCTCAAGTTCTTCATCACTCAGTTTCATGGCGTTGTTTTGCATGAAGTGGAGATGCGGAAAAGCGCTGGCGGTCAGCAACGCCATGGGGTAGGGCGCTGGCCATGCCGATCCTGACGCTCATCCCCGCCCCTCTGCGCCGTTTTTTCACCGATATGCCACCTGTCCGTGACTGGTGGCGCTTTATCGCGCCAGCCCTGCCGGCCTTTGGCCTGACGCTGCTGGCTTTCTTTGGGCCGGATCTGGTGTTTCAGGCGCTCGGCCGGCCCGTCGCGCCTTTTGGCTCGATTGATCACTGGCCGCTGGTGGTGCTGCTCGCTGCGCTGATCACCATGACAGCCGCGAAAAAATTCCGGCGCATCGTTCTGGCTGTTCTCGCTCTCAACCAGTTGATCTGGTTCAGCGCACTGTTGTTTTATGGCACGGTGTTGAAGCCTGAGCAGGTGGAACTGGGCCTGCTGGAACCGGCGGAAGCCCGCGGCGGCATTTTCGCGCAT
>JBOFCU010000271.1:0-10738 GCA_051646285.1 Beijerinckiaceae bacterium
TGGCAGCAACGCAGGCTATTTCGCCATCTCATGAATCTGATTGAACAATGGACAAAACTGTCATTATATCGTCGCAGAACCGTCCAAAGAGACTGGCACCCATCCGGGAGGAATGAATATGTCCAGTCGTGGCGCGGCGGTCGGTGTTTCTGCGCTCGAGGTTTCTTATGGCCGCACGCGAGTGCTCAAAGGCATCGATATCACCATTCATGCAGGCCATTTCACAGCACTGATTGGCTCTTCGGGATGTGGAAAGACGACACTTCTGCGCGCCATTTCCGGGTTTGTGACGCCTGACAAGGGCAGCATTACGCTGGATGGAAAAAATATTGTCGCCCTGCCCCCGGAAAAGCGCGGCATGGCGATGGTGTTTCAGTCTTACGCGCTCTGGCCTCACATGACGGTGGCCGACAATATCGGCTATGGGTTGAAGTTGCGGGGCATGAACCGGGCTGACCGCGACAGAAAAATATCCACTGTGCTCGATCTCTTGCGCCTGGGTGGCTATGGAGAGCGGAAGATAACCGCACTGTCTGGCGGCCAGCGCCAGCGCGTTGCACTGGGACGTGCGCTGGCTGTCGATCCGCCAGTGTTGCTGCTCGATGAGCCGCTCTCCAATCTGGATGCCAAGATCCGGCTGGCCATGCGCCATGAATTGAAAAGCCTGCATCAACGGCTGGGCCTGACGGCCATCCATGTGACGCATGATCAGGAAGAGGCCATGACGATGGCCGACGAAATTGTGATCCTGGATGCGGGCAACATCGTTCAGAAAGGCGCGCCCGAGCATGTGTATCGCGCGCCCAACTCGGCGTTCGTCGCATCCTTTCTGGGCGCGGATAATGTCATCGCCGGAACGGCCGTGCGCAGCGGCGATCAGACGCTGATCCGCATCGCTGACGGGATTGAAGCCACGCTTGCGCCCGCCCGTGACATCGCAGGGGCGTGCGCCGTGCATTTCCGCTCGCATGCCGTACGCATTGGCAGCGCCAATACCATTGAAGGCCTGCACCTTCATGGCACCATCACACAGGCGAGTTATCCCGGCGGCATATACCGTTACGAGGTTGATACGCCTGCCGGCCGTTTTTTCGTTGACGACGCGCGCCGGGCCACCCCCGGCGAGTTGGTGAACCTCGTGATACCGGCGGAGGAGATGCACGTCTTCCCCGCCGGCAATGCTTGATGCCTGCGTACTTTCATGGACAAGGAGATCCAGAACATGATGAGAAAACTTTCCATCGCAGCGGCATGCGCCATGGGCTTTGCCAGCCTTTCGCCCGCATGGGCGCAGACAACACTGAATGTCGCCACCGCCGGCGATCAGAATATGGTTGACTACATCAAGGATTTTCTCGGCCCCATGTTCGAGAAAGCCAATCCCGGTGTGAAGGTCGTGGCTGTCGGCACAGGCCCTGGCGATTCCGGCTCACAGAAAATCTACGAGAAGCTCTCAGCCCAGAAAGCCGCCAACACTGAAAAATGGGATTTTGATGTAATTGTCGCCCACCAGAAAATGTCCGGCCAGATGGTGGCGGAAGGGCTTCTCGCCAAATATCGCGATAAAATTGCAACCAGCAACATGGTCACCTCTGCGTCTGCCGCAAATGCGCTCGGCACCAATGTTGATGGCTTTGTGATGCCGATGTTCCAGTCGCAGACAGCAATTGCCTACAATGCCGATATGGTGAAAACGCCGCCAGCCACTTATGCGGAATTGCGCGACTGGGTGAAAGCAAACCCGAAAAAATTCGGCTATAATGGCATCAAGGGCGGCATGTCCGGCGTCGCCTTTGCCACGGGCTGGGTGTATGCCTTTGGCGGCGATGCTGAAAAGCTGATGAAAGGCCCCTATGACGCTGCCACCAAAGCGAATTGGGATGCAGCCCTCGGTGAACTCAAGGCCTTTAATAGCAATGCGGTGATTACGCCCGGCAATGCAGGCACACTCGACATGCTGAACCGAGGTGAAATCGCCATGGGGCCGGTATGGGTTGATATGTTCTATACCTGGATGAATGACGGCAAGCTGCCTCCAAACATGAAGCTGAAACTGCTGTCGCCGGGCATGCCAGGCCAGCCAATGTATTACGCCGTACCGGCAAAGGCAGCGCAAACTGATCTGGCTGCGAAATTTATCGCCATGGCAACGTCACCGCAGGTGCAAGCCGACGGCATCGTCAAGAAATTCAACTGGTATCCCGGCATTGACGCCAAGCATCTTGAAGGCAAGCTTGATGCGGCCACTTGGAAAAAGCTGTTTACCGACCTGACCCCGGACGATCTGGCAAAGAATGCCCGCGCGTTCCCGATTGCGCCCTACTTCAATGACATCCTTGAATCCTACGAGAAAAAGGTCGCCAACTGAAAAGAAAATCTGCCGGGCTGGCTTTAATCTGGCCCGGCGGATGATCCGCATTGAGTCATGAAGCGCCCTTCAGCCCTTGCTATCCTTCTCGTTGCTCCGGCACTGTTGCTGGTGGCTGCGCTTTTTCTGTGGCCGCTCGGTTATTCTCTCGCCGCCGCGTTCACTGACAAGGGGGCGCTCTCACTGGTGCATTTCCAGAAAGCCTTTGCACTTTATTCAACGGATATCCTGTTCACGCTCGTTATTGTGTGTCTTTCAACCGTGCTGATCGCGGCCGTCGCTATCGCGATATCAGGCATTCTGACTCTCAGCGAAACGGGCTGGCTCGTCGCCATCCTGAAGCAGCTTTACCGCTGGCCGCTTTTCATCCCATTCATCGTCGCTGGCCAGTGCATGCGCACATTTCTCGCCAAGAACGGGCTGATGAACAATACGTTTGTCACACTCGGCATTCTTGATCCCTCTCAGACCGTCAGCTTTCTCGACTGGCGCGGCATCGTCATCACTTTTGTCTGGAAACAGGCCCCCTTCGTTATTTTGATGCTGGCCGGCGCGATGGCCTCCATTGACCGCTCGACCATTGAAGCCGCACGCAACCTTGGCGCCTCACGGCTCCGCAGCCTTTTCGAAATCGTTCTGCCGCAGGTGAGCCAAACATTGCTCGTTGCGCTTGTTCTGTCTTTTGTCACCATGCTGTCAGTCCTTTCAGTCCCGATGATGGTGGCGGGCTCACAGCCCACCATGCTGACCGTCGACATGGCCTTTCGCATCAATGCTTACGGTGATTATCCCACAGCCAATGCACTGGGTGTGATTTCTTATGCAATCACCGCTGCCGCTGCGTGGATTTATCTGCGGCACAATCTCAGACAGCAGCGGGAAGCGGCGCCATGAGCGTTCGCACCTTTCCCGCAACCGCACTGAAGATCTTTTGTCTTGGCCTGTTTGCATTTGCCATTTTTGGACCTTTGACAAACCTACTGCTCTGGTCCGTCGCCGAACGCTGGTACACGCCGTTCAAGCTACCCGTCACTTATGGCATCCGCTACTGGGAGGTTGTATTCCGTCCGACAGGTGATGCGATGACCGCACTCGCCACCAGCATCTGGATTGCGCTTCTCACTGTGGCCGTCTCGCTCGCACTTTCCATTCCTGCCGGCTACGCGCTGGCACGGCTGAAGCTGCCTTTCCGTGCCCTCATCCTGATTATTTTTCTGCTCCCGCAAGCATTTCCTTCGGTGGCAATTTATATCAATGTTGCGCGTATCTTCTATACGCTGGGCCTGACCGGCACGATCGGCGGTGTTGTGCTGGTCCATGCGGCACACGGGCTTGTTTATTCTGTCTGGATCGCGGCGGCAGCCTTCGCGGCGGTGGACCGAGATCTTGAACTGGCCGCGCGCAACATGGGTGCCGGGCCGTTACGCACCTTCTTTACCGTGACACTGCCGCTGGCCACGCCGGGCATTATCGCCTCGGCCATTTTTGTTTTTCTTGAATCGCTTGACGAATTTACCGGCACATTTTTTGTTGGTGTGCCACAGGTATCAACCCTGCCCTTGCTGCTGTATAATGCCTCCATGGGCGGCAATTATCAGATTGCATCAATCACCGCGCTGATCCTCCTTGTACCGTCCGTCTTGTTTATGCTTTTTATTGAGCGCTTCCTGCGCTCGGACGTATTGAGCAAAGTTGGGCACTGAGCTTTAAAAAACAGAGCATATCGGCGGCTCGAACTGGAGGAAGAAATCAGCCATCGCAACGGCGACCGAACCCATGCAAGGTTGTCAATTGGCACGGCGTGCGTCTGTTCTTTGCGGATTCGTCTGGCATTGAATCAATGTGACGTCGGCATTGTCTGGGCTGACGGTTTCACGTGGCACCCAGCCCGTGAAGGCTTTGTCGATAATGGCAATGAGGTTCTGCTCGGTGGCATTTTCGGCGTCGGATGTGGAACCGGAATAATACCGAATTGATTCCACCGTTCGAATTCCTTCTCGCAGTCAATCTTGTAATCCCGCGCCTGGTCGAACATGGCCGGATGCAAGGCAGCATCCGCCGCTTCCATGGTCGACGACATTTTGAAAATTCGCGGCCAGGCGCCCTCAAGATGGAGGTGTGTGATATAAGGCAGCCATTCCCGGGAAGTGCCGCAGCTTGCGTGATGCAACAGCTTGTCGCCGGCCCAGGCTTCAAAAAATACCAAGGCCGCCGTTGATCTGAAGGATTTCTCCGGTGATGAACGATGCCCTGTCTGAGGCGAGGAACAGTACACCGTCAGCCACATCCTCCGACGTGCCCTCACGGCGCAGCGGGGTCTGGTCGACAGCACCCTTGCGGCCTTCCTGTGTATTGAAGCGATCATGAAAGCGGGTCGCAATCAACCCGGGCGCGACCCCGTTAACGCGGATGCCCTGGGGACCATATTCCTTGGCGAGACCGCGCGTGTAGGTCACGACCGCGCCCTTGCTGGCAGCATAGTGTGAGGCGCCCGGCCCGCCACCGTTGAAGGCTGCCAGAGACGTCATGGTGACAATGGCACCGGACTTGCGGGGGACCATCACCTTCAGGGCAGCCTGGCAGCTCAGGAAGGTTGAAGTGACATTGACATCGAAGCATTCGGTCCACAGCTCGACCGGCGTCTCGGTCGCAGGCTTGCGATCAAGGATACCGCCGGCATTGGCGAACAGCACGTCAAGCGGCCCAAGCCTTTCGGCGACGTACGCGAAGGCACGGTCAACCTCTGCCTTGCTCGTCAGATCAGCCTTGATCGCGCGGGCTGTGCCGCCTGCAGCGCTGATCTCCGCTTCAATCGCCCCGGCATCCGCCTCACTGGTGATCCAGGTGAAGGCGACTTTTGCGCCCTCGCGGGCGAAGGCGCGCGTCGCGGCTGCCCCGATGCCTGATGCGCCGCCGGTGACGAGGACAACCTTGTTGGCAAATTGGTTCAATTCAGGAACTCCGGCGAAATGAAACTTGGAAGGAACAGCGATACCTTTGGCCACATGATGATCAGGGCCAGCACGACAAACATCGGAATGAGCATGATCATGGTATCCTTGATGGCCGAACGCATATTGATACCAGCCACCGAACAGGCAATCATCAGGCACAGGCCATAGGGCGGCGTCACCAGCCCGAAGGCGAGACTGACAATACCGATCATGGCGAAATGGACCGGGTCCATCATCACCGCCTTGGCAAGCGGTGCCAGGATTGGCCCGACGATGATGATCGCCGGGATAGCATCCAGAAAACATCCGACCAGAAGAAACACACCGGCGATGAAGAAGCCGGTCTCGAAGAAGCCCATGCCCCAGGCCGAGACGCCGGTCAGGATCGCCTGCGGCATCTTGTAATAAGCCATCAGCCAGCCGAAAGCTGAGGCCGTGCCCACGCAGAACAGCGTCACGCCAGCGAGTTTGCCGGTGTCCAGCAAAGCCGCATAGAGGCCTTTCATATCCATCTCGCGATAGACGATGAGCGATAGAAAGGCGGCATAGGCCACGGCAATGGCCGCAGACTCGGTTGCCGTGAACCAGCCGAAAACCTTGCCACCAATGATGATGCCGGGGGTCAGCAGTGCCAGAATTGAGAACCTGAAGGCCTTGAAGACCTGCGCCAGAGTCGATCGTGGATAGGTCGGGTAGCCGCGCTTGACAGCATAGACATGCACGGTCGCCATCTGCGCGACACCGATCAGCAAGCCGGGGATGACGCCTGCCAGAAACAGCGCGCCGATGGAGGTGGTGAGAATGCCACCCCAGACGATCATCAGGATCGACGGGGGAATGATGACCGCCAGCACGGCGGAGACGGCCGTGATCGCCACCGAGAAGCTATCATCATACCCCTCTTTGCGCTGCGCCTCGATGAATATCTTCGATTGGCTGGCTGCATCCGCCGTTGACGAACCGGAAATGCCCGCAAAGAAGAACGAGAGTACTACGTTGATCTGCGCCAAACCGCCCGGAAAGTGCCCGACAAGAGCCCGCGACAGGCTCATCAACCGGTCAGTCACGCCACCGACATTCATCAGGTTGGCCGTCAGCAGAAAGAACGGCACGGCCAGCAGGATGAACGAATTGAACGCGTTGAACGTCTCGCTCATCAGCGTCATTGTATCAAGCCGGGGCTCGATGATGAGGATTGGCAGGCAGGCAAGCCCGAGCGCGAACGCGACCGGAATGCGCAGGAGCAGGCCAAGAAAGAAGCAGCCGAACAGGAGTGCAGCCGCCTGGCCTGATGAGAGAACGCTGCCAGTCATGGGGTGTGAGACTTTCCGAACAGAATGCGCAGATCATCAAGGAACTGTTCGCCGAGAAAGGCGATCCAGCTGAACCCCGCAATCGGCCAGGCCATATGGATGAGCCAGAGCGGCAGGTCAGCCAGCTCTGACGTGCGGTTCCAGGCAAATTTGGTGAATTCGATTCCGCCGGTCACAAAGACGATGGCGATGGCGAGCACGCCAAGCTTCGCGATGATACGCATGAAGGCATCGCCCCGCGCACCCAGTCGCGGCAGCAGGTCGACATCGAAATGCGCCGAGTCACGCACACCGAGCATCGCACCGATCATCACTGTCCAGATGAACAGAAAACGCGCCATCTCCTCAGTCCAGATGTAGGACGGGATGAGATTGGTGTAGCGCGACACAATCTGCAGCATGACCGGCACCACAAGGATCGCGACGGACACGACGACCAGTACCGACAGGACTTGTGCATAGGCAGCGGTCAAGCGCCGCCACAGGCTCGACCGGCCAGACAGAGTGGCATCCATGGGGAATCTTCCGACGAGGTGGGCTGACCCCGGCTGCGGTTGCAGCCGGGGTCCGGCTCAGAATCAGACGCCTGTGATCGCGGTGTGAATGCCGGTGGCGTCAATTTCCTTCGCATAGGCCAGCATGACGGGCTCAGCGAGTTTCTGCATGTTGGCGCGGTCCTCGAACGGGATGCGCTTGAGACGGCCAGCTGCCTCGAGCCTGGCGAGGATGGCGGAGTCGCCGCCCGACTCGACCTTGCGCTCATAGTCGGCCGCTTCCTTGCCGGCCTGAATCACCGCATCCTGCAAATCCTTGGGCAGGCCCGTCAGCGTTTTCATCGAGAAGCAGATTGGCCGGATCGACACCGCGTGCTGCGTCATGAGAATGTTCGGCGCGACTTCGAAGAATTTCATCTGCTCGATACCAGCAGCCTCGTTCTCGGCCGCCGAAATGACGTTATTCTGGATCGCGTTGTAGACTTCATTGTAGGCGATGACCGTTGGCGACATGCCAATTGCAGAGAAAGTCCGCGACCAGATCGGCGCACCCTGCACGCGCACCTTCAGGCCCTTGATCTCGGCAACGTTCTTCAATGGCTTGTTGGCAAACAGGTTGCGCACACCGCCGCCGCCATAGCCGATCAATCGCACGCCGGCCTTTTTCTCGACCTCATCGGCGATGGGGTTCAGCAACCCCTTGTTCACCACCGCTTCCATGTGCGGGAAATCCCGGAACACAAAGGGCGCATCGATGAATGGCGCCGCCTTGGCAAAGGTTGACATGTGCGCCGGCGAGACGATGGCGTAGTCAACATTCTTACCCTGCGCCATATACTCGAAATACTGTTTCTCAAGGCCGAGCGAAGAATCCTTGTGCAGGGTGAAATTGATTGGCTTGTTGTAGAGCGCCTTCACGCGCTCCTCGAACTTCAGCAGCCCCTGCGTGAAAGGATGCGCATCGCCAAACTGCACAGCTCCAACAAGCGTTGGCACCGCCTGGGCGCGCAGGATGGAAGGTGCAAAAATAGTCGTGGCGGCGACCGCGCCAAGACCCTTGATAATCGTTCTGCGTTGCATGGACCTGTTCACTCCCGGTTGCGATAGCGGCCTCTCTGACGGAGGCTCTGCGCAACTATGGCAGATCGATTTCGCTGTGGCTATGGCATGCAAAGCATGCGTAGCCGCCGGTCAGGTCCGGACGATATTGAGCGCCGGCGGGTCTCACCCAGGCTCGGTCGCCCATGGCTTCCTCCACGGCGCGATTGAGGCGGATTTGGTACCGTCATGTATTCCGTTTAATGGAACCTCTGCCGCAATCGAAGGTCGCGTTTGATGGACACAGGGCAGATGTCAGCATTACCCCATATGGCCCAAAATTGTCCTTCGGTGGCGGCAGCGGCAGGCAAAGAATCATGCCGCGCCATATTCAGCGTGTCAGAATTCGGCATCCAATCATCCCGATAAATCTATGCCGCAGGCAATGCGCGCATGTGTATGCTGGAAACGGTCGCGATGACCTGTTCTCCGACCTCCCGCAGGACAGCACTCAATCCATAGGGTTCATCGGCGATGATTTCGCCCTTTGTGGTTGTAATGGTATAGCGCAGCACACCGCCCAGAAATTCGCGTCCCATTACGGTTCCTTCCAAGGCCATGCCATCGTGACCGGCCGTGCTGGAGAGGCGCACATGCTGCGGGCGGAACATGATCTTCCCGTCGGATGCAGCGAGGATATTGGCTGACCCCAGAAAATTGGCCACGAACAAATTCGCAGGCCGGTCATACAGCTCCATCGGGGTGCCGACTTGCTGCACACTGCCGTCATTCATCACGGCGATACGATCGCAAACAGTGTTGGCTTCTTCCTGATCGTGCGTAACGAAAATTGTTGTCAGTTTGAGCGTCTGCTGCAAGGCACGCAATTCGCGGCGCACTTCAACACGCATCTTGGCATCAAGATTGGAAAGCGGCTCATCCAGAAGCAGCACCTTCGGGCGAACCGCAACCGTGCGGGCGAGCGCGACGCGCTGCTGTTGCCCGCCAGAGAGCTGCGAAGGCTTGCGATCCTTGAGATGTTTCAGGTTGACGAGATCAAGCGCAGCATCAACGCGTGCCGCAATTTCGTCGCGAGGCAAACGGCGTTCCTCCAATCCAAAAGCGACATTTTTTGCGACACTCATATGCGGCCATAGCGCATAGGACTGAAAGACCATGCCGACATCGCGCGCCCACGGCGGCAACGGCGATATATCGCGCCCGCCGATCACGACGCGGCCACGTTGCGCCATGTTGAAACCGGCAATCAGGCGTAGCAATGTGGTCTTGCCGCAGCCAGATGGCCCGAGAAATGCAAAAAACTCGCCGGGGCGGATCGACAGCGAAACATTTTTCAGAACATGTGTTGATCCATAGGAAAGATCAGCATTTTCGATTTCAATTCCGACAGGTTCAAGGGTTGGAATCATGATTCAGTGCGCCCGGCCTTGCCCGCCATGTCGTGCTCGACAATACGGTTTGAGATGTAGGTGGAAATTCCGACAATGATCACAGCGATCACGCCAAGTGCTGCGCCCGGCCCGCGCCCGGCCGGCGATTGCATGAAAACATAAAGCCCATAGGCCAGCGGCGCATCAGACTGTGACTGAACGAGCATCATGGTAGCCGACAATTCCACCGCCGCCGTGGCAAAACTCGTGACAAACCCCGCTGCAATTCCGCCCGTCATCAGCGGTGCCACGATGCGCCTGATGGTACGGGCCCGTGTCGCGCCCAAATTCTGCGCGGCCTCTTCGAGTGAAGCGGAAATTTGCTGCATGGCCGCCATGCAAGCCCTGAGTGCATAGGGCAGCCTGCGAATGGCAAGCGCAATGACCACCATGCCCCAGAACGCGGCCAGCGACTTTCCCGATGGCAACGTAACACCGAAATACGTCCGCAGATAGCCGATGCCGAGCACGACGCCTGGCACCGCAAGAGCAGCGGTTGCACAATAATCCAGCCAGCGTCCCGATTTCATGCCCGTGCGCAGCACGAGATAAGCGATGGCCGAACCAATGATGACGTCGATCAGCCCAGCCAGCCCGGCATAGAGCAGCGTGTTGGTGATATATTGCCCGCTTTCGGCAAACACCTTGCCATAATGCGCGAGGGTGTAACCATCCGGGAGAGGTGCGAAAGACCAGACGGTCGCCAGCGACAGCAGGAACAGCCCGACATGCGGCGCCAGCACAAGCAGCAGCACAAGCGCGATGGAGCCATAGGCCATCCAGATATCAAACCCTCTCAGCGGCCGCCGTGCCAGGCCGCCACCACCACGCTGCACCGTCGCATAATCCTTGCCGCGCAACGCGAAGGTTGAGAGATACATTGCCAGCAGCGAGGCGGCGATCAGTACAACAGAAATCACATAGCCCATCGGATCACTCAGCCCGACCGAGGTGATCCGGAGATAGGCCTGTGGCGCCAGCATATCCTTGACATTCAGGAGCAGCGGCGTTGCCAGATCATCAAACACTTTGATGAACACAAGGCTGGCACCGGCGACGTAGCCAGGCATTGCTAGCGGAAACACAATGCGGCGGAACAAGCGAAATCCCGAGCAACCCA
>JBOFCU010000288.1:0-3667 GCA_051646285.1 Beijerinckiaceae bacterium
GGCCCTTGAAAATCACCGCACCTTTATCCGGTGGAATAAATCCGGAAATCATCGTGAACATCGTGGTTTTACCCGCGCCATTCGGTCCGATCAGGCCAACGATAGCACCTTGGGCAACATCAATATCTGCATCCTGAACCGCAACGACGCCACCAAAGCGGCGTGTTAATTGCCGGCAGGACAAAAGCGGCGCGGTCATTGTGCCCCCGCTTTCCGATTTTTTATTGTGCTGATGATTCCCAATACGCCGCGCGGCGCGAAAGCCACACACACAATCAGCAGCGCGCCAAAAACCACAAGATCAATACCCGGCACATTCAGGCCCAGGCCATGCTGGAAGACAGATTTCGTCACCTCACCAAGACCCAGCAAGAGAAATGAACCGGCGAGCGGACCAAACACGGTGCCAATCCCGCCAATGATCGGGGCGAGCAATGCTTCGACGGAAATCCATGTGCCGAACGCAAGATTGGCATCAATATAAAGAAATTTCTGCGTATACAGCGCGCCTGCCGCTGCGGTCATGCCCGATGATAATCCGATAGCGGCCAATTTAACACGCAGGGCATTGACACCGAGCGCCTGCGCCGCCTCCTCATTTTCGCGCACCGCGGTCAGATAGGCGCCAAGGCGCCGGTTCTGAATCATTGCAGTCAACACCATCGCAATAGTCAAGCAGGCAAGTGCCACCCAATAAAAAATCCGCTTGTCCGCAAATTGGAAATGCGAGGCCTCCAGGCGCAGCGGCACAAGTACGCCAGCCGCGCCGCCCGTAAAGCTGGAAGCATTGGCAACAATCCGCAGCACCTCGGCAAAAGCCAATGTCACCAGCGCGAAATAGGAACCGCGCAAATTGGCGCGGAAGCTCAGATAGCCAGCGAGCAGACCCACAAGGCTGCCGGCCAGAATGGCAACAGGGAAAACAAGCCATGGATTGATACCATAGCGCGTTTGCAGCAGCGCCATGGCATAGGCACCCACGCCAAAAAATGCAGCATGGCCGAAAGAAAACTGCCCAGCATAACCGGCAAGCAGATTCCAGCCCTGCGCTGCGAGGGCAATAATCATTAAAAAACTCAGGAAATTGATCAGACCATTGGATGTTGCGGCAAACGGCAACAGGGCCAGCACGGCAACAGCAGTCAGGATGGCTGTGAATGGTTTCATGCCCGCGCCCCGAACAGACCAGACGGGCGCAGCAGCAACACAAGAATGAAAATCAGGAATATGCCGATCTGGCCAAGGCTTTCACCAAAATAAAGGCCAGACAGGCTTTCCACCACACCGATCAGCAGGCCGCCAATCAATGCGCCGGCCACCGACCCCATACCCCCCAGCACAACGATGGTGAAGGCGACGAGCACGAAGGCATTTCCAACACGAGGATTGACCAGAAATGTCGGCATTAAAACCGCTGCCGCCACCGCAAGGCAGGCGGTACCAATGCCGAATGTCAGCGCGTAGATATGATCGACGCGGATGCCGGAAAGGGCCGCGCCGGTTTTCTCGCGTGCTACGGCACGAATGGCCTTGCCCGCATCACTATGCGTCAGCATGAACCAGAGTAGTGCTGCAACAGCCAGACTCACGAAAAAGGCAATGACTTTCGGCGCGGACAGTAACAGCGGTCCAAACTCGATCACCGAAAATCCATAAGGCACATCAATCGAGCGGGTGTCGGAGCGAAATACCGCCAGCAGCAGATTTTCGATGATGATGGAAAGGCCAAGCGTCACCAGCAGAATGTTGCTATCGTCGCCGTGGCTCGAGGGGCCAATAATAAAGCGCTGAATGCCATATCCCAGCGCGAAGAACATCGGCACCAGAAATACGATGGAAAGATACGGATCGATGCCAAACACCGCATGCGCGACGTAGACGGCGAACATAGCCGCCGTCAGCATCGCGCCATGGGCGAAGTTGATGATGTGAAGCACGCCATAAATCAGCGTCAGGCCAAGCGCGATCAAGGCATAGACCGCGCCTGCCAGAAGCCCGTTGGCGAGGGCTGACAGAAAAATGTCGAGCTTTAGCATCTTTGCTCAGGTTGCCGGAAAGACAGGTTTGGCATCGGCGAATTCGTTCGGGAAAATCACCTTGATGTCGCCATTCTGCACCTGCGTGTTCACGGCCTGCGCACCCATATTCTGGCCATCAACGAATTTTGTCGGTCCGTAGGGCATGATGTGATCGGCAAAAGTCGATGCCGCCATCGCCTCAATAATCTTGACGCGGTCACGCGACGCAGCACGCTCAATCGCATCGGCTGCGAGCCGCACACAGGAATAGTTGAGCGGCGTGTTATACAGCCAGAATCGGCCATTTTTTTCGGCTTCCGCCCGCACCTGCGCTGTCTTTGGCTTGCGTGGATCTGCCCAATGGTTGCAATCCATCACAAGGTTGGCTGCATCGGGAAATTCCTTGACAAACCGGAAATTCGACGCGGCCCCATTCAACACGGCATAGATGCCTTTGGGCCGGACACGCTGCTGCTGCATGGTGCGCGCCAGCAGGACAAATTCGGAATAATAGCTGGAGGGAATCACGAGGTCTGGATTGAGGGAACGGATTTTCAGCGCAATATTCGACATATCCCGCGAGGGCGTGGGGTGCGCAATGGTTTCCAGAATTTCAAACCCGCGCTTTGGCAATTCGGCGCCCAGCAGCTTGGCCATGCCGGAGCCGAAAAGCCCGTCTTCATGCACGATCACCACTGTTTTGGCAGGCTTGCCAGCGGCATCATTCAGCTTCAGCAGATTATCCAGTGCCGCCGTTGTTACAGAACCGAAGCCCGGTCCAAACCGGAAGGTGTTTTTCAGGCCACGCTTGACGATCTGGTCAGACACGCCAACATCGACGATATACGGAATATCATAACGCGAGGCCGCCTGCGTGGCAGCAAGCGCAATTGGCGAGGCAAAGCCGCCGACAATCGCCGCGACACCTTCGGAGTGCATGCGCTCCACCTCAGCCGTCCCGCCTTCCGGCGTTGAGCGCGCATCGCCAAACACCATTTCAATCATGGCGCCGCCGAGCGATTTAATGCCGCCAGCCTTGTTGATTTCATTGATGGCGATTTCCGCGCCAAGTTTGCCATATTCCCCGTCTTGCGCCAGCGCGCCTGTCACGGGTTGGATAATGCCGATTTTCACGGCTGCATTTTGAGCACGCAAAATACCGGGCATGGCCAGCACTGCGCTGCCAGCCATGGCTGTCTTCACGATATTGCGGCGGTTCAGTATCAATTCAGTCATCGCACATCTCCCTGTTGCGAGTGATTGGGTCTTCATGCGTTTGCGCCATCCATCCGCACGCGATGGCGGGGGCGGCAACTGATGAGAAGGAAAATTGCGGCCGGTCGATCATGACCGCCGCCCTCCCCGCGCTGCGCGCCGGCGCGTCTCAGGTTCGCTGGCCTGTGGTGCCCACTGCCGGGCACTGCCCGCGCCCGTGCGCTGCAGGTCCATGTGGAAGGTGTGCAGATCAGGCCGGTACAGCGCTTGCAGATATTCGACGCCGCGCCCGGCCGGATCGAACACCACGCGCGTCATCGCCAGCAAGGCAGAGCCGATCTGCACATCCAGCACCTCGGCAATATCGGGCGTGGCGAGCGTCGCGGTGATGCTCTGGCTTGCCCGGTCAACCGCCACGCCGGAACGCTCCAGCA
>JBOFCU010000026.1:0-38605 GCA_051646285.1 Beijerinckiaceae bacterium
GGCATCCGCGATACGCAGAAGACCACGGTGACCGGCGTTGAAATGTTCCGCAAGCTGCTCGATCAGGGCCAGGCTGGCGACAACATTGGCGCGCTGTTGCGCGGCACGAAGCGTGAAGACGTTGAGCGTGGCCAGGTGCTGTGCAAGCCGGGTTCCGTGAAGCCGCACAAGAAGTTCAAGGCCGAAGCCTACATCCTGACAAAGGAAGAGGGCGGACGTCATACCCCGTTCTTCACCAACTACCGTCCGCAGTTCTACTTCCGCACGACAGACGTGACGGGCGTGGTTCATCTGCCGGAAGGCACGGAAATGGTGATGCCGGGCGATAACATTGCGATGACGGTTGAGTTGATCACCCCGATCGCGATGGAAGAAAAGCTCCGCTTTGCTATCCGCGAAGGTGGCCGCACCGTTGGTGCAGGCGTCGTCGCTTCGATCATCGAGTAATCTGAGGGATTAGCGAATAGCGTGCAGCGGATGGTGAAGCCCATTCGCCACTCGCTCCTCGCTACTCGCTTTCTCTCTGGAGAGAAATCATGAGCGGTCAAAACATCCGCATCCGCCTGAAGGCGTTCGATCACCGCATCCTCGATTCGTCGACGAAGGAGATCGTGTCTACGGCCAAGCGGACGGGCGCGCAGGTGCGGGGTCCCATCCCTCTGCCGACGCGTATCGAACGGTTCACCGTGAACCGGTCGCCTCACATCGACAAGAAATCCCGCGAGCAGTTCGAGATTCGCACGCACAAGCGTGTCCTCGATATTGTGGAGCCGACACCGCAAACGGTTGACGCTCTCATGAAGCTTGACCTCGCTGCGGGCGTGGACGTCGAAATCAAGCTGTAATCGGCTCCTCTCGCTTGAAGAGCCCTCGTTCAAAACGAACGCCGGAAGGAATTTGAGCCATGCGCTCAGGCGTCATTGCACAGAAGGTCGGCATGACCCGCGTCTTTACAGATGCGGGCGAGCATGTGCCTGTGACCGTGCTGCGGCTCGACAACTGTCAGGTTGTCGGTCATCGCACGATGGAAAAGAATGGCTACACCGCCATTCAGCTCGGTGTTGGCAAGGCCAAGGTGAAGAACGTTGCCAAAGCCCAGCGCGGCGCGTTTGCCGTTGCCAAGGTCGAGCCGAAAATGAAGGTCGCGGAATTCCGCGTCGACGACAAGAATATGATCCCGGTTGGCGCGCAGATCACTGCGGACCATTTCATTCCAGGTCAGTTCGTCGATGTGTCGGGCACCACGACAGGCAAGGGTTTTGCCGGCGGTATGAAGCGCTGGAACTTCCGCGGCTTGCGCGCCACACACGGCGTGTCTGTCTCGCATCGTTCCATTGGTTCGACTGGTGGCCGCCAGGACCCGGGCAAGACTTTCAAAAACAAGAAGATGCCGGGACATCTCGGTGTTGAGCGCGTGACGACGCAGAATTTGCGCGTGGTGCAGACCGATGTTCAGCGTGGCCTGATCCTCATTGAGGGTGCGGTGCCGGGTGTGAAGGGTGGCTGGATTCATGTGCGTGATGCCGTCAAGCGCGCCCTGCCGAAGGATGCGCCGATGCCGGGCAAGTTTACGCTTGGTGGTGGTGATGCCGCTCCGGCTGAGAAGGCGGAGGCGTAAGTATCATGAAACTCGACGTTACCACGTTCGAAGGCAAGAAGACCGGCTCCGTTGAACTCAACGACGCGATCTTCGGCCTTGAGCCGCGCACTGACATCCTCCATCGCGTTGTGCGTTGGCAGATGGCGAAGCGCCAGGTTGGCTCACACAAGACACTTGGCCGTTCGGACATCAACCGCACGACCAAGAAGCTCTACAAGCAGAAGGGCACTGGTGGCGCCCGTCACGGTGCGGCGTCAGCGCCGCAGTTCCGTGGTGGTGGCCGCGCCTTCGGTCCGGTCGTGCGCTCTCATGCCCATGACCTGCCCAAGAAGGTGCGTGCTCTTGGGCTGAAGCATGCCCTGTCGTCCAAAGCCAAGTCGGCTTCCATCATTGTGGTGGATGACGCCAAGGTGAATGAGCCGAAGACGAAGGCGTTGATCGCGACGTTCGGCAAGCTCGGCCTCGGCAGTGTGCTGATCATCGGCGGTGCAGAGCTTGATCTGAATTTCACCCGCGCTGCCCGAAACATTCCGCATGTGGATGTGTTGCCGGTGCAGGGCATCAATGTTTACGACATCATGCGCCGCGAGAAGCTCGTGCTGACCAAGGCTGCCATCGATGCGCTGGAGGCGCGCTTCAAATGAGCATGGACCCGCGCCACTACGACGTGATTGTCAGCCCGGTGATTACCGAAAAGGCGACAGCCCAGTCGGAACAGAACAAGGTGATCTTCCGCGTCTCCAAGACAGCGACCAAGCCGCAAATCAAGGCGGCAGTGGAAAAGCTGTTTGACGTGAAGGTGACTGCCGTCAACACGCTCGTGACCAAGGGCAAAACGAAGGTCTTTCGTGGCCGCCTTGGCACCCGTTCGGACGTCAAAAAAGCCGTTGTGACGCTGGCTGAAGGCCAGAAGATCGACGTGACGACCGGATTGTGAGGTAAACGTCATGGCATTGAAAACTTATAAACCAACGACGCCGAGCCTTCGCCAGCTCGTTCTCGTTGACCGCCGCGAGCTCTACAAGGGCAAGCCGGTCAAGATGCTGACCGAGGGTAAAAACCAGTCGGGCGGCCGCAACAATCTGGGCCGTATCACCGTGCGTTTCCGCGGTGGTGGCCACAAGCAGACCTATCGTCTGGTCGATTTCAAGCGTCGCGAGAAGGCCGGCATGCCGGCCGTTGTCGAGCGTCTGGAGTATGATCCGAACCGCACGGCGTTCATCGCGCTGGTGAAGTATGAGGACGGTACGCTGTCCTACATCCTTGCGCCGCAGCGTCTGGCCGTCGGTGATACGGTTATCTCGGGCGATGGCTCTGACATTAAGCCGGGCAATGCCATGTCTCTGGGCGCAATCCCGGTTGGCACCATTGTCCACAATGTCGAGCTGAAGATCGGCAAGGGTGGGGCGCTCGCCCGCTCGGCCGGCAACTATGCGCAGATCGTGGGCCGCGATCAGGGCTACGTCATCATCCGCCTGAATTCGGGCGAACAGCGTCTGGTGCACAGCAACTGCTATGCAACGGTCGGTGCGGTGTCGAACCCGGATCACATGAACATTTCGCTCGGCAAGGCGGGTCGTAACCGCTGGCTTGGCAAGCGTCCGCACAATCGCGGCGTTTCCATGAACCCGATCGACCATCCGCATGGTGGTGGCGAAGGCCGGACCTCCGGTGGCCGCCATCCCGTGACGCCGTGGGGCAAGCCGACGAAGGGCAAGAAGACGCGCTCCAACAAGCGCACTGATACCTTCATCGTGGCAAGCCGCCACAGCCGTAAGAAGAAGTGAGGCAGGGGCGATGACACGTTCCACATGGAAAGGTCCGTTTGTTGACGGATACCTCCTCAAGAAAGCAGACGCCGTTCGTGCGTCGGGCCGCAGTGAGGTGATCAAGACCTGGAGCCGCCGCTCAACGATCCTGCCGCATTTTGTCGGCCTGACGTTTGGCGTTCATAACGGCAACAAGCATATTCCCGTCGCGGTAAGCGAGGAAATGGTGGGTCACAAGCTCGGCGAGTTCGCGCCGACCCGCACATTCCCCGGCCATGCGTCGGACAAGAAATCGAAGAAGAAGTGAGGGTGAGATGAGCAAGACAGCCACTCCCCGCGCTCTCGGCGATACAGAAGCCAAAGCCGTGGCACGCAATCTGCGTGTCTCGCCGCAGAAGCTTAATCTGGTTGCTGCCCTGATCCGCGGCAAGAAGGTGAATGCGGCGCTGGCCGACCTGGAGTTTTCCCGCAAGCGCATTGCGCGCGATGTGCGGAAATGCCTGGAAAGCGCGATCGCCAACGCTGAAAACAATCACGACCTGGACGTGGACGATCTCGTCGTCGCCCAGGCGCATGTGGGCAAATCGCTTGTGATGAAGCGCTTTCATGCCCGCGCTCGTGGCCGTGCTGGCCGTGTCGAAAAATTCTTCTCCAACATCACGATTATTGTGCGTGAAGTGGAAGAAGAAAAGAAGGCGGCCTGAGGAGGCTAGACGATGGGTCAAAAAGTCAATCCGACAGGTTTTCGCCTCGGCATCAACCGTACCTGGGATTCCCGCTGGTACGCTGGCAAGGCTGACTATGCGAAGCTGCTGCACGAAGATTTCGCCATCCGCGCGGATCTGATGAAGCAGCTGAAGCAGGCTGCCGTGTCGAAGATCATCATCGAGCGTCCGCATAAAAAGGCGCGCGTCACGATCTACTCGGCGCGTCCGGGTGTGGTGATCGGCAAGAAGGGCGCGGACATCGAGAAGCTGCGCAAGCAGGTTGCCAAGATGACCGGCTCGGAGGTTGCGCTCAATATCGTTGAAGTGCGCAAGCCGGAACTGGATGCCAAGCTGGTGGCGGAATCAATCGCCCAGCAGCTCGAACGCCGCGTGGCGTTCCGCCGTGCCATGAAGCGCGCCGTTCAGTCGGCGATGCGTCTGGGTGCGGAAGGCATTCGTATCAATTGCTCTGGCCGTCTGGGTGGCGCGGAAATCGCCCGTCTGGAATGGTATCGTGAAGGCCGCGTGCCGCTGCACACCCTGCGTGGTGATGTGGATTACGGTACGGCCACAGCTTTCACGACCTATGGAACGTGCGGCGTGAAGGTCTGGATCTTCAAGGGTGAAATCCTTGAACATGACCCGATGGCGCAGGACAAGAAACTGGCCGAGGATAACTCACGGCCGAGCGGTGGTCGCCGGGATTCCGGTGATCGCGACCGCGGGTAAGGACTAGCGACAATGTTGCAGCCGAAGAAAACAAAATTCCGGCGTGCCTTCAAAGGCCGCATCAAGGGAATGGCGAAAGCCGGGACCAACCTCAACTTCGGCCAGTTTGGCCTGAAGGCGATGGAGCCGGAACGTATCACGGCCCGCCAGATCGAGGCGGCCCGCCGTGCCATCACCCGCGAAATGAAGCGTGTGGGGCGTGTGTGGATCCGGATATTCCCGGATCTTCCGGTGTCCCAGAAGCCGACCGAAGTCCGCATGGGCTCCGGCAAGGGCGCGCCCGAGTTCTGGGCCGCTCGTGTGGCTCCGGGCCGCATCATGTTCGAGATCGACGGCGTGTCCGAAGAAATCGCCCGTGAGGCGCTGCGTTTGGGCGCGGCAAAACTGCCGATCAAGACGCGCTTCGTGCAGCGTATTGCTGAATAAGAGGGCGCATCCATGAAAAATTCAAAACGCGTCTCCGATATCAAGACGATGACTGAAGACCAGCTTAACAATGAAGTGCTGGCGCTCAAGAAGGAGCAGTTCAACCTGCGCTTTCAAAAGGCGACCGGGCAGCTGGAAAAAACCAATCGCGTCCGCGAGGTCCGCAGGGACATCGCGCGCGTGAAGACGATTGCCAATCAGAAGGCCGCCGCGTCGGCCAAAAAAGCTTAAGGAGCGCATCGATGCCGAAGCGCATACTCCAGGGCGTCGTTGTCTCGGACAAGCAGGACAAGACCATTGTTGTGAAAGTGGAACGCCGCTTCACGCACCCGCTGTTCAAGAAAACGGTCCGCAAGACAAAGAACTATCATGCCCATGATGAAGGCAATGCTTTCAAGACTGGCGATCAGGTCTCCATCGAGGAATCCCGTCCGCTCTCAAAATTAAAGAGCTGGGTGGTGTTGCCGAAGGCGTAAGCTGCGGGTATAGCCCCACAGCGTTATGGAGTCGGGTGACCGACTCCTCTGGTTTTTGCGGGCCGCCTGGCCGGGCAAAGATCCAAACAGAGGGACTAACGTCCCCCGATTGTCACTCCAGCCGTAGTCCGGGTTGTCCGGAAACCGACTGAAAGGATTCGTTATGATCCAGATGCAAACCAATCTGGATGTCGCCGACAATTCCGGCGCGCGTCGCGTGATGTGCGTCAAGGTACTCGGTGGCTCAAAGCGCAAATATGCGTCCGTCGGCGACATTATTGTCGTATCCATCAAGGAAGCCATTCCGCGCGGTCGCGTGAAGAAGGGCGATGTGATGAAGGCGGTCGTTGTGCGCACAGCCAAGGACATCCGTCGCGCCGATGGTTCGGTGATCCGTTTTGACCGCAACGCGGCCGTGCTGATCAACAACCAGAAAGAACCGGTCGGCACCCGTATTTTCGGGCCCGTGCCGCGCGAGCTGCGCGCCAAGAACCACATGAAAATCATCTCGCTCGCGCCGGAGGTGCTCTGATGGCTGCGAAAATCAAGAAGGGCGACAAGGTCGTCATTCTCGCTGGCCGTGACCGCGGCAAGACGGGTGAGGTCATCTCGGTGATGCCGACGGAAATGCGCGCACTCGTGCGTGGCGTGAATGTTGTAAAGCGTCACACGCGTCAGACCCAGACAACCGAAGGCGGCATTATCTCGAAAGAGTCGCCGATTCATTTGTCGAACATTGCGATTGCTGACCCGAAGACGGGTAAGGCATCGCGCGTTGGCTTCAAGATGCTGGACGATGGCCGCAAGGTGCGTATCGCCAAGCGTTCGGGAGATCTGATCGATGGCTAAGACTCCAGAAAAGAATACCAAGAACGCTGCCAAGGATTCTGGCGCGGTCGAGGGCAAGAAGGTCAAGGCTGGCAAGCAGGAGGTCGCAGGCGCGGCCGCTGGTAAAGCTGCCGCCAATGTGGCCGGCTACACTGCGCGGATGCGTCAGCATTACGACGAGGTTGTGCGCCCGGAAATGATCAAGCAGTTCGGTTACAAGAATGCGATGGAAGTGCCTTCCGTTGAGAAGATTGTGCTGAACATGGGTGTTGGCGAATCGACCGCAGACTCCAAGAAGGCGGCCATTGCTGCCGGTGATCTGGCGCTGATTGCTGGCCAGAAGCCGGTGGTGACGAAAGCCCGCAAGGCCATTGCGACCTTCAAGGTTCGCGAAGGCATGCCGATCGGCGCCAAGGTCACGCTGCGCAAGACCCGCATGTATGAGTTCATGGATCGTCTCGTCACCATCGCGCTGCCGCGCGTGCGAGATTTCCGTGGTCTCAATCCGAAGTCATTTGATGGCCGTGGCAACTATGCCCTGGGTATCAAGGAACACATCGTGTTCCCGGAAATCAATTACGACAAGGCGGAAGCGTCTTGGGGTATGGATGTTGTGGTTTGCACCACGGCAAAGACCGACGCAGAAGCGCAGGCGCTTCTGAAACTGTTCAACTTCCCGTTCCGGCAGTGAGCTAGAGCGCTCAAACGCGGACACCAGGAGATCGATATGGCGAAGAAAAGCTCGATCGAAAAAAACAAGAAGCGGATGAAGCTGAGCAAGCAATATGCTGCGAAGCGTGTGCGCCTTCTTGCGATCGCGAATGATGAATCCAAGCCGATGGAAGAGCGCTTCACGGCGCGCCTGAAGCTGGCGCAGATCCCGCGCAATGCCAATCCAACACGCATTCGCATCCGTTGCGAAGTGTCGGGCCGGCCGCGCGCTGTGTACCGTAAGCTGAGGCTCAGCCGTATTGCGCTGCGCGAACTCGGCAATCAGGGACTTGTCCCTGGTCTTGTCAAATCGAGCTGGTAAGGAGGATCGCGATGTCTGTGAACGATCCGCTCGGCGATATGCTCACCCGTATCCGCAATGGTCAGTTGCGGCGCATGAGCAAAGTGTCCACCCCTGGTTCGAAGCTGCGTGCTCACGTGCTCGAAGTGCTCCAGTCGGAAGGCTACATCCGTGGCTTTACCACTGAAGATCTCGGCAATGGCCGTCAGAACTTCGAAATTGAACTGAAATATTTTGACGGTCAGCCGGTCATCCGCGCGATTTCGCGTGTGTCGAAGCCTGGACGACGCGTCTATGCCTCGATCGACACCATGCCGCGTGTCGCGAACGGTCTTGGCGTCACGATTCTCTCCACTTCGAGGGGCGTGATGGCGGACCATGAGGCCCGTGAAAAGAATGTCGGCGGGGAGGTGCTCTGCCAGGTCTTCTGATCTGGGCAGACGTACTTACGGAGATTCAAACATGTCACGCGTCGGCAAAAAAGCAGTGGCCGTTCCATCGGGCGTTACCGCCCGTCTGGATGGCAAGACCGTCATCATGAAGGGCGCCAAGGGTGAACTGAAATTCACTGTCCCGGAGCTGGTGGATGTGTCGGTCGAGGGCAACGAGGTTGCCGTCAAGAACAAGGATAATTCCAAGGCGTCCCGCGCGCTTTGGGGCATGTCCCGCGCCCAGATCGCGAATCTTGCGAAGGGTGTCGCCACGGGTTTTGAAAAGAAGCTCGAAATCAATGGTGTCGGTTATCGTGCGGCGGTGCAGGGCAAGGTGCTCAAGCTGTCGCTCGGTTATTCGCATGATGTTGATTATTCCATTCCGGACGGCATCACTGTTGTGACGCCGAAACCGACGGAAATCACCGTCTCCGGCAATGACAAGCAACGCGTCGGTCAGGTTGCGGCGGAAATCCGCGCCTATCGCGGTCCGGAGCCTTACAAGGGCAAGGGCGTGAAGTATTCCGACGAATTCATCTTCCGCAAGGAAGGCAAGAAGAAGTAAGGAGCGCGACAATGACGAAGAACGCGACTGTGACCGCGCGCCGTCAGGCCCGCGTCCGCAAGCAGCTCAAGGGTTCGGACCATGGACGCCCGCGTCTGTCGGTTTTCCGGTCCTCGAAGCAAATCTATGTGCAGGTGATCGATGATGTGAAGGGCGTGACCATCGCCGCCGCATCCTCGATCGAGAAAGACCTGCGCAGCTCGCTCAAGACCGGCGCCAATGTCGATGCGGCAACGCAGATCGGCAAGCTGGTTGCCGAGCGTGCGAAGAAGGCCGGCGTCACTGCTGTGGTCTTCGATCGTGGCCAGTATCGCTATCACGGCCGTGTCAAGGCAGTTGCCGAAGGCGCGCGTGAAGGTGGTCTGGACTTCTAACAGTTTACAAGTCGGAAGCGAGCGGGTGGCTCTGCCACGCCGCGTTGAGTGACCCAAAGGATAGAGAATGGCTAGAGAACCCCGCAGACAGGATCGCGAGGAGAAGGACAGCGAGTTTATCGACAAGCTGGTCCATATCAATCGCGTCGCCAAGGTGGTGAAGGGCGGCAAACGCTTCGGCTTTGCAGCACTCGTCGTTGTTGGTGATCAGAAGGGCCGCGTTGGTTTCGGCCATGGCAAGGCGCGTGAAGTGCCGGAAGCCATCCGCAAGGCGACTGAAGCAGCGAAGCGTGGTCTGATCCGCGTGCCGCTGCGTGAAGGCCGCACATTGCATCACGATGTGGCTGGCCGTCATGGCGCAGGCCGCGTTGTTCTGCGCGCTGCTCCGGCTGGTACCGGCATCATCGCCGGCGGCCCGATGCGTGCCGTGTTCGAATCCGTCGGTATTCATGACGTTGTTTCGAAATCCACGGGCTCGTCGAATCCTTACAACCTCATCCGCGCCACGTTTGATGCGCTGAAGGCCGAGGACAGCCCGCGCGCGGTTGCTGCCCGTCGTGGCCTGAAGGTATCGGCCTTGCAGTCGCGCCGCCGTGAAGGTGGTGATGACGCGAGCGCGGAAGCGTAAGGGGCTGAAACATGGCAAAGTCACCTGCGAAAACCGTCACTGTCGAGCAGATTGGCTCGCCGCTGCGCCGTCCCGGCTATCAGCGTGCGACCCTGATCGGTCTCGGCCTGAATAAATTGCACCGCCGTTCCACACTGCAGGATACCCCTGAAGTGCGTGGCATGATTGCGACGGTGCAGCACCTCGTGCGCGTCGTCGACGGGCAGTGAGGAGGGCACAATGAAACTCACAGAACTCCGTGATAATCCGGGCGCAGCCAAAAAGCGCGTTCGTGTTGGACGTGGCATTGGCTCCGGCTCTGGCAAAACTGCCGGGCGTGGTGTCAAAGGTCAAAAGGCGCGCAGCGGCGTCGCCGTCAAAGGCTTTGAAGGTGGCCAGATGCCGTTGCATCGCCGCCTCCCGAAGCGTGGCTTCTGGAACCCCTTTGCCAAGGATCTGAACGAGGTCAACCTCGATCGCATTCAGGCAGCGGTGGACGCAGGCAAGCTCGATGCGGGCAAGCCGGTGACCAATGAAGTGCTGGTTGCTGCTGGCATCTGCAAGAAATCACGCGATGGCGTGAAAATTCTGGGTGCAGGCGAATTGAAGTCGAAGCTGGCCTTTGAAGTGTTCGGTGCCTCGAAGTCGGCCAAGGACGCGATTGAAAAAGCCGGCGGCTCACTCAAGGTGCTGGCTGCGGTTGCAGCCGAGTGAATTCGGCCCCATATCGGGGTTGGTGAGACAGAGCCGGGCGGCGGATTGAACCGCTCGCCCGGCTTTTTTCTGGAACAGAGCCGTATTTTTCTCTTTGTTAAGAATCGCTTACGGCCCTTTCTTCAGAGTTTGAATCTCAGCGCGGGTGTTCTGCCCAGCGATAGACACTTGGTTTGACGCATTTTCTCCGGCCAGCCTGACGTCATCTGGCCAGACAATGCTTACGCGGGAGCGACGCATGGCATCGGCAGCCGAACAGCTTGCAGCCAATCTCAACTTTGGCGCGATTGCGAAAGCGGAAGAACTCAAGAAGCGCATCTGGTTTACGCTGGCAGCGCTGGTGGTCTATCGGCTTGGCACCTACATTCCGCTGCCGGGGATCAACCCGGAAGCGCTGACCGATATATTCAAGCAGGCGCAGTCGGGCATTCTCGGCCTGTTCAACATGTTCTCTGGCGGCGCCGTCGGCCGCCTGGCGATCTTCGCGCTGAACATCATGCCGTATATTTCGGCCTCGATCATTATCCAGCTTCTCACCAGCGTTATGCCGCAGCTTGAAGCCTTGAAAAAAGAAGGCGAGGCAGGCCGCAAAGTTCTCAATCAGTATACCCGCTACCTGACCGTGACTCTGGCTGTGTTTCAGGCCTATGGCATCGCCGTTGGTTTGCAGAGTTCAGGCAATGTGGTGCAGGAGCCGGGGCCGTTCTTCCTGATCTCGACAGTGATCACGCTGGTAGGCGGCACGATGTTTCTGATGTGGCTGGGCGAGCAGATTACCAGCCGTGGCATCGGCAACGGCTCTTCGCTGATCATTTTCGCCGGTATTGTTGCAGAGCTGCCGTCGGCGCTGGCTGGCACACTGGAACTGGGCCGTCAGGGCGCCTTGTCCACGGGTATCATTCTGGCTGTGCTGGTGATGTCGGTGATCGTGATTGCCTTCGTTGTGTACATGGAGCGGGCGCAACGGCGGCTGCTGATCAGCTATCCCAAGCGGCAGGTCGGCAACAAGGTGTATGACGGCCAAACCTCTTTTCTGCCATTGAAGCTCAACACTGCGGGTGTGATTCCACCGATCTTTGCGTCGTCATTGCTGTTGCTGCCGACCACGATTGCGCAGTTTTCAGCGCAGGGTGGTCCCGGCTGGCTGCAAACGATCTCGGCCTATATCGGCCATGGCCGTCCGGCCTACATGATCATGTATGTGGCGCTGATCGTGTTTTTTGCGTTCTTTTATACAGCCATCGTGTTCAACCCGACAGAGACGGCTGACAATCTCAAGAAGCATGGCGGTTTTATACCGGGCATCCGGCCCGGTGAGCGCACGGCTGAGCATATCGATCATGTGCTGACGCGCGTCACGGCCATTGGTGCTGCCTACATCGCCCTCATCTGTCTCATACCCGAATTGCTGATTTCCTGGTGGCAATTGCCGTTTTATTTCGGTGGCACGTCACTGCTGATTGTCGTGAGCGTCACGATGGATACAGTGAGTCAGGTTCATGGGCATTTGCTGGCCCATCAATATGAAGGCCTCGTCAAGAAGGCAAAGCTCAAGGGTGGCAAGCGCCGCTAAACTGCCTCCATGCTGGCTTTGCATCGCCGGCACTGACGGGGGTGCATCGGGAGGTTTGGATGCGTCTGATTTTGTTGGGTCCGCCGGGCGCGGGCAAAGGCACGCAGGCAACGCGGATTGTCGAGAAATTCGGCATTCCGCAGCTGTCTACAGGTGACATGCTGCGCGCTGCTGTGGCGGCTGGCACGCCGATTGGCCTGCAAGCCAAGGCTGTGATGGAATCAGGCGGACTCGTTTCCGATGATATCGTGGTTGGCATTATTGCTGACCGTATCAATGAGCCGGATGCGCAGAAGGGGTTCATTCTCGATGGCTTCCCGCGCACCGTGGCGCAGGCTGAAGCACTCGCCGCGATGCTTGATGCCAGGAGCGTGAAGCTCAATGCGGTGATCGAACTGGATGTTGACCAGACCAAGCTGGTGAACCGCATCATCAACCGGGCGGCTGAGGCGAAGGCTGCCGGCCAGCCCATCCGCAAGGATGATGACCCAGAGGTTTTCAAGACACGTCTGGCTGCCTACAACCGCGACACGGCCGTGGTCAGCCCGTTTTACGAGAAAAAGGGCATGCTGACGAAGCTCGACGGCAACCAGCCGATTGATGCGGTGACGGCCGCGATCATGAAGGTGCTGGGATAGTCTTTACCGGGCTGCGGCGGTCCGTCTGTGTGTCAGACCGCCCATCCGTTTTTCAAGCCGCCGCACCGGTTGTGGCGGTTTTTCATTTGGCCTAGTGTCTGCCGCGAAAAAGCAGCGATTGGCCACTGCCATCGCGTAAAATCGACGAGAGAAACATGCCCAAATATCGTTCACGCACCACGACCCATGGCCGCAACATGGCCGGCGCACGCGGCCTCTGGCGCGCCACGGGCATGAAGGACGGGGATTTTGGCAAGCCAATCATTGCGGTCGTGAATTCCTTCACGCAGTTCGTGCCGGGCCACGTGCATCTGAAGGATCTCGGCCAGCTCGTCGCCCGTGAGATTGAAAATGCCGGTGGCGTGGCGAAGGAATTCAATACCATCGCTGTCGATGACGGTATCGCCATGGGCCATGATGGCATGCTCTACAGTTTGCCGTCGCGGGAAATTATCGCGGACAGTGTGGAATATATGGTCAATGCCCATTGCGCTGATGCGATGGTGTGCATTTCCAACTGTGACAAGATTACGCCCGGCATGCTCATGGCGGCGATGCGGCTGAATATTCCTGTGGTGTTCGTGTCCGGCGGGCCTATGGAAGCGGGTAAATATATTGCCGATGGCGTGACGAAGAAAGTCGATCTCGTCGATGCGATGGTTGCCGCTGCGGATGACAAATATACCGATGCTCAGGTCGATGTGATCGAGCGTTCGGCCTGTCCCACATGCGGTTCCTGCTCCGGCATGTTCACCGCCAATTCAATGAACTGCCTGACCGAGGCGCTTGGCCTTGCGCTGCCGGGAAACGGCTCGGTGCTGGCGACGCACGCCGACCGCAAGCGTTTGTTCGTCGAGGCAGGCCACCTGATCGTCGATCTCGCCAAACGCTATTACGAGCAGGATGACGAGACGGCGCTGCCGCGCAATATCGCGAATTTCAAGGCGTTCGAAAATGCCATGACGCTGGATATTGCGATGGGCGGCTCGACCAACACCGTGCTGCATCTTTTAGCTGCCGCGCATGAAGCTGAATTGAATTTTACCATGGCCGATATTGACAGGCTGTCGCGCCAGGTGCCCGTGCTGTGCAAGGTCGCGCCATCGGTTGCCAATGTTCACATGGAAGACGTGCATCGGGCTGGCGGCATCATGGGTATTCTGGGCGAACTCGACCGGGCGGGGCTGATTGATACGAGCCTGCCGACTGTGCATGCGAAATCCATGTCGGATGCGCTTGGCCAGTGGGATGTGATGCGCACCACCAGCAACACGGTGAAAACATTTTATGCGGCTGCGCCGGGCGGCGTGCCGTCACAGACCGCATTCAGCCAGGAGCGGCGCTATGAATCGATTGATACGGACCGCGAAAAGGGCGTGATCCGCAGCAAGGCGCATGCGCATTCAAGGGATGGCGGATTGGCGGTGCTGTACGGCAATCTCGCTGTTGATGGCTGCATCGTGAAAACCGCAGGTGTTGATGAGTCGATCCTCAAGTTTTCTGGTCCGGCTATTATTTTCGAGAGTCAGGATTCAGCGGTTGATGGCATTCTTAACGGCAAGGTGAAGCCGGGCGACATCGTGCTGATCCGCTATGAGGGGCCGCGCGGCGGGCCGGGTATGCAGGAGATGCTGTATCCCACAAGCTACCTGAAATCGAAGGGTCTTGGCAAAGCCTGCGCGCTTGTCACGGATGGCCGTTTTTCGGGCGGTTCGTCGGGCCTGTCCATCGGCCATGTGTCGCCCGAAGCGGCGGAGGGCGGGCTGATCGGCCTCGTGCAGTCCGGCGATACGATTGCGATTGATATCCCCAACCGGAAAATCGAACTCGCCGTGCCGGAAGCAGAAATCCAGAGCCGCCGTGCTGCCATGGAAGCGAAAGGCGACAAGGCGTGGAAGCCTGAGGAAAAGCGCAAACGCAAGGTGACGACGGCTTTGAAGGCTTATGCGGCACTGACGACCAGTGCGGCCAAGGGCGCGGTGCGGGTCGTTGAGTAACCTGCGATGATGCCGAACACCGCCGTTTCGGGGCGGAAAGCTGTTTGTCAAGAGAATCCTGCGCTGCAAAGCGGAATTTGCCCGCTTTGCACTTGACGGATGGTTGTGAGCCTTCTAACCACCCGCATCTGCTTCCATGGGAATCGCCAATCAACCTCTTTTCCGGGGTGGGTTGGTTTCGCTTTGAATGCAGATATTTCAAACCATGCAGGGGCCGGCCTCCACCGGACGCATGGATTCATAAACCCGCTGTCGTGTCCCGGACATGATGGCCGACATGGAGAAGACCCGTGGCCCGTATTGCTGGCGTCAACATTCCGACCCAGAAGCGCGTTGTAATCGCCCTTCAGTATATTCATGGCATTGGCGCCAAATTCGCCAGCGAAATCGTTGAGAAGGTTGGTATTCCGGCGGAGCGCCGGGTGAACCAGCTTTCGGATGCCGAAGTGCTTCAGGTCCGCGAAGTGATCGACCGTGACTATATGGTTGAAGGTGACTTGCGCCGTGAAGTGTCCATGAACGTGAAGCGTCTCATGGATCTCGGCTGCTATCGCGGTTTGCGCCACCGCAAGGGCCTGCCGGTCCGTGGCCAGCGCACCCATACCAATGCGCGCACCCGCAAGGGCAAGCCGAAAGCCATCGCCGGCAAGAAGAAGTAATCGGCGTTCTGATTTTAAGCCGGCCCGGAG
Source organism: Beijerinckiaceae bacterium (assembly GCA_051646285.1). Classification (GTDB taxonomy): domain Bacteria; phylum Pseudomonadota; class Alphaproteobacteria; order Rhizobiales; family Beijerinckiaceae; genus Terrirubrum. The sequence goes on from JBOFCU010000026.1 coordinate 15,136, forward strand.
CAATCCGGGCCTTATCCACGCTCTTTTGAGCACCCATCCCGAGCGCCTGGTGATACGGGCGCGTCTGAAGGATCATTCCGAATGGCAAAAGAAGCCACACGCGTCCGCCGCCGCGAACGCAAAAACATCGTATCGGGCGTTGCACATGTGAATGCCTCATTCAACAACACCATGATCACCATCACCGATGCGCAGGGCAACACCATTGCCTGGTCGTCAGCCGGCACGATGGGCTTCAAGGGGTCGCGCAAATCCACTCCGTATGCCGCACAGGTTGCGGCGGAAGATGCGGCCAAGAAGGCTGCCGAGCATGGTATGCGCACCGTGGAAGTGGAAGTGACGGGTCCGGGTTCGGGCCGTGAATCGGCCTTGCGTGCATTGCAGGCGGCAGGTTTCACCGTGACATCGATCCGTGACGTGACGCCGATCCCGCACAATGGCTGCCGTCCGCGCAAGCGCCGTCGCGTCTAAAAGCGTTCCGCTGGTTCCGGACCAGCGCTCGTTTTCGTTGTGTTTATCGCATTGACCTCCCGGCTAAGGACGTAGACCGTGAACGTAGTCAACAAGAACTGGCTTGATCTGATTAAGCCGAGCAAGCTCCATGTAACGCCGGGTGATGACCCGAAGCGCGTTGCGACCATGGTGGCAGAGCCGCTGGAGCGGGGCTTTGGCCTGACGCTCGGCAACGCGCTGCGCCGCGTGCTGCTGTCGTCGCTGCAAGGTGCGGCGGTGACCGCCATTCATATCGATGGCGTGTTGCATGAATTCTCGTCGATCCCCGGCGTGCGCGAGGATGTGACTGACCTTGTGCTGAACGTCAAAGCCATCGCCATCAAGATGCAGGGCGAAGGTTCGAAGCGCATGGTCCTGAAAAAGCAGGGCCCGGGGCAGGTGAAAGCTGGCGACATCCAGACCGTGGGTGACGTGCAGATTTTGAACCCGGAACTCGTGCTCTGCACGCTGGATGAAGGGGCGGAAATCCGCTTCGAATTCACCGTGACCTCAGGCAAGGGCTATGTGCCGGCTGACCGCAACCGCGCGGAAGATGCGCCGATTGGGCTGATCCCTGTCGATTCCCTTTTCTCGCCGGTCAAGAAGGTGTCGTACCGGGTTGAAAATACCCGCTCGGGCCAAGTGCTCGACTATGACAAGCTGACCATGACCATCGAAACGAATGGGGCGCTGACGCCGGATGATGCGCTGGCTTATGCCGCCCGCATTCTTCAGGATCAGCTCGCGATCTTCGTCAATTTCGACGAGCCGCGGAAGGAAGAGGTCGTTTCGTCCGCACCAGAACTGCCGTTCAACCCGGCGTTGCTCAAGAAGGTGGACGAGCTGGAGCTTTCGGTGCGTTCGGCCAACTGCCTGAAGAACGACAACATCGTTTATATTGGTGACCTGATCCAGAAGTCGGAAACGGAAATGCTCCGCACCCCGAATTTTGGCCGCAAGTCGCTGAATGAAATCAAGGAAGTGCTGGCAACCATGGGGCTGCATCTCGGAATGGATATTCCGGGCTGGCCTCCGGAAGATATTGAAATGCTCGCAAAGCGTTTCGAGGAACATTATTGAGGGCAGAAGGGCGCTGGCAGCCGGCAGTCGTTTCCCCGATTGCCTGCTGCTGATTACCGATTGCCATAAACAACAGCCGTACCTTGGCACGGCGGCTGTAACCAACTGGAGAGCCAACAATGCGTCACGGATTTGCACGCCGCCGTTTCAACCGGACAGCGGAACATCGGAAGGCCATGTTTGCGAACATGGCTCAGGCTCTGATCAAGCACGAACAGATCGTCACCACATTGCCCAAGGCGAAGGATCTTCGCCCGGTTGTGGAAAAGCTGATCACGCTTGGCAAGAAGGCCAGCCTGCATGCGCGCCGTCAGGCGATTGCAGAAATTCGCTGCGAAAAGACTGTCAAGAAGCTGTTTGACGTGCTGGCGCCGCGCTACAAGGACCGTCATGGCGGTTACACCCGCGTGCTGAAGGCCGGGTTCCGCTTTGGCGATAATGCGCCGATGGCTGTGATTGAGTTTGTTGACCGCGATGTGGATGCACGCGGGCAGGATTCCGGCCCCTCGCAGGCCGCTGAAGCAGCCGACGCTGCCTGAGCTGGTTCTGCCACAGACAATTTCAAAGGCCACGCTCATGCAGCGTGGCCTTTTTGTTTCCACGGTTTTTTGTGCACAATGGCGCAGAGGTTTGTGATGGAAAAGATTCTCCAGATAACTGTGCTTGCCATCATGATGGCGATGGCCCTTGTGCCAGCCCATGCTGCCGATGCAGGCCAGCGCCTGCGGGACGCTGCCAGTGCGGGACGCACAAAAGATATTCAGGCTGTTGTTGCGCACGATGATGGCAAGACGGCGCTCGATGCTGCCGATGCCAAAGGGCAGACCGCCTTGCTTCTGGCTATTCAGAACAACCGCAGCGAGGCAGCGCTGACCCTGATCGCTGCCGGTGCCAATATCAATGCGCAGGCGCAAAATCAGGATACGCCGTGGCTGCTGGCTGGCGCGCGCGGCCAGACGCGCATTTTGCAGGCGATGCTCGCGACCGGGAAAGTCGATTACACCATCCGCAACCGTTTCGGCGGCAATGCACTGATTCCGGCGGCAGAACGCGGCCATGTGGAAACGGTGCGGCTGTTGACGACACACTCAAAAATTGATGTGAACCACGTCAATAATCTTGGCTGGACCGCGCTGATGGAAGCTGTGCTGTTCGGCAATGATGATCCCAACAATCTGGAAGTTGTGCGGCTGCTTGTGAAGGGCGGCGCCAACGTCAATATAGCGGATAAGGCCGGCCTGACGCCGCTGGCGCATGCGCGGTTGCGCAAGCTCAACCTTGTTGCTCAATTTCTGGCGTCGCATGGCGCGCGCTGAAGGGACGAATATAATGCCTCGTTTTTCCCGTCATATGGCATTGATAAGTGTACTGACTTTTCTGGCTGCGCCTGCCATGGCGCAATCGCGCGTGGTGCCGGATACACGCCAGCAGGTAACCTTGTCGTTTGCGCCTGTGGTGCAGCGCACCGCCAATGCCGTGGTCAATGTGTATGGCGTATCGCGCCAGCAGGCATCGCGCTCCTCGCTGATGGATGATGATTTTCTACGGCGCTTTTTCGGCGGCGGTGGGCAAATGCCGCAGGAGCGCGCGCAACAGTCGCTCGGCTCAGGCGTGATTATTGATGGCAGCGGCTTCGTCGTCACAAATTTTCACGTGATCGAAAACATGACTGAGGTGAAGGTGGCGCTGGCTGACCGCCGCGAATTCGAGGCGGATATTGTATTGCGTGATCCGCGCACCGATCTGGCCGTGCTGAAACTGAAGGCTAATGAAAAATTCAATGCGCTGGAATTGGGTGATCCTGATGCGATGCAGGTGGGTGATATTGTGCTGGCGATTGGCAACCCGTTTGGCGTTGGCCAGACCGTAACACAGGGCATTGTGTCAGCACTGGCGCGCACGCAGGTTGGTGTTTCCGATTACCAATTTTTTATTCAGACCGATGCGGCGATCAATCCGGGAAATTCCGGTGGTGCGCTGGTGGATATGCAGGGCCGGCTGATCGGCATCAATACGGCTATTTTTTCACGCAGCGGCGGCTCGCACGGCATCGGATTTGCCATTCCCGCGAACATGGTTTCGGTCGTGCTTGAGTCTGCCAAGGGCGGCGGCAGTTCGGTGAAACGGCCCTGGTTCGGGGCAACCTTGCAGGTGGTCACATCTGAAATTGCCGAATCCCTTGGGCTTGACCGGCCCACCGGCGCGCTCGTCGCAAAAATTGCCGAAAAAGGACCGGCGGCCAGCGCAGGTTTGCAGCGCGGGGATGTCATCATCACCATTGATGGCCAGACGGTGAATGACCCGGATTCGTTTGGCTTTCGCTTTGCGACAAAATTGATTGGCGGTACCACAACCTTGCGCGTGCGCCGCAAGGGCCGTGAGGTCGTGGTGCCGGTCAGCCTTGCCGCTGCGCCTGAAACAAAACCGCGCGAGAGTGTCAAAATTTCCGGCCGCACCCCTTTTTCCGGCGCGACGCTGGCCAATTTATCGCCGGCGGTTGCGGAAGAGGTGTCACTGGATGCTGATGCGGAAGGTGTTGTGGTGACGCTGGTTGATCCGCGCACAACCGCTGCTGATATTGGCCTGCAAAAAGGCGATATTGTTCTTGCTGTGAACGGCCAGAAAATTCAGTCGCCGCGTGATGTGGAAAAATTGACGCGCGAACGGTTTGGCATGTGGCGCGTGACCATCAATCGCGGCGGGCAGGTGGTGACGAGTATTTTTGGCGGATAATGTGAGTAACCTGTTTGCCGCTGCCGGACTGGAAAAGGAAGCGCCGCGCCCGCTGGCTGACCGGTTGCGCCCGCAAAATCTGGGCGAAGTTGTGGGGCAACAGCATCTTGTCGGGTCTGATGGCGCGCTGACACGGCTTCTGCAAAGCGGTTCGCTTGGCTCATTGATTTTCTGGGGGCCGCCGGGGACTGGCAAGACCACGGTCGCACGGTTGCTGGCGCACGAAACCAGTTTGCATTTCGAGCAGGTCTCCGCGATTTTTTCCGGTGTGGCTGACTTGAAAAAAGTATTCGATGCAGCGCGTGCGCGGCGCGGTATCGGTCAGGGCACATTGCTTTTTGTGGATGAGATTCATCGCTTCAACCGCGCCCAGCAGGATTCCTTTTTGCCCGTGATGGAGGATGGCACTGTCACGCTGATTGGCGCGACAACCGAGAACCCGTCATTTGCGTTGAATGCTGCGCTGCTGTCACGTGCGCGCGTGCTGGTTTTCAAGGGGCTCGCACGCGACGATATTCTGGCTTTGCTGGCGCGCGCTGAGCAGGTGCAGGGGAAAGCCCTGCCGCTGGATGAGGCAGGCCGTGATGCGCTTGCTGCCATGGCGGATGGTGATGGGCGCGCCTCCCTGACTCTCGCCGAAGAAGTCTGGCGCGCGGCCCGCAGGGATGAAGTTTTTTCTGCTGAGCAGCTTGCCGAAATCGTGCAGCGGCGCGCACCGATTTACGACAAGGATCGCGACGGCCATTATAATTTGATTTCAGCCCTGCATAAATCCGTGCGCGGGTCTGATCCGGATGCTGCCCTGTATTATTTCAGCCGAATGATCGATGGTGGTGAAGCGCCGTTGTTTCTGGCGCGGCGTCTGGTGCGGATGGCCGTGGAAGATATTGGCCTTGCCGATCCGCAGGCGCTGGTTGTCTGCAACGCGGCGAAAGACGCTTATGATTTTCTGGGCTCACCAGAGGGTGAGCTGGCACTTGCCAACGCGGTGATTTATCTGGCCACGGCGCCCAAATCGAATGCGGCCTATGTGGCTTATAAATCCGCGATGAGAATCGCGAAGGAAGCCGGGTCACTGCCGCCGCCCAAAACCATTCTCAACGCGCCGACCAAGCTGATGAAGCAGGAAGGCTATGGCGCGGACTATGCCTATGATCATGACGCGCCAGACGCGTTTTCCGGGCAGGAGTATTTTCCCGATGCCATCGGGCGTCAGCACTTTTACAATCCGCCGGAGCGCGGGTTCGAGCGCGAAATCCGCAAGCGGCTGGAGTATTGGGCGCGTCTGCGTGCCGAGCGACGCCAGGACTGATTGCCGCCGTGCCCTTTACGGCGCGTCCCGCGCGCGTTAGCCCAGCCGCATGAATGCCATGTTGCTTGTTTTTGCCGGTGCCGGTCTTGGCGGGGTGTTGCGGCACCTCGTGAATATCGGGTGCGCGCAGGCCTGCGGAACGGCGTTTCCCTGGGGCACCCTGACGGTGAACGTCGTCGGCTCCTTTCTGATGGGGGCGTTGACGGGCTGGCTGGCCTTTCGTGCCGGTGAGGGCTGGACGCAAGGCGCGCGGCTTTTTCTGACAACGGGCGTGCTGGGCGGGTTCACGACATTTTCGGCATTTTCGCTTGATGCTATCTTGCTGTGGGAGCGCGGTCAGGTGACTGCGGCTGCGGCTTATGTGGGCGCTTCGGTTGGGGCTTCCATCGTCGCGCTGGTCGCTGGTCTGGCGATGATGAGGAGTTTGGCATGAAGCCTGGTGATGGACGTGGTGGCCGGTCTGGTGCCGGCGCAAAAGGCGGCAAGGCTGGCAGCAAGGGTCGCGCAGCCAAAGCACCTGCGCGCACTGGCGCGGCTCCAGCAGCAGGCAAAGCACCGTTTGCCAAGGGGCGGGCGCGGTTCACCGGCCTGTCAAAAGCGGAGGCTGGACGCGCCATGAAGCGTGCGGCGGTGGCCGGTGCGGAAAAAGCAGGCGAAGGCCGCTCGGGGCGGCAGCGTCAGGATGCGGCTGCGCCACGTGCTGCGGCAGACGGCAAGCCGTTCGTTCCACGCCAGCGTGTCGATGGTGCTTTTGGTGACAAGCTGCGGGCCAAGCGGGCGGCAGAGTTGCGTAGTTTCGAGGGGCGCAGCGCACCCGTGCGCGCACCAGCGCGGCCGGCTCCGGCACCCAAGCGGCAGATGCCGGATCGTGCCAGTGTCTATGACGAAGATGCTGCCGCTGAGGGGGCGGATACCCGCCGCGATGAGCGCGACGCGCGCCGGCCTGACCGCAACAGTTTCCGTAAGCCGAAATTTGCTGCGCGAGATAAGGGGCCGCGCGCCGCCTTGGCGGAGGACAATGCCGGCCTGCATGAGCGCAGTGTCAGAAAGCCACGTGCCGAGCGCGTGATTGTTGCTGAGCCTGCGGCTGATGCGATAACGCCCGAACCCGTTTCAACCACCGTTCAAATCGTTGAAGTGACGGCCGATGAGGCGGGCATGCGGGTGGACCGTTTTCTCGAAAGTAAATTCCGTGGCCTGTCCTTTGCCCATATCCAGCGCATTGTCCGCAAGGGCGAGTTGCGGGTGGATGGCAAGCGCGCTGACTCCAAGGATCGTCTGGAAGCCGGGCAAAAGGTGCGCATTCCGCCGATGAAGCTTGAGGCTCCCAAGCGGCCCAGTGATGAAATCCGCGACAAGGTTCTGGCAGAACTCAAGGCCATGACCTTGTGGGAGGATGATGATGTGCTCGTCCTTAACAAGCCTTATGGGCTGGCGGTTCAAGGCGGGTCCGGCACCGTCAAGCATATTGACGGAATGCTTGAGGCGTTGATCGACAGGGACGGGCAGCGGCCGCGCCTCGTTCACCGCATTGACAAGGATACGGCAGGCTGCCTGCTTGTGGCCAAGACACGGTTCGCGGCATCGGCCATGACCAAGAGCTTCCGCTCGCGCGACACACGCAAGATTTACTGGGCGCTGGTTTCGGGGGTGCCGCGCATGCGGCAGGGGCGCATCTCCACCTATGTGGCGCGCGAGGATCTTCCAGAGGGTGATTCCCGCATGCGGATTGCCAAGCATGGCGAGGAGGGCGCCAGCCACGCGCTGACCTATTATGCCGTGGTCGAAACTTCGGCACAGAAGCTGGCCTGGCTGTCATTGAAGCCAGTAACGGGACGGACGCATCAGCTGCGCGTTCATGCGGCCGAAATCGGTCATCCGATTGTTGGCGATCCGAAATATTTCAATATCGAAAACTGGGAATTTCCGGGCGGGCTGCAAAACCGGCTGCATTTGCTGGCACGGCGCATCGTCATCCCGCATCCGCGCGGCAAAGGGGTCATTGATGTCAGCGCACCTTTGCCGCCGCACATGCAACAGAGCTGGAATCTTCTGGGGCTGGATGCCAAGCGCTATGACCCGATCGAGGATGCGCCGGAGCGGTAAAACTCTGCATCACGATGTTCTGGTGCTCTCCGGATGCAACAGGGCGCGTGTGCTAACTCCCTGACAGGGCTACTGAGTTTTGAGCTGGTAATCTTCGCTTAACGTCCTGAGGTTAGCGTTTGGTCACAGGCTGGAAGCCTGCAACTTTTTGATTGTGAGGGCCCTACAGGTCGTGCGGTGCAAGTCCACGCAAATGATTGATCGTGCCGCTTTACGGCGGTATGCGTGGACGTGCGCCGGGGCCATTGTTTTCGTGCCCGTACCTGCATTGGCCAATGGCCATTTATTTGCAGACGCGCCGCTGGCCTGGATTGCCGTTTCGCTCGGTTTCGGCATCATCATTGGCTATCTGATGCACATGCTGATCTCACGACTTTTCCCGGACCGCTCACTGATCCGCGAGGCCTTGGCGGCCGCGCGCAACCGTCCGCGCACGCCGGTTGATTTTGTCGATCAGGCTACAAATGCGGCTATGGTGCTTGATCTGGACGGCCGGATTATCGCATCGAATATCAATCTGGTTGCATTGATGGCGCTGGAAAGTGACCGTCTGGCCGGTAAACGCGCTGCAGATGTGCTGCCGTCATCACTCGTTGACGGCATGATGATCGGATTTGAAACCGGCCTTGATTCATCTGGCACATTTGAATGTGTCAACGGTGCTGGTGAACGTCTCACCGTGGAAATTCAATTTCAGCAAATTCAGACAGACGATGGGCCTGTAGTGGGCGTGACAGTGCTGGATATGACGGAAGCCAAACGCCGCGAAATTGAATTGGCGACATTGGCTTTCACCGATGCTTTGACGGGATTGCAAAATCGCCTGGCGCTGACGCGCCGTTTGTCACGCCTTTCCGATGATCTGGCTGAAGGGCCTGATGCAAAGTTTTCGCTTTTCCTGATGGACCTGAATAAATTCAAGCCAATCAATGACACTTATGGTCACGCTGTCGGCGACAGGCTGCTGGCCGAAGTTGGCAAGCGCATTCGCACTGCCGTACCGCGCAACGCGACTGTGGCACGGATCGGCGGCGATGAATTTGTTGTTATTGCCGGTCCGCGCATTGGACGCGAAGCGGCAGTTGCATTGGCAAACCACATCATCGCCGCCGTGTCGGAGCCGATTGATCTTGGCACAGCCGTTGTCGATGTTGGTGTTTCGATTGGTATTGCCATTGCGCCAGATGATTCAGCCGATCCTGATACCTTGATGATGGGTGCTGACCACGCGATGTATAAAGCCAAACGCCTGCAGTCTGGCTATGCCTTCATGCAGGATGCGCTTGATGAGCCGCATCTGGCAGCCGTGGCTTGACGGTTGGCGTGACAGATCCCGCCCTGATTATTTTCGATGTCGATGGCACGCTGGTCGATTCCGGCGATATTATTTTTGAAGCCCTGTCGCAAACACTGCGGGCCTTTTCACTGGACGTGCCATCGCGCGGGCGTGCGCTGAAAGTTGTGGGTCTTTCCCTGTTTGAAGCGTTCCATGACCTGACCGGAGATCCGGCAGGCTCGGTGGCCATGGCCGAGCACTACAAGGGCCTGTTCAGCGGGTTGCGGGCAGGCGGTTTTTTTCCTGAGCCGCTCTATCCGGGCGCTGACGCGGTGCTGAGCCACTATCGGGCAAGGCCGGATTGCCGGCTCGGCGTTGCCACCGGCAAATCACGGCGCGGTGTCGATCAACTCGTGACCCGATTGCAGTGGCATGACTGGTTTGCCACCATCCAGACAGCGGACACGGCACCATCAAAACCACATCCGGCCATGGTCCTGCAGGCCATGGCAGAAACCGGAGCGGAACCATCGCGCACCGTGATGATTGGCGACAGTGTGCATGACATGCGGATGGCCGTGGCAGCCGGCGTGCCGGCGCTTGGTGTTGCATGGGGCTTTCATGACGCTGCTGATCTGAGGGATGCGGGCGCATCGCTCATCGTTGGGCAGTTTTCAGATATTCCCGCTGCGGTGACAGCGCTGATCGGATAACCGCTGCGCGCGTTACGGCTGGCGATACGGCAGCGGCAATGCTATGGCCGCGCCCATGACAGACCAGCGCAATTTTCTCGAGAGTCTCCTGACCAACGATATGGACCCGGCGGCCTATGATCCGGTGCGTTCAGCGCGCAAGGCGATGCGCCCGCCCATGCCCAAACGCTTCTGGAAAGAGGTGAGCGTGCTGCGCGACGATGATGGCTACACCCTCGCTCTTGACGGAAAGGCTGCGCGCACGCCCGCGCGCCATCCGCTGCAGTTTCCCGACGCGGCATTGGCCGAGGCTGTGGCCGAGGAATGGCGGGCCGTCGGCGAGCACCTTGACCCGGCTGCCATGCCGCTGACGCGGCTTGCCAACTCTGCCATTGACGGGGTTTCCAGCCAGCGGGACGGCGTGGTGGCCGATGCAGCCAAATATGCCGGCAGCGACCTGTTGTGTTACCGGGCCACCACGCCTGACAGCCTGATCCGCCGGCAGGCCGGTATCTGGGATCCGCTGCTTGTATGGGCCAGCGACGCATTGTCAGCGCGGCTTGTCACCACACAGGGCATCGCCTTTCAGGCGCAGGACGCGCAGGCACTGGCTGCGATCACACGGGCGGTGCAGGCGATTCCGGCCCCATTTGGACTGGCCGCCTTTCATTCCATCACCACACTGACAGGATCGGTAGTGCTGGCTCTGGCGGTTGCCCATGGCCGCCTGACATCCGATCAGGCCTGGGATGCAGCCCATCTTGATGAGGATTTCCAGATCAGCCAATGGGGCAGGGATGAGGAAGCGGATGAGCGCCGCGCGATCCGCCGCAGGGAGTTCGATGCTGCCGTGCTGATGCTGGCCCTGGCACGGTGATCTTCGCCTTCTGGACGGGTTGCCACCATTGGTGCGCCTGCTAACAACGCCGCAGGTTTCAGGCAGCCTCAAGGGCTGGCCGAAGAGGAACGGAAATGAAGCATATTATCGATTCTCTCGAAGATCGCCGCGACAGGGCCCGCGTTGGCGGTGGCCAGAAGCGCATTGATGCCCAGCATGCCCGCGGCAAGCTGACGGCGCGCGAACGCATCGAACTGCTGCTCGACAAAAATTCCTTCGAGGAATTCGATATGTTTGTGCAACACCGTGCCACGGATTTCGGCATGGAAAAGCAGCATATTCCCGGCGATGGTGTCGTTACCGGCTGGGGCACGGTGAATGGCCGCAAAGTCTTCGTGTTCGCCAAGGACTTTACTGTATTCGGCGGCTCGCTGTCGGAAACGCATGCGGCCAAAATCAATAAAATTCAGGATATGGCGCTCAATATGCGTGCGCCGATCATCGGCCTGTTTGATGCCGGCGGCGCGCGTATTCAGGAAGGTGTTGCCGCGCTTGGCGGTTATGGCGAAGTGTTCAAGCGCAATGTGGAATCCTCTGGCATCATTCCGCAGATTTCCGTCATCATGGGTCCATGCGCCGGCGGCGATGTGTATTCCCCCGCCATGACTGATTTTATTTTTATGGTGCGCGACACGAGCTACATGTTCGTGACCGGGCCAGATGTGGTGAAAACGGTCACCAATGAAACCGTGACATCCGAAGAGCTGGGTGGCGCAAAAGTCCACACGTCGAAATCATCGGTGGCCGACGGCGCGTTCGACAATGATGTGGAATGTCTGCTGCAAATTCGCCGCCTGCTGGATTTCCTGCCCTCCAACAACACCGAAGGCCCGCCGGTATGGCCGAGCTTCGATGAACCGATGCGGTTCGATTATTCGCTCGACACAATCGTGCCGGACAATCCCAACAAGCCGTATGACATCAAAGAACTCATCAACAAGGTTGTTGATGAGGGGGATTTTTTTGAAATTCAGGAAGCCTACGCCAAGAATATCGTTGTGGGATTTGCCCGGCTGGATGGGCGTTCTGTCGGTATTGTTGCCAATCAGCCGATGGTTCTGGCGGGCGTGCTCGATTCCGATGCCTCGCGCAAGGCCGCGCGGTTCGTGCGCTTCTGCGATGCATTTGAAATTCCGATCGTTACTTTTGTGGATGTGCCGGGCTTTCTGCCGGGGACAGCGCAGGAATATGGCGGCCTGATCAAGCATGGTGCGAAGCTGCTGTTTGCCTATTCGCAATGCACGGTGCCGCTGGTGACGGTGATTACCCGCAAGGCATTTGGTGGCGCCTATGATGTGATGGCCTCCAAGCATGTCGGCGCGGATGTGAATTATGCCTGGCCCACAGCGCAAATTGCGGTGATGGGCGCGAAGGGCGCCGTCGAAATCATTTTCCGCAACGAAATTGGTGACGCTGATAAAATCGCCGCGCGCACGGCGGAATATGAAGGGCGCTTTCTGTCGCCATTTGTTGCCGCAGAGCGTGGCTATATTGACGAGGTGATCAAACCGCATTCAACCCGCGTGCGCATTGCGCGGGCATTGGCCATGCTGCAAACCAAGAAAACGGCAAAGCCCTGGCGCAAGCACGATAATATCCCGCTCTGATCATGAAAAAGCCCGCTTAATGCGGGCTTTTTTTAATGCGCGGAAACGGATGACAATTGCACCGGCACATGTTCCTTTTCTGATAGCCGCTTGCCGATTTTTTCAACCTCGGCCATGACCCGGATGAAATTCTTGCCGGCAATTTTTGTCAGCGCCTGTTCACTCCAGCCGCGCATGATCAATTCGGCAAAAAGATTGGGAAATTTACTGGCATCCTCAAGGCCCGGCGGGTTTGGCCCGCCATAAAAATCCGAGCCGATGCCGATGTGATCAATGCCAACGATATTGGTCATATATTCAATATGGTCAGCCAGCAGGTCAGCGCCATCGCGCTCCCATTGCGCTAATGAGACGCGTTTCGCATCATGCAGGGCGGAGGCTGGCAGGCCTGCTTTTGCCTTGCCGAATTCATCATTGAACGGCAGCAACGCATCCCATGTTTTCTGGCGGATAAAGGCCGGAACAAAGGTTGCCATGATGAGGCCGCCATTTTTGGGAATACGGCGAAGCACCTCGTCGGGCGCATTGCGCGGATGGTTTGACAAGGCGTAAGCATTCGAGTGCGTGAGCGCAATTGGTGCGCGCGATGCGTCCATCGCATCCAGCGCCGCCTTTGGCGAGCCATGCGATAAATCGACGAGCACACCCAGGCGGTTGAGTTCGCGCACAATCTGCTTGCCGAAAACAGTGAGGCCATCATGACGCCTGGCATCCGTCGCACTGTCGATCCAGGGCAGGGTGCCGTTGTGGCAGAGCGTCATCACGCGCATTCCAAGCGCATGCCATTGGCGCAGCGGTGCAAGCGAGCCTTCAAGGCCAACGCTGCCTTCCACAGACGTGATGGAGGCAATTTTTCCAGCACGGCGGGCTTTGGCAATGTCGCTGACCTGCCGCACTGGCATAAACACATCCGCGTGCAGCCGCTCGATCTGATGAATGATATCGAGCTGCTCAAGTGTGACAGTGGCAGGGTGGGGAATATCGGTCGGCAGATAGGCGGCATGCACCTGCGCGCCCACAAGGCCAGCGCGCATTTTTGGAATATCCACATCAGTTTCCGGGTGCTTCTTGTCAAACCGGAATTTTGCAACATCTCCGCGCGCATGGGGATCGCATCGGATAACCCAGGGCACATCATTGTGCCCGTCCACGAGAATGACTTTTGTCAGCAGTGCTCTTGCCTGAGTGAGCGCTGCGGTTTTGCTTGGGCGTTTGGCCATGCGAATCTCCATTTCGCACAGTGTGCCAAAGGTTGGCGCTGCACACCATGGCCGTGGTGCGCAACGCTTGTCTTCACAAAAGGCCTGCCGTCACGAAAGATCTGGCAGCACGGCCTCGATGGCGGCGCGATGCTGCTCATATTGCGGCGGCAGTTTCAGGGCCATCCCCAGCGTTTCCGGCGCTTCATCAATCGCGAAGCCCGGATCATCCGTAGCGATTTCAAACAGCACGCCTGACGGTTCGCGGAAATAGATCGAGCGAAAATAATTCCGGTCCTTCTGCTCGGTTGCACCAAGGCGGAATTGCTCGGCCAGGGCCGACGCCATTTTTTCCTGCGTGAGATCGCTGTCTGCCCGGAAGGCAATGTGGTGAACGCTGCCCGCGCCGGGCTGGCCACGGGGCGCACCGCTGGCCGGGATCAGTTCGACCGCCATGCCAATGCCGGGCTGGCCGGTGGCGAGCCGGATAATGCCCTGATTTTCACGCCGTGCCGTCAGGCCAATCACATCGCTGATGATGGCTTGCGTTGCAGCCGGGTTGGCCACGGTCATCGCCGCCGCGTGAAAACCATGCAGCGCGTGTGCAGCGGAAATATCCTCAGCCGCCCAGGGACGCGTTTCCGATGGCGTGTTTGTAAAGACCAGACGCAGCGCCATGCCATCAGGATCCTGAAAATCAATCACGCGCTCGCCAAATACGCTGGTATCCGTGGCGGATGTGCGGATGGCAGACAAACGCGCTGCCCAAAAATCATGGGCTGCGGCGGGTGCCTGAAAATCAATGCGCGTCACTTCACCGGCGCCAGCCTTGCCTTTAGGCACGTTGGCCCACGGAAAAAATGTCAGGATCGTGCCGGGTGAGCCCGCTTCGTCGCCATAATACAAATGGTAGGTGCCGGGGTCATCGAAATTCACGGTCTTCTTGACCAGGCGCAGACCGAGCTGGCCGGTGTAAAACGCGACATTGGCGCGTGGATCACCTGCTATGGCGGTGATGTGGTGGATGCCGGGATGAAGCATGGAAAACTCCTCTTGTCCGGCATGATATAAGGCGGTGTCGGCAGAAGCAGAAGGTTTGCATAACCAACTTTGCGGACATGCAAGCTTACAACATTCCCTTTGCGCCAAATGCCGGGAGGCGGGCAAGCCTTTGCGCTATTGCAGTCCGGCGCTCCGGCGTCATGGCGCCATCCGGCATGAACAGGAAATTGTTGACGTAACGCTGGCTGCGGCGGTGCGCTGCCGGGTTGAACGTGTCGATGTTCTGCATCGTTGCGGCATCAAACGCAGCAATTGGCTTGATCTGATTTTCATCGATAAAGAAGCATTCATACCCTGACCGCTCAAACATCATGCGGATATGCTGAATGGCGCCAGGCCGGTGACGTTCTTCAATCTCGATGAGAAATACTGGGCGGACATTTTCGATGAGATGTTCTGCGCCTTGCAGAACAAGCGTTTCCGCCCCTTCAACATCAATCTTCACGAAGCCGACTTTTTCAGGCGTGAGATCATCAATGCGCACTGTTGGCACGTGCACGGCGTGGGTCTGCACGTCATCAAACTGGTTGAGCGAGGCCAGACCATCCAGCATCCGCCCATCGCCCAGCGGAATATGCAATGTTGCCATCCCGTCAGCATGTGAGGCCGCAGCCTGCCTTACGATGCAATTGCCCGGCAGTGTTTTCGCGATGAGACGAGACAGGACCGGATTGGGTTCCAGACAAAAGACTTTCCGGCACAGTGCAGACAAAGCACGGGCATAAACGCCCCAGTTGGCTCCCACATCAATCGCAATTGTGTTGGCGGGAACAATCAGATCAAGAATGGCAACCTCGATTTCGTCATCACGGAATTTCTTGTGATGCCGATCGACAAGCATGGAGGGCGCAAGTGTTTCGATGACACCGCGTGCGGTATTTTTAATGGCTGAGATAATCACGATTTTTACCCGTTCCGTGGTCGGATGGCGCCGGGGCCGGTTGCGGCCCCATGTGCAATGTGGATTGCGCGATGATCCCTGATCTGTGTGTCAGGATTCGTTCCATATGGGCGCGCAATTCGCGTGCCGCACGGTCCCATGAGAATCGTTTGGCATTTTTGAGTGCGCGGCGGCTCAAATCGTGCGCCAGTGCTTCGTCCGTCCAGACCTGTTCCATGGCATCAGCAATGGCTGTGGCATTTTGCGGATCAATGAATAATGCGCCATCGCCGGCGACTTCCGGCAAGGCGGATCGATTCGATGCAATGACGGGTGTGCCGCAAGATTGCGCTTCGATCAGTGGCAGGCAAAACCCTTCATGCAGCGAAGTGTTGATAAAAAAGGCGGCATTGCGATAGGCGCTGGTGAGTTCGCCATCACTCAGGCCATGGGCTGAAACAATGGCGCGCTCAATGCCATTGCTGGCGCAATGCTTGTCGATCAGATGCGCCTCATCACGGCCGACATGGATAAAGGGAATTGTGACACCGCGTGCGCGCAGGATAGCGATGGATCGCACGAGGCTGGCTATATTCTTATTGGGCGAGAGATTGCCGACAATCAAGCCGTAACGGCCAGAAAACGGGCTGGGCTCGTCGTTATGGGGTGACAATTGCGCCGGTGCTTCATGGACAACAAACGTACGGTCCTTCAGATGCGGATAAAAGCGCTGCACATCATTGCGGGTGCTTTGTGAGGGCACCATGATGCCCGCTGCATCATAGGTTGAAAGACGCATCAGGCTTTTGCCGACAAAGACGGTTTTGCGGCTGTATTCTTCGGGCAATAGATCAAGATAAAGATCGTGGATTGTCATGACGCGCGGCCATGACACACCAAATCCGCCCACAGGGTTGGAATTGAACTCGATAGCAGCATGATAACGCTGCATCAGACCGGGCATGAGCCTGCGCTGATGGAAGATGTTGATGGTATTGGATTGATAAAATTTATGCGTCTCGACAATCAGGCGCGAGTTTTGCAGAGCCTCAGGTAAATCTTCACGAGCCCATGCGGTGGTGAGAATATAGTGGTCATTGGTGTTGTCGAGCAATCCACGCAGCATCGCGAACAGAAACCGCGTGATGCCGGTCACACGTCTTGGCGGTTCGAGCAGATGGTTGACGAGAATTGTTCTCACAGCCTGTTTCAACGTCCACGCAAAAGACGATCATGCTCAATACGAACATTTTTAGTCTAATTTCATCGTGTTATCGTTTTTATCCGGGCCTGGAAATGAATCATCCTTGTTAAGGTTACAGTGCCTGTTGTTGATGCTTTTTGGTGAATGTCTGTTCATTCATCCGGTGGCCATGTTGAACGCTTTAATAACAGCAATATCTCTGAAACCAGTTTTGCTCAGCCCGGTTTAACCAGATCCCGATGTCCGCCATCCGCATTAACTTTTCCGCGACGAACCCGCGTCACTGTGCCCTCACACAGGAGACACCGGCAAACAATGCCGGGGAGGAACACCAGATGATGAGCCACTCGCTGCGGGCTTTTGCCCGCGATATTGCCGCACGCCGCGAATTCAATGAAAGCGACATGCAATTTTTGCGTCAGGCGCGGGCCGACGCCACGTGTGATCCGCGCGAAATGGTTGACCTGTTCTTGCTGGTTGACAGTTTCGATGCACCCAAGCCTGCGGGATGGCCGGATTTTCTGGTTGAAACGATTGTCGACATGGTGGTTTGGGGCGAGCGGCCCACGGGCGTCGTGACGGCCGAAGCAGCAGACTGGTTGCTGGCGCGCATTGCGCCCAATAACATTCATCCCACCGGCGCACAGCGCGCCCTGCTTGTGTCTCTGGTGCGCGAAGCACAGGTGTGCGATCCGCGGATTGGGGCTTTGGCCTTTGGGCTGGACCGTCCGCATCCACGGCCCGCAGCCGTGGCGACAACGCTTGGCTGGCTGGATTCATCCGGTATCGGTGTCTAATCGACCAAAAACGCGGGCGGTGCGCCTCTGCGCTGCCTGTATCAGGTGACAACCGGGTTTTTCAGTTTTCGCTTGGAGATGTGAAACGCGTCCGTCGGGCCGCGCGCATCCTCGCCGCGCACATAATGGCGCTGCCACCCCTCCGCCAGCGCCGCCTCATCCCGCTGCGCCAGCTTCTCATTGAAATCTTTCCGGCCTTGCGCATAGGTCACATAGGCTTCGGCCATTTCCGGATTGTCCGCCAGATCCATGATCCTGGGTGTTATGCCATCCAGTGCGGCATGGGGCACGGGGGTTATGAAGCAGAACGGTTCACCCTCGCGAAACTCAACGGTGCCGATGCGGGTGAAACGCCAGTTCATCGTGAAGGTGAACGCCAGCCAGTCCGTTTCCACCAGCCCGTCCAATGGCGTGAGGTGCCGTTTGTGGGTGTTGGGCATGCCGCGCACCCACAGGCCCCAGCCGGGGCTGGTGCGGAACAGGTAGCCGGGATGGAAGGTCAGAATGCCGTGTCCGAAATGGGATTGGGCGAAACGATGCACCCGCTCCGCATTGCCGATCGGCTGTATCCGCAAATCCTCCTTGTGTTTCGTGCCCCACCAGGTGACGCGGAACGAGGCCGGGCAGAGAATCTCCCATCCGCTGGCATTGGCGATGGTGAGGGGGATGCAGCGATAGGCAAAGCGGTTATCGGTCTCATCCATCCATGCGCGGGGGGAGCGGGCAGGGATGATCGCTGGCGGGTCCGGCTCGGTGCGGTAACAGAGCAGTTCCGGTGTGGCTGTTATCAGCGGCGGCGCTTTCTGCGGTTCCTTGCTATTGCTCACGGCGGTGCAGGCTCCTGCATAGGTCCGGCTGGTATATGCCGCATACCAGAATGGCGGCGGACCGGCGCAAACGAATCAACATAACAGGCGCAGTGTGCCTGCAAGCCAGCGCTGTCATCAATAACGGTCTACATCCTTCGGCGGCTGGACGCGGCTTGCCTGCTCCCCTAAAACGCGCACGATCCTTGATCCCTCCTTCCTCGTAGGCGTCGCATGTTCTCGAAAATTCTTGTGGCTAACCGTGGCGAAATCGCTTGCCGGGTGTTCAAAACAGCCAAGCGTATGGGGATCAAGACCGTCGCCGTTTTCTCGGATGCTGACCGGGATGCACTGCATGTGGAGATGGCTGATGAGGCCGTGCATATCGGCCCGGCTCCTGCGGCGGAAAGCTATCTGATCATCGACAAGATCATTGACGCCTGCAAAAAGACCGGCGCTGAAGCCGTGCACCCTGGCTATGGCTTCCTGTCCGAACGCGAGGCCTTTGCCCATGCGCTGAAGGCTGCGGGCATCACCTTTATCGGCCCCAATCCCGGCGCCATTGCCGCGATGGGCGACAAGATCGAATCCAAAAAAGCAGCGGCTGCTGCCAACGTGTCGACCGTACCGGGCTATCTCGGCGTCATCGAAAACCCAGAGCACGCGGTGAAGATTGCCAACGAGATTGGCTATCCCGTCATGATCAAGGCATCTGCCGGTGGCGGTGGCAAAGGCATGCGCATTGCCTATTCGTCCGATGAAGTGGCCGAAGGTTTTGCCCGCGCGAAATCGGAAGCCGCGTCATCTTTCGGTGACGACCGCGTTTTTGTGGAAAAATTCATCGTCGATCCGCGCCATATCGAAATCCAGGTGCTCGGCGACAAACATGGCAATGTGATTTATCTGGGCGAGCGTGAATGCTCGATCCAGCGCCGCAACCAGAAGGTTGTCGAGGAAGCGCCGTCACCGCTGCTGGATGAGGCGACCCGCAAGAAAATGGGCGAGCAGGCTGTCGCGCTGGCCAAGGCCGTGAATTACGATTCTGCCGGTACGGTGGAGTTTGTGGCCGGGCAGGATCGTTCGTTCTTTTTCCTCGAAATGAACACGCGCCTTCAGGTTGAGCATCCGGTCACCGAAATGATCACGGGCATTGATCTGGTCGAGCAGATGATCCGCGTTGCGGCGGGCGAGAAACTGTCGATCAGCCAGGCCGATGTGAAACTGAATGGCTGGGCTGTGGAATCGCGCGTGTATGCTGAAGATCCTGTGCGCAATTTCATGCCATCCACCGGCCGCCTGATCGGTTACCGGCCGCCGGCCGAGGGCAAGGATGGCGCAGCGACCGTGCGCAATGACACGGGCGTGTTCGAGGGTGGTGAAATTTCGATCTATTATGATCCGATGATCGCCAAGCTCGTGACTCATGCGCCAACGCGCATCGAGGCGATTGAATCGCAGGCGCGTGCGCTCGACGCTTTTGCGATTGATGGCATTCGCCACAACATTCCGTTCCTCTCGGCGTTGATGCAGCATCCGCGCTGGAAATCCGGCAAGCTCTCGACCGGATTTATTGCCGAGGAATTTCCTGGCGGCTTCACGCTGCCGCAGCCGCAAGGCGATATTGCGCTGCGCATGGCCGCAGTTGCGGCAGCCATTGATGACGTGCTGAATCTGCGCAAGCGCAAGATTTCCGGCCAGATGACCGCATGGCAGCCCGTTGTTTTCGAGCGTGAGCGCGTGGTGGTACTGGGTGACCAGACATTTCCGCTGACGGTTGCGGATGGTGATGGCGGCCTGACGCTGACGATGAAAGACGGGCAGGCCAGCGCCAAAACCCATATCGTGAAATCAACATGGCGCCCCGGCGATGTGGTGTGGAATGGGACTGTCGACGGCCACCCGATTGCGGTGCAGGTGCGGACCATTCTCAATGGTGTGTCACTTGGTTATGCCGGCGCATTTGCCAATGCACGCGTGTTTACGGCGCGCGAGGCGGCGCTGGCTGCGCTTATGCCTGAAAAAGTCGCTGGCGACAGCGGCAAGCAGCTGTTGTGCCCCATGCCGGGGCTGATCAAATCGATCATCGTTAAGACCGGTCAGGATGTGAAAGCCGGTGACCCGCTGTGCATCGTGGAAGCCATGAAAATGGAAAATATGCTGCGGGCGGACAAGGATGTCACCATCGGTAAAATCCATTGCAAGGAAGGCGATATTCTTGGCGTTGATGCTGTCATCATGGATTTTTCCTGAGCGCAGGCTGGGCTGTCCGCGCACAGACTTCTTAAGCGAATGTTAACAGAGCGCTGTCACATTTTTCCGGCCTGATTTGGGGGGCCCAACTGTGACCGGTGCTGAATTTCTGCAAGCCATTGTTGATCCGCGCGGACGTGTGAGCCGCAAGGGCTTTATCGTTGCGTCAGCCGTTCTGATCGGGCTTGAAATTCTGGGTGCCTTGCTGATTTATGGTGCGGGCCTCGCCGCTGATGGCGTGCTGATTATGGCCTTGAAATGTGCCTTTGTCTGGGTTGCTCTGGTCGCCTGTGTGAAGCGGTTGCATGATCTGGGATATTCCGGTTGGTGGCTGGCTATATTTTCCATTATTCAGGTGATGTGGACCGCTATTCTGGTGTCCGCCATGGTTGCGGCTATCGGGATTGAGCAGCTCCAGAGTGGCTCCCTATGGTCAAATGCCATGTATGCAGGGGCTTTCATGCCGCTGATCGGCGCTGCTATCTGGATTCAGCTCGCGCGCGGTGAGGCGCGAATCAATCCTTACGGATTTGAACCTGACGGGCTTGGCTTTGGCATGGCCGAGCGCGGCCCGCTGTTCAAGGGCGCGGCTCCAACGCCTCAGAATTAATTCCATCGACGATGCCGCTTTATTTCGCCTACGGCTCGAACATGGATCGCACTGCGATGGCTACGCGGTGTTCCTCATCGCATGTGTTGGGACTGGCGCGGCTGCCGCGGCATCGGTTTGTCGTGACGGCTGATGGTTATGCGTCCGTGGTGCGTGATGCGACGCGCACCGTGCATGGTGTGTTGTGGGATATTGCGCTTGGCGACATGCGGGGGCTCGATCGCTATGAGGGGGTGGAGCGCGGGCTGTATTCAAAAGCACTCGTATCTGTGATCAGCGCACAAGGGCCGCGCAAGGCGCTGGTCTATTTTGGCACCGGCGCGCATCCGGGTCAGCCAAAACCTGGATATATGGAAGGTGTGCTGGCGGCAGCGTTGGATTTCATGTTGCCGGATCCATATATCCGCGAACTGAAAGCATGGATGCCAGCGGCGCGGCATAAACCTGATCTTAGCGGCGACATTGCGCATGCGACTGCTCCGGTCCAGTCCACGGTAACGCCACGCGCATTTGCCCCGACATCCGATATTGTGGCGCGGCCACGCAAGCCGCGCGACACATAAATCACTTTTGCCGCGTCTGCCTACGGATTTCAGGTTTTGGCTGGCTGACCCGGATAGGCTTCAGGCATCTCGACAGCGCCGCCATTTTTCTTCCATGCACCAAAGCCACCCTCGATATGGGCAACAGGCTTCAGCCCCATATCCTGCGCCGTTTTGGCAGCGAGAGCCGAGCGCCAGCCTCCCGCGCAGAAAAAGATGTATTTCTTGTCCTCCTGAAATGCCGGTTTCGCGTAAGGGCTTTCCGGATCAATCCAGAATTCCAGCATGCCGCGCGGACAATGAAATGCCTTCGGCATTTTTCCTTCGCGCTCAAGTTCGCGTGGATCGCGCAAATCCACGAACACGACATTGGCGTCACCATGCAAGGCCTTGGCCTGATCGACACTCAGTGTCTCGATGACGGCGTTGGCTTCGTCCAGCAAGGCTTTGTAGCCCTTGATAATCGTTTGCGGCATTTTTGGTCTCCCTCATGGCTGTGCAGTGTGCCGCGTTGGCGGCGCGCGTCAATCGCCTGCTTGACGCGGGCGCATTCCCGGTGAACCTGCGCGCATGGAACGTCACATTGCGAATCCCTCCGTCAATGAGGGTGAAATCGAAAAAACACTGTTGCGCATGATTGCGGAGCGCGGGGCAGACAAAACAATTTGCCCGTCTGAAACGGCGCGCGCGCTCGGCGGGGATCATCCCGACCAATGGGGGCCGCTGATGCAGCCGGTGCGCCGTGTGGCTGTGCGGCTGGCACGGGAAGGGCGGGTGACAATCCTGCGCAAGGGCCGCATGGTTGATCCTGATGATTTCAAGGGCGTTTACCGGATTGGGCTGCCGCGCGAGGACTAACGCGCATCGTGCTGGCGTTATCCGGTGCTGCCGTTCATCTGATTTCGGGTGCTGGCAGAAATTCGCCGGATAGACCGGTTAGCCGGTAGCCGGTCAATCCTGCCCATTCGCGCACGGCAATATCAAAGCGGCGCAAGCCACGGCTGGTTTCGGAAAAAAATTCGCGCATGGACTGCGGCCCCGCCGTGCGAAAATCAACGGGATACGCTTCAACATTGAAGCCGGCATGGCGAAATGTCGCGATGGATCGTGGCATATGCCAAGCGGAAGTCACCAGCAGCCACCGTTCTCCGGGGCGCGGTTGAACCAGCTTGCGCGTTTCTGTGGCATTCTCACGGGTCGTCCGCGACTGGTTTTCAAAAATAACGCGCTCAACAGGCAAGCCATACTGCGCGATTTTCAACCGCACTTCATCGGCTTCGATTCCGTCTTGCTGTAGCAATGCGCCCTGTCCGCCGGTAAAAATGATTTTTGCCTGCGGATATGTGCGGGCGAGCGCCAGCATGGCCATCACCCTGTCTCCAGCCTCGTTCAGTTCAATGCCTGCGTTGCGATGAAATGAAACACTGGCGTCAACACTGCCACCAAGAACAATGATACCGGCAGGCGGCGGGCCATTTTTTTCCGACCAGACAGGGAACCTCTGTTCAAGTGGCAGCAACAGGATATTTGACAGGGGTGATAGCCCCGCAAGCGCCATGAAAAACACTGCGAGCAGGGCCATCCGCCGGCCCAGTTTTGCAAAGCGCGTGGCCGTCAAGACAACGCCAAGTGCCATCGCCATCAACAGCGCGTTCGACGGAGCGGCAAAAAACCACAAAGTTTTCGAGGCAACGAACATCGTCTATGGGCGCGTCATTGATCCCATTGCGGCGCAAAGTCGGGATTGACGACACGCTGATTGTTGGCCCGCAGCGCAGAAATGGCCTGCATATCCTTGTCACTCAGCGTAAAATCAAAAACATCCAAATTTTCGATGACGTGTTTGAGTTTCGATGAGCGCGGAATGGCAATACAGCCATTTTGCACGTGCCAGCGCAAAATCACCTGCACAGGCGTTTTGCCA
>JBOFCU010000012.1:0-3460 GCA_051646285.1 Beijerinckiaceae bacterium
CTGAGGTCATCCAGCATATTGGCGCACGGCCGCAGATTTCCCTGCGCGATCATGCCATGGAAAATGGATTGCTGAAGGGCTGATATACGGAAACAAAAAAGCCGGGCGCTGGGCCCGGCTTTTTTTGCAATAGATTTTATCTATCGCCCCATCAGCGTTGCCACATGCAGCGCGACGGAAGCGCCAAGCCCCTGCAAATCATAGCCGCCTTCAAGCAGCGACACGACGCGGCCCTTGCAGCGTTTTTCCGCCAGATCGCAAATGCGGCCTGTGGCCCAGGCAAAATCATTTTCATTGAGCTGCAGGTTGGCCAGCGGGTCGCGCCAGTGCGCATCAAAGCCGGCCGAGATCATGATCAGATCCGGCGCGAAGGCATCAATGCGCGGCAGGATCACCGACTCCAGCACCTCGCGGAACACCGCGCCATTGTCGCCCGCCACCATCGGCGCATTGACGACGGTGTTGTATTCGCCCCGCTCATGGAGATGGCCGGTGCCGGGATAGAGCGGCATCTCATGGGTCGAACAGAACAGCACGCTCTTGTCCGCCCAGAACACATCCTGCGTGCCATTGCCGTGATGCACATCCCAGTCGATGATCGCGACGCGTTCGACACCGTGCTTGGCCTGTGCATGACGCGCCGCAATCGCCATGTTGGAAAAGACGCAAAACCCCATGGGCGTTTCACGCTCCGCATGATGGCCCGGCGGGCGCATCGCCACAAACGCATTCGCGGCGCGCCCGGCCATCACCTCATCAACGGCAAACATCGCGCCGCCCACCGCGCGCATCGCCGCTTCAAGGCTGCCCGGCGAGAGGATGGTTTCACCATCCAGCTCCGCCAGCCCCTCCAGCGGCGCGGCCTGTTCGATGCGTCGGATATAATGTTCAGGATGCACGCGCAGAATGGCGTCACGGGTGCCCATCGGCGCTGGTTCCCGGCGCAACGGCGCGAAGGAGTCCACGCCGAGAAACTTGTCGATCACCCGCACCCGGTCTGGCCGCTCGGGGTGGCCGGGCGGTGTTTCATGGCCAAGGCTGGACGCATGCGAAACATAAAGCGTGGTCAAACAATCCATCCCTCATCTGCGGCCTACCCCTGCAGACAGCCGCGCGTACCGGAAAAGTGGCAGGGCGGCACGCCCCTGTCCATGAGCCGGAACACCCCCCGACTCAGGCCGCTGTTTTGACAACCTCTGACAGGCGGGCAAGCCCCTTTTCAAAATCACGGCCCACCATGCGGTCGATATTCAGAAGAGCCCCCATGAGCTTGGCCATGAAATTTTGCGGGCCATCCATCGCCCATGTGACCTGTGTGCCTGCCGCAACCGGCACCAGAGTAAAGGTGACACGGTTATGAGCTTCAAAAGGCTTGAGAAAATCCAGCTTGAAGACGATGGTCTGATCAGGCACCGATTCGACAATCTCCATGCGCCCTTCGCCTGCCTTTGTGTTGCCCTGCCACCCATAGGCCGCCCCAACCCCGGCGGGCGGGCCGCTATAGCTGCGCTTCAAAGCGGGATCGAGCCCTTCCCACGGCGACCAGCCCTGCCAGCGTTGCAGGTCGTTGATCTGCGCAAACACGGCCGCAGGGGCCGCAGGAACCACCGCAGACCGCACGATTTTGAAATGATCGGGCCGGGTGGCCGCGTAAATCAGCAAGCCGGCGAGAGCGCCGCCGCCAAAGAGCAGGATAACGTTCAGCATCACGATTCTCCTTTCGGCAGGATTTAACCCCTCGCATGGCCAATTCCAATGGCGGTGGCGGGGCCGGCAAGGAAAAGCGCTGCCAGACCCGTCTTATAGCTTGCCCCCACCCGGAACGGTGACTATAACCCGCCCCGTTCGCCCATATCCCGTTAGGCGCAACATCGGTCGGAGTGTGGCTCAGCCTGGTAGAGCACTACGTTCGGGACGTAGGGGTCGCAGGTTCAAATCCTGCCACTCCGACCAATTCTTCCGCGTGACGGACGGCACGCCCGGCACGCGCCATGGGACGAGCCGCCCACACAGACAGTTTTGCAATTTCGCCATGCGCGGCTGGCGGCTGAAAACACTCGCATTCCCCCACAGCCTCAGCCATCTTGTGGCGTGATTCTGTCCGCAGTCTCGCAACCCCACCCATGATGCTGGACCCCGCGTGCGCTTTTCGCTTTTCACCCTCGCCAGGCAAGCGCTGGCCGGAAACACCGGCTGGCCGGCGCAATGGCGTGCGCCCGAACCGAAGGCAGCCTATGATGCTATCATCATCGGGGCGGGCGGCCATGGGCTGGGCACCGCTTATTATCTGGCGGCCGAGCATGGCCTGACCAACATTGCGGTTCTGGAAAAGGGCTGGCTTGGCGGCGGCAACACCGGACGCAACACCACCATCATCCGCTCGAATTATCTCTGGGAAGAATCCGAAGCCATCTACGAGCACGCGATGAAGCTGTGGGAGGGATTGTCCCACGAACTCAATTACAATGTGATGTACTCACCGCGCGGCGTGATGATGCTCGCCCACAACCAGCATGATGTGCAGGTGTTCAAGCGCCATGTGCATGCCAACCGGCTGGCCGGCATCGACAATGAATGGCTGACGCCGGAACAGGCCCGGGATTTTTGCCCGATCCTCAATATCTCGAAAAAAACCCGCTATCCCGTGATTGGCGCAGCCCTGCAAAGACGCGGCGGCACCGCCCGGCACGACGCGGTGGCGTGGGGATATGCGCGCGGCGCTGACAGGCGCGGCGTTGATATTATCCAGAATTGCGAGGTCATCGCTATCCGCCGCGATGCCCATGGTGCTGTCAGTGGTGTGGAAACCACACGCGGATTCATCAGCACACAAAAAATCGGCGTTGTCGCGGCAGGCCATACCTCGGTGGTGATGGCGATGGCTGGTGTGCGGATGCCACTGGAAAGTTACCCGCTGCAAGCGCTGGTATCGGAACCCGTCAAGCCGCTGATGAATTGCGTGGTGATGTCCAACACCATTCACGCCTATATGTCGCAATCCGACAAGGGCGAGCTTGTGATCGGTGCCGGCACGGATGCCTATACGTCTTATTCGCAAACAGGCGGGCTGCACATCGCCAACCACACCCTTGATGCGATCTGCGAATTGTTTCCGATGGTGCGGCGGATGCGGATGTTGCGCAACTGGGGCGGCATTGTTGACGTGACGCCGGACCGCTCGCCCATCATCGGCAAGACTCCGGTGCCGGGCCTGTTTGTGAATTGCGGCTGGGGCACAGGCGGTTTCAAGGCAACACCCGGCTCCGCCCATGTTTTTGCCCACACCATCGCCACCGGCGAACCGCACACAATTGCCGCGCCATTTTCACTCGACCGTTTCCGCACGGGCCGTCTCATCGACGAGGCCGCAGCGGCGGCTGTGGCGCACTGAAACGGATAGAAAATGCTTCTGATTCATTGCCCCTACTGTGAAATGGAACGGCCGGAGCTGGAATTTCGC
>JBOFCU010000081.1:0-3265 GCA_051646285.1 Beijerinckiaceae bacterium
CGATTGATCATCGCTCGGTCAATTTAAATTCGATGCGGCGGTTGCGGCGGTAAGCGTCATCGGTCGTGCCAAGTTCCAGCGGCTGAAATTCGCCAAAGCCGGTGGCGGCAAGGTTGGCCGGGGCCAATCCTTTTGTGGCGAGATATTGCACCACAGCGACAGACCGCGCCGTGGCCAGTTCCCAGTTGGATTTGAATTGGCCCAGGCCGGACAGGGGCCTGGCATCCGTATGGCCATCAACCCGCAAGATCCAGGCAATATCAGGCGGAATATCCTTGGCGATGGCGATAATGGCCTGGCTGAGTTTTTCCAGTTCTGGCAGCCCTTCCGGCTTCAGCTGGGCCGAGCCGGAATCAAACAAGACCTCCGACTGAAATACGAAGCGGTCGCCAACCACGCGCACATCCTGCCGTGATCCGAGAATTTCGCGCAGGCGGCCAAAAAATTCCGAGCGGTAGCGCTGCAATTCCTGCACGCGCTGGGCCAGTGCCACATTCAGCCGCGAACCCAGATCGGATATGCGGAGCTGATTGTCCTTGTCCTTGGCTTCGCTGGCCTGCAACGCATCTTCCAGCGCGGCGAGCTGACGGCGTAGCGCAGCCATCTGCTGATTGAGAATATCAATCTGGGACAGCGCGCGGGCAGACAATTGTTTTTCAGTGTCCAGCGCGGCCTGTGCACTGGTGGCAGCCGCGCCTGCTGCGCCGCCCAGATCCACCAAGCCCTGCAAGCGCTTCTTTTCCATTTCGGCGGCAGATAAGGTGGCGCTGGCCGCAGCCAGTGTTTCTTCGAGCGAGCGTTTGCTGTTGCGCTCCAGCGCCAGCAAATCCGTCAATTCGGTGATTTGCCGGTTGAGCCGCTGCAACGCCGTGTCACGCCCGGCAATTTCCTGACTGAGCAGAAATTGCCCCATGACGAAAATCGACAAAACGAAAATAATCGCCAGCAGCAGGGTGGACAGCGCGTCCACAAACCCCGGCCAATAATCCATGCCCTCCCGGCGGCGGCGGCGCGATGCAAGCGCCATGGCTCAGCTCCGCTCTTTTTCGCGGGTGAGATGGTCGAGCAATTTCTTGATTTCGCGCTGCTGTTCCGATTGCGCCTCCACCCAGTCACGAATCTGCTGCTGCTCCGCACGCATATGGTGGACGAGGCCCTGAATGCCTTCCGCCAGATTGGCGAGTGCCTGTGTGGCGGACCGGCTGGTGGTGAGATCCGCCAGCGTGTTTTGCAGCCGGTCGAGGGTTGGTTTCAAATCCGGCGGCATATAGGCGCTGTGGGTCATCACACCGGTCGGGCCCAGCGCGGCGGGTGCATCCACAGCGCTGCGCGCCAGCCATTCCTCAAGCTCATTGTAGAAACGGTTTTGCGCCTGCCCGGCCTGCAAATCCAGAAATCCGAGAATGAGCGAACCGGCCAGACCAAACAGGGAGGACGAAAAGGAGATGCCCATGCCGCCGAGCGGGCCGGCCAGCCCGGTTTTCAGCTCATCGAACAAGGCTGCGGCCTCGCCGCCGGCGCGCATTCCGGCAATAACCTTGCCGATGGAGGATACGGTTTCAATCAGGCCCCAGAATGTGCCGAGCAGGCCGAGAAACACCAGCAGGCCGGTGAGATACCGCAGAATGTCGCGGCCATCATCCAGCCGTGTGCCAAGCGAATCGAGCACTGCGCGCAGGGTGGCAGTTGAAATCGGGGCACGGCCTGCTTCCGCGCCCAGCAGCGAAATCATGGGTTGCAGCAGCACCGGGGAGCGGACCTGGCTGCGCTCATCCACCGAGCCGCCCTGGCCGTTGACCCAGCGCACCTCGCGAAACAGCCGGCCCACCTGCCGGAAGGCCAGCAGAATCCCGATGAGCAGTACCCCTGCGATCAACCCGTGGAGGCCGGGATTATACAGAAAGGCAGCGATGATCGGCTTTTGCAGAATGACCGCGAGGAAGCCCGCCAGCACCAGAAACACAACCATGCGCAGGATGTGGATATTCGGTGGCGTCAGCCGCGCCCGATCCATGTCTCCGTTTAAGCTCACGCCGGGGTCTCCCTTCGAGAAGGCCGCTTGGGTCCGGCGGCATGTTCCGACGGACTGCGATGGCATTCAAGCGGAGATTGCTGCCGGCGTGTGTCGCCGCTGTGGTCAGGCCTGCGCCTCACCAGCGGCGCTGTCAGGCTGCTGCCTTGAGCACCTGCACCAGCGCGCGGTGGATCGCCTCATTGCCCGCACAGACATCCCGCGTTTCGACGGTAAAATCGCGGCCCTGCATGTCGGAGATGAAGCCACCGGCTTCGCGCACCAGCAGCGCACCAGCCATGATGTCCCACGAGTTCAGGCCACGCTCCCAGAAACCATCGACGCGGCCGCAAGCCACATAGGCCAGATCGAGGGCGGCTGCGCCAAAGCGGCGCACATTGGCAAATTTGCCCATCGCGCCAGCCAGCTCACGCTGAAATTCGGCGTGATGACCACGCCCGATATGGGGAATGCCACAGGCCACCAGCGATTCCGGGGGGGAGCGGCGGGCGGACACGCGGATGCGGCGGTTGTTGAGATAGGCGCCCTGACCACGCTCGGCGATGAACATCTCGTCCTTGACGAAGTCATAGACAACACCGGCGATGATGGTGCCTTCCCGCTCGAGCGCGACCGAAATGCAGGAATGGGGAATGGCGTGCAGAAAATTCTGGGTGCCGTCGAGCGGGTCGATATGCCAGCGGTGGGACTGGTCAGAGCCGGCCACCACGCCGCTCTCTTCCATGACAAAGCCATAGCCGGGGCGGGCCTTGGCCAGCGCCTCATACAGGATCTTTTCGGCTTTCTTGTCGGCAGCGGAGACGAAATCGCCCGGCCCCTTCATGGATACCTGCAAGTTTTCGATTTCGCCAAAGTCACGCTTCAGCGAGCGGGAGGCTTTCTGCACCGCATCGAGCATTACAGTCATCAGGGGTGATCGGATCATGCGTGTGGTCTCGGAATGGAGCTTGAAGGGGAGGTGGGCAGGCCGGGCCGTTTCAAAGAGCAGGCCTGCTTGTCGGGCCGCGTGCCGCGCGGGTCAAGCCATGCCTGCGTCAAACGCCGCTGGAAAATGACCAAGGCCCCAGCGCAACGAATTCCGCCCCGGTGCGGCGCAGCGCCGTTGCCTCATCGCCATTGGCCGCGCAGATCACGCACGGCATCTCGAACACCTCAGCCCACCATTGCGCCCGCTCGGCACGGGCAGGCTCAGTTACGGACCCCTCCTCAAAAGCCTCTTCGCCGAACAGCACA
>JBOFCU010000140.1:0-10396 GCA_051646285.1 Beijerinckiaceae bacterium
CGGCACCGGCGCAAAATGCCTTGTCGTCAGCACCTTCCAGAACGATGGCCCGCACACCAGCGTCAGCCTCGGCCTGTGCGACGCATTGCGGCAAGCGCGACCACATGTCGAAATTCATCGCGTTCATTTTCGCGGGCTGTTCAATGACAATCCGGGCCAGTGCATTTTGCGTGGTGTACGCCAAGCGGCCTTCGCTCATTTCAAATCACCTGTTCTGCGCGCAAGCGCGCAATATCGCGTTCGTTGAAACCGGCTTCCCGCAGCACATCTCCAGTCTGGTCACCGCGTTCGGGCAGCGCCGAGACAATGGCAGCAGGCGTGCGCGACAAGGTCACGGGTTCGCCAACCAGCCGGATTTTTCCGCGCACGGGATGGATCACAGGCTGCGCTATGGCCAGATGCCGGACCTGTGGATCATCGAACACTTCGTTCATCCGATAAATGGGGCCGGCAGGAACATTGTGCGTTTCGAGCCGCGCGAGCCAATGGTCTGATGTATCCGTGACAAAAATTGCGTCGAGCACGGCCTTGAGTTTGGGCCGGTTCGCAAAGCGCTGGGCCTGCGCAGCAAATTCCGGCACAGTGGCGAGATCCTCGCGTCCAAGCGCCCGGCAGAGGTCTTTCCACTGCCCTTCGCCACCAACGCCAATGTTGATAAAACCATCGCTGGTTGCGACCACGCCCATCGGTGTGGAGTAGGGATGGTCATTGCCGGCCTGCGCAGGAACCTCACCATCGACGAGATAGCGGGCGGCCTGAAAATCACAGAGCGCAATTTGCGCCTGCAACAGCGAGGTATGGACCCACTGGCCTTCACCTGACCTTGCGCGCTCGTTCAGGGCGACCAAAATACCGATGGCGGCGTAAAGACCCGCTGTCGTGTCCGCAACGGCCGCACCGGCTCGCACAGGCCCCTGGCCGGGAAGCCCGGTGACCCACATCAGGCCGCCCATGCCTTGTGCGATCTGGTCAAAACCCGCGCGGCCATTATAGGGGCCGTCCTGCCCGAAACCCGAAATGGATGCGAGGATGATGCGCGGATTTGCCTTGCGCAGGTCTGCATAGGCAATGCCGAGCCTGTCCTTCACATCAGGGCGAAAATTTTCGACCACGACATCCGCCGTCGCGACGAGTTTCATAAAAACGCTGCGTCCCTCCGGCTTCTTTAAATTCAGCGTCATCGAGCGCTTGTTGCGGTGCAGATTCTGCATGTCATAACCATGGCGCGGCCCCGACATGCCGTCATTGGGATCAACGCCATCAGGCGCTTCGATCTTGATGACGTCAGCGCCAAAATCCGCCAGCACGCGACAGCAAGTGGGGCCTGCACGGACCCGTGTCAGATCCAGCACACGCAAATCTCCCAGCGCTGCCGATGCGATGGGCCTTGCCGAAGATGATGGTGTCGCGCGCTCCATGTCTTTCCTCAATGCCGACTGGCCAATGTCATAGGCAGGTCTGTCGCGAAGGCGATCAGGGCCGCGTCGGCGCCATGGCGGGCGATCATCTGCACACCAACAGGCATGCCGTTGCTGTCGCGGCCTGCGGGAATAACCACGGCAGGCAGACCGAGGGCGCTGGCAAAGCGGGTGTAGGCGGCCAGTGCGTACAATGTCCGGGCTGAAAAGGTGGGCGAGCCGGGCTCACAGTTTTCAACGGGTGGAGTGGCGATGGGCATGACGGGCAGCAGGATGATATCGGCCTGTGTAAAGAGCATGGCCTCGGCAGCGGCGCGCAAGCGCGCAATGTTGGCACAGGCCGATTGCATGTCACTGTCAGTGATCGCGAGCCCCTTGCTGATGCGCCGCGAAAAGGTGGCATCAGTCTTGATCACGGCCAGCTTCCCGGCATGCGCGCGCGCGACTTCTGCTTGCAGCAGAGCCAGCATGGGCGGATCGCAGGCCGCAATCACCGGCTGCAATGCGATGGGTATCCAGCCGAATGTGGCAGCGAGGCCGTCCATCATCGTCATGTTTGCGCAGGCGAGATCGGACGAGACGGCGATCTGTGGGGGGTGGCCAGCAGGGGGCGGCAGAAAGCTGCCGGCGATGCGTGCAATCATCGCCATGTCGCGGGCGAGAAACCCTGGCACATCAAAGCTCGGCGCGAGTTTCATTGCCCCGGCCAGCGGCAACAGCCCGAGGCTTGGCTTCCACGCCGCCACGCCGCAGCAATGGGCCGGGATGCGCAGCGATCCCGCCGTGTCGGAGCCGACCGCGAAATCGACCAGGCCCGCAGCGACAGCGACAGCTGGTCCAGATGAGGACCCGCCGGTAATGCGTGATGCGTCGAGCGGGTTGATCGGCCTCGCGCGTTCGAAATTGCCGCCAGACGCCTCATAAGCCAGCGGTGTCATTTCAACGAAGCCGGAGCAAACTGCGCCGCGTTCCAGCAAGGCCGTAACCAGGGCCGCGTCGGATGGAGGCGTTGGGCCCGGGGCCGTTGCAAGGCCGCAGGTTGGCGCGCGGCCAGCCCAGTCGAACATGTCCTTCAGGGCAAATGTCAAACCCGCAAGCGGGCCGTCACAGGGCAGGCGAGCGGACGCTGCATCGACAAACGCCTTGAGCCGTGTCCCTTCTGTTACAAACAGGTTGATCACCTGCGCCTTGGTCAGGGGGTGTTCGTTCAAAGATTGGGTGAGCGAACGGGCCATGGCGCCTCAAAATGACCGGGGGAGGCCGAGCACATGCTCGCCGACATAGGACAGGATGAGGTTCGTGGAGATCGGCGCAACCTGATAGAGGCGCGTTTCGCGGAACTTGCGTTCCACATCATATTCTGCGGCAAAACCGAAGCCGCCATGGGTTTGAAGGCAAGCGTTCGCGGCTTCCCATGACGCATCGGCGCACAGGAGTTTCGCCATGTTGGCTTCAGCCCCGTTGGGCTTGCCCGCATCATGCAGCGCCGCTGCCATGTAACGCATGGAATCGGCAGCCCGCGCATTCACATAAGCCCGCGCGATAGGAAATTGAATGCCCTGATTCTGGCCAATGGGCCGGTCGAAAACGATGCGCTCCCTGGAATAGGCAGACGCCCGCTCGATGAACCACCAGGCATCACCAATGCATTCCGCCGCAATCAGAATCCGCTCGGCGTTGAGGCCGGACAAAATGATCTTCAGGCCATGGTCCTGCGCGCCGATGAGATTCTCGTGCGGAATTTCCAGCCCGTCGAAAAAAACCTCATTGGTTTCGTGATTGACCATGTTGCGGATGGGCCGGACATCCATGCCCTTGCCAATGGCATCTTTTAATTCAACGAGAAAAACTGAAAGGCCCTGTGATTTTTTCTGGACCTGATCGAGCGGCGTTGTGCGCGCAAGCAGCACCATGAGGTCGGAATGTTGGACACGCGAGGTCCAGACCTTCTGCCCGTTGATGATCCAGCGATCCCCCTTGCGCGTTGCCGTTGTCTTTAATTTGGTCGTGTCGGTGCCCGTTGTCGGTTCTGTCACCGCCATGGATTGCATGCGCAGGCGGCCAGCCGCAATTTCTGGCAAATACTTCTTTTTCTGCGCGTCCGATCCGGCCTGAAGAATTGTCGACATATTGTACATCTGGCCGTGGACCGCGCCGGAGTTGCCGCCAGACCGGTTGATTTCTTCCATGATGATCGAAGCCTCGACGAGACCCAGACCGGCACCGCCATATTCCTCCGGGATCAAGGCCGCGAGCCAGCCTGCCTTGGTCAGCGTCTCGGCAAAGGCTTCGGGGTAGCCGCGTTCTTCATCAATTTTCCGCCAGTAGGCACCGTCAAACGTCGCGCACAGCGCGCTGACAGCATCGCGCAGATCTCGATGGTCAGAGGCGGAAGGGATTTCGATCGGCACATCAAACTCCTTGCAGACCAGACTATGCCGTCGCATTTGCCTTTCCGAAAGAAGAAAGAATGGCAGCCTATGTTCGAAAATTGCGAAACCTGATCAGGTTTGATGCAGGGCATCGATCAACCGGCGCGTTGGATGGTCCATGTCCCGATCATGCGGGAGGCACAGGTCAATGTGGCGCTCCGCCCACGGCTCGTTCAGGGTCAGAAAGACCAGCCCCAGCGCATCGGCGAGGGGGCGCAGCGCTGCTTCAGGCAGAACACCAAGGCCAAATCCGCTCCGCACCATTTGGCAAACCGCCTCGAAGGATCGCACCTGAACGCGGCGCTTGAGGACACGCCCCAGCAACCGGGATTTATCCGACAGCAATCGGTCAACGGCCGTACCCGCTTCAAGCGCGACAAAATCTTCGTCGAGCAGATCCGAGAACCTGACGGTTTGAAGCGTTGCAAGATGATGGGATGGCGGAACGATAATCCCCAGCCTGTCCTGAACATATGGCAGGAAGATAAAGCCCTCGCTGGGGGTGCCGCGCACCACAACGCCAAGATCAGCCTGATTGCGCAACAGGGCTTCCAGCGTTTCAGCCGAAGGGCGCTCTTCCAGATCAATGCGGATATCCGGGTGGGCCACAGCAAAATGGG
This sequence comes from Beijerinckiaceae bacterium, assembly GCA_051646285.1. Taxonomy (GTDB): domain Bacteria; phylum Pseudomonadota; class Alphaproteobacteria; order Rhizobiales; family Beijerinckiaceae; genus Terrirubrum. The sequence goes on from JBOFCU010000140.1 coordinate 4,471, forward strand.
CCAGGTCAACAGCGAGCTGTTGAACCAGAGCTGAGGACGACGCAGAAACCCGGATGCGCCCGCGCACGCCAGCCCGGTGATCTGCGATATTGGCCTCAAATTGCTCGGACAACCGCAGCACCTGTTCGGCATAGCGCAATGCGCTTACGCCAGCGGGCGTTGGCTCAATGCCGTGTGGCAAACGCCGAACCAAGGGCGCGCCCGCTTCCTCCTCGAAAAGACGGAGGCGCCGGCTCGCAGCCGAGAGCGCAAGATTCATCCGCTCGGCGGCACGCGACAGGTTGCGCAGTTCGCACAGAGCCACAAAAAGCCGGAGTGTTCGCAAATCATGATGCATCATGGCTGCACATCGCAAAGGCTCGCAACCGGATGGTCAAGGTCATTTCAGCAAAAATGAACACCCAGGCGCTGCATGCGCCGGCTGTTCTTTATTCCGATTCCGGCTCCATGGTCAGTCAGAATGGTTATGATCTGTTCCCCCATTGAGCCGGCAGAAGCTCGCTCAAATAATCCGTTTGCGGATTGTTGATGTCACAATTTCTGTGACGATGACAACCGCAAAGATGACGGCGAGAATCAGCCCAACCTGATCCCAATAAAGGTTGTTGAGTGCAGCATCGAGCGCAACACCAATGCCGCCAGCGCCTACAAGGCCGAGCACAGCGCTCTCCCGGATATTGATATCCCAACGCAGCAACACAACAGACCAGAAAGCGGGCTCAACCTGCGGCCAATATCCCTTGGCGAGCAGCATGGATTTTGGTGCACCAACGGCTGTCAACGCCTCGATAGGGCCGCGCTGCGCTTCCTCCAGCGCTTCACCAAACAGCTTGCCGACAAACCCGATTGAGCGAAACGCGATCGACAAAACGCCTGACAGTGCGCCGGGGCCAAATATAGCGACAAACAGAAGCGCCCAGATCAAGGAATTCACGGAGCGCGATGAAACAAACAGGAACTGCGCCACAAAATTCAGGATTGGATTTTTAGTGAAATTGCGTGCCGCAAGAAAAGAAAGCGGCAGGGCAAGAATGATTGCGAGAATGGTGCCAAGCGTGGCGATATGAAATGTTTCAATCAGTGCCGCGTGAATGGCTTTTGGATAAAAGGCCCAGTCAAACGGCCACATGCGCTTGAACAGGTCAGCAGTCTGTTCTGGCGCATCGTAGAGAAATTCCGGAATGATTTCGACAGATTTCAGCGACCAGACCACGGCAATGGCGGTAACAATATAAAGAATGGAGCGGGCAATACGCTCAGTTGGCGTAAAGCGCTGCCATTGCCGCTTAGGAGCTTGCGCAGGTATGATGCCGGCGTTCACTGGAAAATTCTCCGGATGCGGCCAGATACCAATTCCATCATCATGATGATCGCGATGATGCAGATAAGAATGGTTAGCACCACGTCATAGTCAAAGCGTTGATAGGCCGTGAACAGGGGCGCACCAATGCCGCCACCACCCACAATGCCCACCATGGTGGAATTTCGCAGATTGGAGTCGAGCTGATAGACGGACAGGCCAACAAAGCGGGCCATGACCTGCGGCATAACGGCAAAAATCAGGACATTCCAGAAATTCGCACCAGTGGCCCGCACAGCCTCAACCTGTTTTGGATTCATCTCTTCGACGACTTCAGCAAACAGCTTTGAGACAAAGCCCATGGTCGAAACAATCAATGCGAGGATGCCGGCGAGAGCACCAAAACCGACAGCTTTGACAAAGAGAATGGAGACGATGACAGGATGGAAGGAGCGGAAAATTGCGATGAGCGCCCGCGCGCCCCAGGATAGCCAGGCCGGGGCAAGATTTCTTGCCGCTGCGAGGCCCAGTGGCAGCGACAGTATAATACCGAAGAACGTGGCAAGCACCGCGATCTGAATGGATTCCACCATACCCGTATAAATCAGATCGAGTTTGTCCGCCTCTATATTGGGCGGAAACATGCGGTTGAGGAATTTTGCGCCGTTAGACAGGCCTGTGAGAAACCTTTCCCACGTCAAATTCAGTATTGATGTTGCATATACCGTATAGAGCGCAAGACCAATCCAGGCGAGGCGGCTTGGCCAATTCACTGGAAATGCTGGTGGCCGCACAGGGGCGGAGATCTCGCTCACAGAAAATCCTCGCCGCCATAGATGTGCTTGAGGTGATCGTCACGCAAACCGGCAGGCGCGCCGTCATAGACGACTTCGCCGCCGGTCATGCCAATGATGCGCGTGGCATAGCGCCTGGCCAGTTCGACGTTGTGAATATTCACAATAATCGGAATATCGCGCGTTTTTGACAAATTTTCCATCAGCTCCATGATTTCGACCGATGTCTTCGGATCAAGAGATGATGTCGGTTCGTCGGCAAGAACGAGCGCCGGGTCTTGCATGATCGCGCGCGCAATGCCGACACGTTGCCGCTGACCGCCAGACAAGGCATCAGCGCGGCGCGTGGCAAATTCCTGATTGAGGCCAACCGCGTCAATCAAATCGAAGGCTCGCGCAATGTCATCATCGCGAAACTTGCGCATGAAGGCTCGCCATGCAGGAATATATCCGAGCCGGCCAGAGAGGACATTTTCAATAACCGACAGACGCTCGACCAGATTATACTCCTGAAACACCATCCCGATGCGTCTGCGCGCCATGCGCAAAGGCAGGCCAGATAATGTTGCCAGATCCTGCCCAGCAAAATGAATTTCGCCAGCACTCGGATCAACCAGCCGGTTGATGCAGCGGATCAATGTTGATTTTCCGGTGCCTGATGGGCCAATGATCGCGGTCAGACCCTCCGACCCAATATCAAGCGATATATTTTTCAGGACGGGCTGGCCCGGCCTGTATTCCTTGCGCAGATTACGGATCGACAGCACGGCCGGCCCTTGCGATGCTGCAATCATTGTTTCGGTGCCGCAGCTTTTGCAGCTGCCTCAGCCGCCTTTTTCGCTGCCGCATCGGATTCACGTTTTACCTGCGCATCGTAAGCGGTCTTGTTATAAGGTGTGCCTGATTTTTCTGCGACTTCGCGGATCGGGCGCCATGTTTCCTTGTATGTCATGGGCAGGAAACGGTCTTCGGTCGTATATTCCTTTTTCAAGCCTTCATGCCATTTGTAATCCAAGAAGCATTGGGAAATCTTTTTCGCCAATTCAGGCTTCAGATCATGCGGCATGGACCATGAAGATGTGGGGAAAGTCTCGGATTGCCAGATCACGCGCAGCGCATCAGCCTTGACTGCGTTGCGCGCCACCATGCGCTCGTAAACATCGGATGCAACAGGGGCCATATCGTAATCGCCTGATGCGACACCCATGACGGACTTGTCATGTCCGCCGGACATCAGGGGTTTGTAATCCTCTTCCGGTTTCAAACCGAGATCGGGAAAAAAAACGCGCGGTGCGAGATTGCCAGAGTTGGATGAGGGTGATGTGTGCGCAACTTTTTTTCCCTTGAGGTCCGCAAGGGATTTGTAAGGGCTATCCCCCTTCACCATGGCAAAGAGCTTATAACCGGAAATGCCTTTTTCCGAACCGATGACCGCGAAAGGCACAGCACCGGCGAGATTGACAGCAAAACCAACGACGCCGGTGGCAAAGCCGGAAATATGCAGGCGGCCGGATCGCATCGCCTCGATCTGCGCCGCGTTATTCTGCACGGGAAAATAGACCACGCGCTTGCCGGTGCAGGTGCCCAGATAATCCATGAATGGCTGATAGACGGTTTGATAGACAGCCGGATTTTCCACTGGCGAATAAGCGAAAATCAGCGTTGCCGGGTCTTTTAATTTCGAGGCATCCTTTGGCATGTCCGCGACAAGATCGCCATCGGCATCACAATAGGCAGTGTCGAGCTGGCCCCTGTTCGGGCAAGCATCCTGTGCAAACAGAGGCGTGCTTGCGAGAAGCGATGCCGCGATGGCGATGGTGCGGATCATATTGGCCTCACTGTTTCGGGGCGGCGGGCTGTTGTGCTGCTTTGGCCGCAGCTTCGGCTGCTTTTTTTGCCGCAGCATCAGCTTCCCGTTTGGCTTCGGTATCGTAGGCTGCCTTGTTGTAGGGCGTGCCGGATTTTTCTGCGACTTCGCGCACCACTTTCCAGTCCTTCGCATATGTAATCGGCAGGAAGCGGTCGTCGCCGTTGAATTCCTTGGTCATCGCAGGCGTAAAACGGAAGGAATAGAAGCAGTCTGTCAGCTTCTTTGCCAGTTCCGGCTTCAGGTCATGGGCGTGGGCAAACGATGAGGTTGGAAAAACCGGCGAGCGGTAAAGCACACGGAAATCATCGGCCTTGATGGTGCCACGGGTGATCATGCGATCAAACACGTCGGAGGCTACGGCCGCCATGTCATAGTCACCAGAGCCGACACCCAGCACTGATTTGTCATGTCCGCCTGACATCAGCGGCTTGTAGTCATCATCCGTCTTGAGGCCCTGTTCCGGGAACAGGACACGCGGCGCGAGATTGCCAGAGTTTGAAGATGGCGAGGTGTGTGCAACCTTTTTGCCCTTGAGGTCTGCCAACGTTTTATAGGGGCTGGACGCCTTCACAATGGCAACGAGGTTGTAGCCGCGCACCTCTTTCTCTGTGCCCTTGGCGGCGAACGGAACCGCACCGGCAAGATTGACAGCGAAGCCCGTGGGCCCGGTCGAAAAGCCGGCGAAATGCAGACGCCCGGAGCGCATGGCTTCGATTTCTGCCGAATTAGACTGCACCGGGTAATACACCGTCCGCTTGCCGACGCATTTTTCGAGATGGTCGGTGAATGGCTTGAAGATATTGGCGTAAACAGCCGGGTCTTCGACTGGCGTGTAAGCCCAGACGAGCGTGGAGGGGTCGCGCCATTTTTTCTGGTCTGTGGGCGCATCCGCAACCAGATCTTTGTTGGCATCGCAATAAAGCGTGTCGAGTTCGCCACGATTGGCACAAGCCTCCTGGGCAAATGCAGGTGCGCTGCAAGACAGGATCATCACTGCCGCCGCTGCAAGACCTAACGTCAACTCCGATCGTGCCATTGTGTTCTCCCTGAACCGGCGCGTTGAGCGCCATATTATAAGTCGGGGGATCATGATGTCCGTTAGCCGGCTGTCAACTGCGGCCTGCCGCCTTTCGACCGCCACGGTGCCGCGCTGTTTTGCCGGCTATGGCTTTGACAGACCCGTTCAACATCGGTCACCATGGCAAAAAATGCCATTGGAGGACATCATGCCCACACCCAACCGCCGCGCGCTGTTTGCTGCACTTGCCCTTTCTGCAACCATCAGCGGTGCTGCCTTTGCGCAAGCGCCGTCCGGCAAGGTTACGGTCGTCACCTCGTTTTCAAAGGAAGTGACAGACCCTTTCAAATCGGCGTTCGAGAAAGCCTTTCCGGGCACAACGCTGGAGGTGCAGAACCGCAATACCAATGCGGGTGTAAAATTTCTTGATGAAACAAAAGCCAACAACGGCATTGATCTTTTCTGGGCCTCTGCGCCGGATGCTTTCGAGGTGTTGAAAGGCAAAGGTCTGCTGGAGGCCTATAAATCAAAGGCCGAGGGCGTCCCGGACAAGATTGGCCATTATCCCATCCATGATCCAGCTGGATTTTATTCCGGCTTTGCCGCTTCCGGCTACGGCATCATGTGGAACGAGCGCTATGTGAAGGCCAATAAACTGCCAGAGCCAAAGGAATGGCAGGATCTGGCCACGGCACCCTATTTTGATCATGTTTCCATGGCCGCGCCGTCGCGGTCCGGCACAACGCATCTGACCATCGAGGCCATTCTGCAAGCGGCGGGATGGGATCAGGGCTGGGGCATTGTGAAGGCCTTCTCCGGCAATCTGCGGACAATCACCGAGCGCTCGTTCGGGGTGCCGGATGCGGTCAATTCCGGGCAGGTCGGGTATGGCGTTGTCATCGATTTCTTTGGCTTTTCAGCGCAGGGCGCGGGTTTTCCCGTGA
>JBOFCU010000238.1:0-13377 GCA_051646285.1 Beijerinckiaceae bacterium
ATCAAAAGTGACTGTCACCTCGATGCCACGCGCCACGCCAGCCCCTTCACGCCGCTGAATGCGGCGCACGACCGGCTGGCTTTCCACCGAACGGATGCCCCAGATGCGCCGCTCCACCGTGCCATCGGTCACGTCGGCAAAAATCAGCATCGCTTCCTTCAACATGCGCGCATCATGGCCCGCCTTGCTGGAGATCAGCCCGAGATGGTTGAGGCTGAGCAGATTGAGCAGGCGCCACACGGTTGAGCCGGTTGACCATGTTTCCGTGCGGCCCCGCTTTTGTGTGGCCAGCGGCTCGCGCGGCGGCGTTGGCCCGGCAACTGCCGTCACATGCAATTCCGTGTCGTTCAGCAGCCGGAAATCCGCCGTGCCGGTATTGACCGGCAGCAGTTCCGGCAAGTGCCGGTTGGAACACAGCGCCCGCACCGACAATTCAGCCACGCGCTCATCATCCTGCGTTGCCAGCGGTGCCGACAGCGATAAATACATTTCCGTGCCGGTATAATCGGATGCTGTGCCATAGCGCCGCTCATCGGCCGTGCGCCGCCGGGGCAAGCGCCGCAGCGTATAAGCAAGGCGGTCCGCATCAGCCCCGCCACCATCCAGCGCTGCCCCATAAAGCGCTGGCACATTCAACTTGTCCCTCCCGCCGGGGAAATGCGCATGGACAGAAAGAATGCGGTGCGGCTCGAAATCAAGCGGGCGGCTGCGATCAGGCACCACATGATATTCATGCAAACCCGGCTTGACGGGCAGCCGGTCTGTGGTTTTTTCAAATAGATTGATGGCTGGAGCGGTAAACAAGGAAAAGGCATCAGCCTTCACATAGGCTGGCAGGCGGGCGTTGACCTCATTGAAGGTCAGCACAATATCCAGCGAGCGGGCCGGGATACGTGCCAGAATTTTTTGCAGATTGCCAAGCTGAAAGCCAAGAAATTTGCGCGGCAGAATGAAAAATTCGCGCAGCAGGTCAAATCCCTGAAACATCCGCGTATCACCGGGGAAAAGCTGCTCATCCTCCTCAAACCCGATGGGGCGAATATCAATACCGGCACCTGAAACAATAACCGGGTCACCATAGGCATCAAGATAACGTACATGCACACCCACGCGCCGGGCAAAAATCTGTTCACACAGCGCAATGGCATCCGCTTCCGCACCCAGCAGATGCACCGGCAGAGTGTCAGCCCGGCAGCCTGAGAACAGAACGGTTTTATCAGCCGCCGCGGGGTCAGTCTCCGGCTCTTCCGCAACATTGGCCACGGAGCGATGGCGCAAGGTGATGACCAGCCCCGCTGCCGCATCACTGGCCACCGGAACACGCAGCGCCTGAACGGGCGCAAGCGTCGAGAAATACTGGGCTGCCGAAATTTCAAACGGCCACAATGTCACAGCGCTGCTGAGACGGAAACGGCAGGAGACAGGCTTGTCCTGCTGGGCATACACAGCCTCGATCAATTCGTGGCGCGCGATAACACGCCCTTCCTGCAAGGCCGCATCACCGAATTTCGGCTGAAAGCGTACCATTGCCGCCGATGGCGTCGGCGCCAGCGCATCCGGCAGCAATTGCTCCAGCAGATTGCCGGTAAATTCCGGAAATTCATGCTGCATTTTTAATTGCACGCGCGCCGCAAGAAAAGCGCTGCCCTCCAGCAACCCCGTCACCATCGGGTCAGCACGCTCGCCAACGATGCCGCCAAGCCTCTGGGCAATATCGGGATATTCCTCGGAAAAGGCGGCAGCCTGCTCATACAGCAGCAGTAGCTCGCGATTATACAGATCAAGGAATTCTCGGTTCATCGCGATACCCCTGCCCGGCTGATCGCAATATCGCAGCTATCGACATCAATATCGGCAATGAAAACCACAGGCAGATTGACTGGCTCGCAGGACAGGTCAGCCGAAATTTCCAGCCGTACCGTTAGCGTTGGCTCATCAACCTTGATGATCTGGTTGACATGAATGGATTGCCCCACAAGCCGCGGTTCATAAAGACGGATGGCCTTTTCCACATCGCGCACCAGCGCGCCATTGCCGGCCTGATCGGCAAACCGCGCATTGAGATCACGGATACCGAAATTCAGAATGGACCGGCGCACAGCGTCAAAATCAGTCAGATCAACCGCTGATTCCATACTGATGGTGTTGACCAGCGCGTTGAGATCACGGGCTACCTCTTCACGCAGCGCATACTCCGTGATCGGTGTGCGCAGCGATGTCCGCGAAACCGCCGCTGCTGGCGTGCGGGATGGGACGGCCGCTTCCGGCGATTGCGATTGAACGGCACGGGCGCGATACTCACGCTCGTTGTGAGCGCTGCGAAACGCATAAATCAGCGGTGGCGACAGCCTGTCCTTGCCGATTTTCCTGCTCATTGACCACCCGCCCAGCAAACGCATTGTCATAACAATGCGCCAAGATAAATATACAAGATAAGGATAACGGTGAGCAGTGATGTGTTGCTGCACACACCAGAGCGTGAAGGCGGCAACCCGCAAGCTGCCGCCTTTCGCAAAAAGAAGAAGGATTACTTCTTCTTGTTCTTCGCCACGTCCCAGGCACATTCAACCGGCGCACCGGCTGCACCACTGGCCTGCTGTGGCGTATAGGTCACTTTGAACGAGCTGAAATTGATCGACATGCTTTCGCTGACGATATCATTGCCGTTCGAGCCAACCACCTGCACGGATGAAATCAGCACATCTTCAAGATCGATCACCATATAATCGAGCGGCTTCTGGCCACCAGCCTTGCGGCAGGTGATTTTCGCCTTCTTGATATGTTCGCCCTGACAGCATTTCAGCATCACCGTGGGTGACACTTTGCAGATTTGCTTGTTGATATGAATATCCTGCACGTTCACCTTGCCGGCGCCCGAGCCGGTTGCGACGTGGCCTGTGGATGCCTGGGCCATGCCAAACGTCCAGGAATCAATATCAATTGCGTTGGTCTTGATAGCGGACTCGCCTTGCACACCATCAATTTCAAGAAACATATCTACGGCCATGGATACCTCCTGTGTTAGCCATGATCTCTTGTATTATGGCTGGTCGGGATTTTCTGTGTGATGCGACACAGGGTGAAAGAACCGGCGAAACAAAATCAGCTTGTTTTCGCAGGCAGGCGTGAGACGAGGCTGAGCCCAATATCCATGCCTTCCAGCTGGTAATGCGGGCGCAGCATGAACTTGGCGTAGTAGTAGCCGGGATTTTCTTCATTCTCGATGATTTCGACCGAAGCGGCAGCCAGCGGGCGGCGTGCCTTGGTTTCTTCCGTCGAATTGATCGGATCACCGTCAACATAAAGATGAACCCAGTCATTGAGCCAGCGCTGCAATTCATCCTTGTTCTTGGTCGAGCCAATCTTGTCGCGCACCATGCATTTCAGATAATGCGCAAAACGCGACACCGCGAACATGTAAGGCAGGCGCGAGGACAGGTTGTCCGACGCTGTCGCCTCGTCTGTCATGCGTTTTTTCGGGCGATAGACCGACTGGGCACCGATAAAGGCAGCCTTGTCGGAATTCTTGCGATGGATGAGCGGAATAAGCCCGGATTTCGCCAGTTCCGCCTCACGCCGGTCGGTGATGGCAATTTCAGTCGGGCATTTCAGATCAATGCCGCCATCGTCGGTGGGGAATGTATGCACCGGCAGGTTGATCACCTCACCGCCGGATTCGACCCCGCGAATGCGCGTTGTCCAGCCCCATTCCTTGAAGGCGCGATTGACATTCGTCGCCATCGCATAGGCTGCATTCATCCAGCCATATTTTGTGCCGTCATGGCCATCGGTTTCCTCTTCAAATCCGAATTCCTCGACTGGATCGGATTTGGCGCCGTAAGGCAGGCGTGACAGAACACGTGGCAGGCACAAGCCCAGATAACGCGCATCTTCGCTGTCACGCAGGCTTTTCCATGCCGCATAATCCGGCGTTTCAAAGACTGTGGACAGATCGCGCGGGTCAGACAGCTGCGTCCATGAATCCATGCCCATCAGGGTCGGGGCCGCAGCAGCAAACAGCGGCGCATGGGCGCTGGCTGCAATTTTCGTCAGGCTGCGCATGAGCTGAATATCCATCGGCTCATGCGAAAACTGATAATCCGCCACCAACGCGCCAAACGGCTCGCCGCCGAGCTGGCCGAATTCCTGCTCATACACCTGCTTGAACAGCGGGCTCTGGTCCCAGCGCGCGCCGGGATATGTGCGCAGATTGTTGTTCAATTCTGTCTTTCCGACATTCATGAACTTGATTTTCAGCGTGGCATCCGTTTCGGAATTGAACACCAGATAATTGATGCCCCGCCACGCACTTTCCAGCTGCTGGAACTCTGGTGCATGGAGAATGGCATTCATCTGGTCGGATAATTTCTCGTCAAGCCGCGCAATCATCTCGTCAATGGTTTCGAGCACATCATTCTTGACGAGTGACTGATCAGACAGCGCCTGATTGACAAGCGTTGCGACGGCATTTTCGACTTCACTCGCGGCGCGCTCATTGCGGGGTTTGAAGCTCTGCTTCAGCAATGATGCAAATTCTTCCACATCACGCGTGGCAGCGCCTGCTTCAACAGCGCTTTTCTGCATATCTTTGGCCATAGTGTTACCTCTTGAATGTCTGGCTGGGGAGACGGCGCTGGCCGTCAGCTCTTGTCTGTATCGGAGGCCTGAGCCGCACGGTCGCGCAGCGCGGACATCAATTCAGGATCGTTGAGCAATTCCTTCAGCTTGTTTTCTGCATTGGCCTTGCCGTCCATGTAGCGCTGGAGATTTTTCAATTGCTCCCGCGCTTCCAGCAATTTGGCGACAGCCGGAACCTGGCGCGCCACTGCTGTTGGCTTGAAATCATCCATGGTCTTGAAATCAAGCGTCACGCCGAGCTTTTCGCCGGAGCCATCACCCAATTTGTTATCGACACGGAAGCTCAGACCCGGATTGATCGCGGCCATGCGCTTGTCGAAATTATCCATGTCGATATCGAGAAATTTGCGCTGGCCGACGTCGGGTTTTTCAACCTTGGAATTGTTGCCGGATAAATCCGCCAGCACGCCCATGATGAAGGGCAGTTCGATCAGCTTTTCCGCATTATACGGATCTTCGTAGGTGATGTGCACACGGGGCTTGCGATTGCGCTTGATGAATTTTTGGCCGCTGTCGCTCATGGCAGTGTTCCTTTCAGTTATATCGCGTCAGATGAGAGGTGCGCCGGCACAGCCTGCGCGGGTGATAGGCAGACCTTATGTGTCCTCGGGCGGGTTGAGATGTGCGGCAGGTAACATGGCCTCCAGCACGGCGAGAAAATCCTGGCCGGCAAGGCTGCGCGCCCGGTCGAGCAGCAGCGGCAGCGGGCTGGACGGTTCGCGCCCGCGATAGAAGCTGGCAACTTCGCCCATCATGGCGAGCGCCTCGGGCTGGCTGCGGACCACCTTGGGCGCGCGCACGGTGCTGGATGGGCTGTCAGTCTGGCCAGAAGAAACATCGGCAGTGTCCTCATCGCTGACGTCACTGTTGGCATCGCCCGTTATCTCAGCGTCATCTGCTATATCCGCGTCTTCCGCCGCATCAGCATCGGTGGTTTCTTCTGACGCCGGGCCATCGGCATCATCGTCTGGCTGCAAACGCGTATCAGCATCATCCTCCGGTTCGGATTGCGCACCCGTCTCCTGTTCAGAGTCTGTCACGGCGGCAGCCATGTCATCCTCTTCCGGGCCGGCCGTTTCAAAAGCGCTGAAACGGTCAATGGGAATGGTGAACCCGATGCCTTTGCCAATGCGCAGATTGGCCAGCGGCAGCGCATCAGGCACCAGCGCGCGCATCGCTTCCAGAAATGACACATGCGACAATTGCCGGCATTGGCGTACCAGCAGCAGCGCAAGAGAAGACGGCTCATGGCGCGCAAAATAAGCGGCGACCGCATCCAGTGCCTGCCGGGCTTCCTCATGGCTGGCGATGGCCCCGGCGACAGGCACAGCCCCGCCCGGTGATGGCGGCTCACCGTTCCCCGATGCCGCCCCAACAGCACCGGCCTGCGCCGGGTTGCGCCGCACCCATTCCTTGTCAAGCCAGGCCCGTTGATCCGTGACAAGCTTGCGCAAATTGGGCAGCGCCAGATCATGGCCTGCCCCCAGATGCTGGGAAAACACGGCCGCCATGTCAGAGAGACCCGCCGCAAGCCGCGCCAGTGCGCTCCGGCTGGCCTCGATCTCGGCATCATCCGCCCGCTCCAGCGCTGTTGCTATGGCAACAGCCTGATGGGACTCCTCATTGTCGCGCGGCACAATAGCTCCGCTGGCGATTAAATAATGGCGGAAAGACACACGCCCGAGATTGCGTGATTCAAACAGCGGCACCGCCTGCAACGGCATCACCGTATGCGGCATGTCATCGAGTGCCATCAGCACGCCGCGCCGCAGTTCGATGTCCCCGGACGGATGCACACCATCCCAATGCTGCTTGAGCACCACTGCCATAGCCGCCACCACGCCGGCAAAATCAGCCAGCCGCCGGTCGAGAATGGTCAGCTTTGCCAACAGCACCAGCACGCGCAGATCAATTGCCCGGTCAAGCAAAGCGGAAGCGGCTTTCATTTCGCCGGAAAAATCAATCTGGCTCCGGTCAAATGCTGCAAACGAGGCCGGCAGCACACCCTCGACCCGTGCCAGAAAATTCAGATGATCATCATCACCGGCGGTATCGAGGTCAGGGCCGCAGAACGCGGCTTCGCCGAGCCGGGCATCAAGGTGCAGGAAATCGGACTCACTCATGGCGCGCAGCATCCAGTGTTCACGCCGCGCTTGGCTGCACGGCGTGGTATCAGGTCATAAAGACGTGTGGCTTCGCGTTACTGGGCGAGGCGCGTTTCAACACGGCGGTTGGTGGCATCCATCGGATCGGTCGTGCGCGGCTGGGCGCTGCCGAAAGCCTTGGGCATAACACGGGCGCGCTCCACGCCCTTCGCCTCCAGATACCGCACCACGGCTTCCGCCCGGCGCCGTGACAGATCAAGGTTATGATCGTCGGTACCGCGCGCATCCGTATGCCCCTCGACAGCGAAGCTGAAACTCTTCAGCCGCGGATCACGCAAGGCATTGGCAAATTCGTCAAGATTGCGCCGGGCCGGATCCGTCAGCCGGTCGGAATCGAGATTGAACTGAATCATCAGATCAAAGCTGGATGCGCTGGCGCTGGCCTGCGCTGATTGCCCGCCACCGGCCGGTGCACCAGCCGATGCACGCGCACATTCCGCCTCTGTCCCAGCGCAAACCGCGCGCTGCGCCCCAAGCCCGCGGGCACCGCCCAACACGGCAGGATCAGAAAAATGCTGAATGATTTTATCCGCCGTAAAAGCCGGCTTTGTCTGTGCCTGCGCAAGGGCAGGTGCAAGGGCAGGCGCCAGAACAACGCCGGCAGCCAGCAAACAACATTTGAGCCGATACACCCGATGCCTCCCCCAATTGTTGTTTCTGGATCGAAGATGATCCAAACTTGCCGAAAGGTCAACGAAATGTCTATGCGTGAACAATGTGATGAGCATGGCCAGGCACTCCCTGCATGAGGTCGAAAGTTGCGATGGTGATGGCAGGCCTCTGACACAGGCATGCAAACCTGCGGCAGCGGCACAGCCATTGCGGCAAACAGGGGATCTGGCGCGCTGCCCGGTCATCCTGTCTGATCATGAGACGGATCAAACACCCGCAGACGGCAAGACGCTGTGCCGCACCGCACTTCGCAACAGGGTGCACCGGCACAATAATCTGCCATGCTTTTCACACCGGGTGGAAGGCGTGCAGTCGCACGGTTCCATTCTGCCCGGATATGAAATGTCTTCTGGCCACCCCAGCCGACAAGGATGACACCATGGCCCGCGCCCCGTCCCAGGACCAAAGGCTTGCAAAGCTCGAAACGCCGTTCGGCAAGGATGTGCTGTCACTTGTCAGCCTTGAAGCGCGTGAATCCATCAGCGAGGTTTTCGATTTTGATATCGAGGCCACGAGCAGTGAAGCCGCGCTCGATTTCGACAAGGCGCTGGGCAAGAATTGCTGCGTCACCTACAAGACCCATGACAACAAGGAACGCCATTTCAACGGCATTCTCACGGGCGCGGAATGGCTGGGAAAGCGGGCGGGATTGCATCATTACCGACTGCGGCTGCAACCCTGGTTTGCCCTGCTCGCCTACACATCCAACTGCCGTTTCTTCCAGAAAATGAAAGTCACGGATATTATCCGCAAGGTTTTTTCCGACAGCGGATTTTCCGATTTTATTTTCCGCACCAAGGAAAAATACGACGAGATCGAATATTGCGTGCAATACCGGGAAACAAATTTTGCATTTGTCTGCCGTCTGATGGAACGCTACGGCATTTATTATTTCTTCGAGCACGGCAAGGACAAGCATGAGATGGTGCTGGCCGACGGCCAGCCCTGCCATCAGCCGCTCAAGGATCTGGCGCGCGTGCCGCTGCGCCATCTCGACCAGAATTTATTCCGCGAGGAGCAGTATCTCTCCGGCTGGAAACCGACGCGCCGCTTCGAGACCGGCAAGGTCAGCCTGAATGATTATGACTACCTCAAGCCGGGCGCAAAGCTGCTGGCTGAATCCAGCAAGCCCGGCAAATACACCCGAGGCGATCTGGAACAGTATGATTATCACGCTGATTATACCGAGCAGGATGCCGGTGAAAAATTCGCCAAGATCCGTCTTGAATCCATGCAGGCTTTTGATGGCCGGCGTGAAGGATCGGGGGATGCACCATCGCTGCTGCCCGGCGGGCTTGTCACGCTCTCAGAGCATGATGAGAGCGCTGAGAACAAGCAATATCTTGTCATTGCCTGCCATCACAGCATCCGCGCGGAAGCCTACACCTCCAGCGCCGGGCAGGCCGCGCCGGATTCAGGCTATGACGGGCGCTATCTGTTTCAGCCGAGAGACACGCCCTACCGCGCGCCGCTGCGCACCCCCAAGCCCGTGATTTCCGGATTGCAGACCGCCAAGGTTGTGGGCAAGGATGGTGAGGAAATTGATGTTGACGAGCATGGCCGCATTCTCGTGCAATTTCACTGGGACCGCGACAAGAAACAATCCCGCCGCGTGCGGGTGGCGCAAAGCTGGGCCGGCAATGCCTGGGGCGGCATCGTCATCCCGCGCATTGGCATGGAAGTGGTGGTTGAATTTGTCGAGGGTGACCCGGATTATCCGCTCGTCACCGGCACGGTCTACAATGGCAAGAACAAGCCGCCTTTTCCGCTGCCGGAGGACAAAACCATTTCCGGCATGAAATCGCGATCATCGAAGAACGACAACGGCTATAATGAGCTGATTTTCGAGGACAAGGCCAACAGCGAAAAAATCCGCATGCATGGCGAGAAGGATCTCGACGTAACGATCAAGCATGCCGAGAGCTGGGAAATTGGCTGCGAGTTCAAGCCGCCGCGCGGCAAGGCCTCTTCAAAAAAAGTGGTGGCAAAAGGCGATCACGAACTCAGCGTCGACACCGGTAATCAGAAAATTTTTGTCGGCGGCAGCCAGTCAACGGATGTGGTGGAGACCATTTCCATCACCGCCGGCATCTGCATCAAGCTGCAATGCGGCGCCAGCACCATCACGCTGACACCGGCGGGCATCAGCATCACGGCCCCGATGATCACGAGCACGGCGTCAGCGGTGATTTCTGAAACCGCACCGATGGTCAACGTCACAACCACCGGCCCGCTGAATTTGACCACCGCTTCCATGCTTACAGCCACATCCGGCGGCGCGATTGCCATCACGGCCGCAGGTGCCATCACGGAAGTCGCAGGCGGGGCCATCACCCACATCGCGCCTGTCGTGATCTGATCAGCGAAGTTTCATCATGGCCCCTGCTCCCCGCTCGATTATCCGCTTTGAAACGGCCGCCGACGTGGTGGCGGCATTTCCGATGCTGCTGCCATTTCTGCCGGAAAAACCCGATCAGGAATTGCCGCTGGAATTTCTTGCACAATTAACAGGGGCGGATAATCCCTACGGTGCGCCGGCCTTTGCCGCGCATCTGCTGCCCCGGCGCGAATGTGTGGAGTTTTTATGCGTAGCATTTCAAGCCTGTGTGCCAGCGCCCGTGCCGGCCGGTGATCCCGATATGGCGCTGGTGATCAACTGGGCGCGCAAACCCGATGAATCATTGCGTCAGGCGGCATTGGCGCGGGCTGACATGCTGGATCCGGCAGAACCGGTGACCTGGGCGTTGCGCGCTGTTGGCTGGTCTGGCGGCAACATCCTCACGGATGCAAAATTGCCTCCGGTTCACGCGCCCATCGCTTTGACGCCGCAGGCTGTTGCCGCTGCGCTTACGCTTGCCTTGGCGAAGGTGCCGCCGGAAAAAGTCCGTGATACGGTGCAGCTATGGACAGACGCCTGCATCCGTATCGCCCAATCCGATGCCGGCTGATCAGGCAACGGCCCTTTCCGGAGATACGGCGTGACTGCGTTGCGGCTGACCATCGATAACCATTCTGCCTTGCCTGACGGCGGGCCGCTGACCTACACGCTGACAGGACGGCGCGGCATGGATATTGGCCGCGATCCCCATCTGGACTGGGTGCTGCCGGACCCTGCCCGCATCGTTTCGGGCAAGCATTGCGAAATCCGTTTCCGGGATGGCGGCTACTGGCTGCACGATGTGTCAAGCAATGGCACCTATCTGAACGGCGAAACCGCGCGCCTGCCCGCACCGCGCCGCCTGCGCACCGGCGACAGGCTGGAGATTGGCCCTTACCTGATCAGCATCGTGGTAGATGGCGCAGAGGACAGCCAGCCCGATCCCGCGCGGGTTTTTGCGCCAGCACCACCTGTGGCAACTGCGCCCGCCGATTTGTGGGGCATTGCCGAGGAGGTTGCGCCGCCGGCCCGCGTGGACCGGGCCCGCGCGGCCCGCCCGCTGCACAATTTTGATTTTATCGACAGCGCCAGTGATATTCCCGGCGTATCGTCACCGCGCGCCGCACCAGCCGATCCGCATGCGATTGCGGTGGATTGGGCCATGCCAGCCCCCCCACAGGCAGCCCCGCCGGTCCCGCCAGCCGGACCTGAGGCGCGTCTATTGTCCGTTCCTGAACCGGCAAGGGCATCAGCACCGGCGGTCATGCCGGCACCTGTGCAGAATCTGCCTGTGCAAGACCGGCCTGTGCAAGACCAGCCTGTGCGAGAGCAGCCTGTGCAAGACCAGCCATTGCCGCCGCCTGCGGCCAGTGATCTCACAAGCTTTGTGGCCCTGTTCGAACGCGGGGCGGGCCTGCCCGCCGGGGCGTTGCAAAGCCGGCCGCCGGCAGAGCTGGCGGAGATGCTGGGCCGCATGATGGCCCTGATGACGAGTGAACTGAAAACACTGATGCAGGCGCGGTCGGAATCGAAAACCGCCATGCGCAGCGCCAGCCACACCACCGTGCAGGCCCTTGATAACAATCCCATCCCCTTTGCACCGACGGCGGAGGATGCCTTGCGCCTCATGCTGGCCGCGCCGGGCAAAAGCTATTTGCAGGGAGAAGCAGCCCTGCGCAAAACCTTCGATGCCCTGAAGTCGCACCAGATGGAAACCTTCATCGCCATGCAGGCTGCGCTCGATGGCTTGCTGAAAGAGCTGAACCCAGCGACAATCGAGCAGGCCACCGAACCAGATACGGGCGTTGGAAAATTGTTCACCAGCCCGAAGGCGCGGCTGTGGGATATTTACCGCGCCCGCTGGCAGGCCTTGGCGGCCACCCACCCGGAGGGCATGCGCGGGGCTTTCATGACCCTGTTCACCAGCCGTTATGACCGTGGTTCGGGCCACCGGTAATGATACCTTGCCGCGTGAACCCTTTGGTCAGCCGTCGACGCGGAAAAACTGCCGCAGCACCGTAACCCGCTCACGGTCCTCTGCCAGTTCACGCGCCAAGGCCGGAAAGAGGTCGGCAGCGGCCATACGGCCCCGCTGGGCCAGCGCCTTGGGCCGCTCCGGCGAGAGGATCACAACCACCAGTTTGGGCCTGCGGCTGGCCATGCTGCCGCCATCGGCCGCGATGGTCAAAACCGTCTGGCCAGTGCCGGGCTGGGTGCGCACCGGCACAGGCTGCACCAGGCCATCATCCGTCACCAGCAAGGCTGTAACCGCGCGCAGCCCTGCCCCCTGGATGGTGCCATCGACCGCCTGCCCGGGCTTGAGGCTGTAAGCCGACAAATCAAATCGCGCGGTTGCTGTCCGGTTGCCCGGCACCTCCCGCAAAAAATCAACAGCGGGGCATTGCGCGCCACTGATCTGGCGGAACTGGATTTGTGCCTCAAAACCCATCGCTTGCTTGAAGGCGGCATCAAACACTTCGACCGGCCGCACGCCTGTGCCAAACGCCTCCACATCCGCCTTCGTGGCCTCCATGCTGCGCAGGCTGAAAAACTGGCAGGCCTGCGCCGGATAGCCATCCACAAAAGCGGCAGCGCCGCTGACAGGTGCTGGTTGCAGCACCGGGCGGGAAATTGGGTCAGGCCGTGACGGAGCAGGCCGCTCGGGGGGCACGATCTCCGGCGCACCTGGCGGTGGCCGCATGGCGGGCGGATCCGGCCGCAACGCCACCACAGGCGGTGGTTGCACAATGGGCGTGGACGCTGGCGGCGGCAGCAGCGGCAGAGAGGGTGGCAACGCCGGTGGTTGCAACGGAAAACTTGGCCGTGGTGGCACGGGCGAGGCGGCGGGCTGGTCCGGCACAGGCGTCATCGCCGCAGGGGCGGGACGGGGGGGCGGCGCAGCCTCCGGCACAGACGGGCTCAGGGCCGGGGGGTGCGGGCTTTGCGCAGCAGGGCGGGCTGGCGCACCGCCATCTGTATCGGGCAGCTCGCCGTCAGCCTGCGCCTGTTGTGACGGGATCAATTGCGGCAGGCCCGGCTGCCGGTCTCCCGGCCTGGGCAATGGCAGATACGGATCTCCATCCAGCGTCGATGATACGCCGGCAAACCGCTGCGTCAGAACCGGCCACCAATACCATCCCGCTGCCCCTGCCCCGCCAAGAAACACCGCGATCAGAACAGCCGCCGCCACGCGCCGGGCCCAGCCACGCGGTTCCGGTACAATCTCTGCCTCCAGAGCACTGAGACGGCCACGCTGGCGCACAGGCCGGAGAACAGTGGCGTCCCCCGCCGGCGCTGCCGCTTGTGGCATGGCGTGCGGCTGTCCCAGCAGCCGTACCGCCTCCATCGACTCGGGCCGGTCCTCCGGCAACGGTTGCAGCATGGCGGTCAGCGCTGCCCGCAGCGTATCCGGCACATCATCCAACGCTGGCACGGCGCGGCGACGGTCAACCGTTTCTGCGTGGTTAGCGCCCATATCGAGGCGCACACCGCGCGCAGCCTCAGCAATCAGTAAACCGAGACTGT
>JBOFCU010000278.1:0-9042 GCA_051646285.1 Beijerinckiaceae bacterium
CGGCAATCAGCAGGTCGGTGGCGCGGGCAAGCTGGATCGAGAGCGTGGTATCCAGCACATCCGACGAGGTCATGCCCTGATGGACATAGCGCGCTTCCGGCCCGACGATTTCGGAGAGATGGGTGAGGAAGGCGATGACGTCATGCTTGGTGACGCGCTCGATCTCGTCGATCCGCTCCACGTCAAACACCGCGTCGCGGCCCTTCTCCCAGATCATGCTGGCGGCCGCCTTGGGCACCACGCCCAGTTCCGCCAGTTTGGTGGTGGCGTGGGCCTCAATCTCGAACCAGATTTTGAACCGGGTCTGGGCATCCCAGATCGCGGTCATTTGCGGGCGGGCGTAACGGGGGATCATGATGGCATCCTTGGCTGTTGGGCAGGCGGGTATCACGCCATGGCATCCACCTCAACGGAAAGCACAGGCCAGCGCCAAGGCGGCTGTGGATGTGCATAGTTTTGTGGCACGGTTTGACCCGGGCACAGACTCCGGCCATTTTGCGCACAAGCGTCACGGCCAGTGCGCGGCTTCCGGCACAAAAAGTGCAAGGTGCCATCGCAGTTCCGGCCATAGAGCAAAAAGCCGACGCAAGGGGAACGGGTGCAGGTATGGAAGTTTTTGTCCAGCAGCTCATCAACGGGGTGACGCTGGGATCAATCTACGGGTTGATCGCCATCGGCTACACCATGGTTTTCGGCATTATCGGGATGGTGAATTTCGCCCATGGAGATGTGTTCATGATCTCCTGTTTCATCGCGCTGATCGTGTTCATGCTGGTCACGGCGGTGGTGGGGTTCTCAACAGCCGCGATCATTCTGGCGCTGTTCACCATGCTGATTGTCGGCATGGCCATCACGGGGTTGTGGAACTGGACAGTGGAGCGCGTGGCCTATCGCCCGCTGAGCGGCTCGTTCCGGCTCGCCCCGCTGATTTCCGCCATCGGCGTGTCGATTTTCCTGATGAACCTCGTGCAGGTCATTCAGGGCCCGCGCAACAAATCCGTGCCGCCGATGCTGACGGAAAAATTGTGCCTGATCGGGCCGAGCAATGATAAGCAGAGCTGCCTGTTCAATCAGGCCACCACGTATCAGGTCGAGATTGCCTACAAGCAGGTGGTGATTATCGGCGTGACGGCCATTCTGCTCCTGGGCTTCTGGTATCTGGTGCAGAAAACACCGCTGGGCCGGGCGCAGCGCGCCTGCGAGCAGGACCGCAAGATGGCCTCGCTGCTCGGCATCAATGTCGACCGCACGGTGTCGCTGACCTTCGTGATGGGGGCGGCGCTCGCGGCCGTCGCCGGTGTGATGTACATCATGCTGTATGGCGTGGTGAATTTCGCTGACGGATTTACCCCTGGCGTGAAGGCGTTCACGGCGGCGGTGCTGGGCGGGATCGGCTCACTGCCCGGTGCGGTGCTCGGCGGGCTGCTGATTGGCCTGATCGAGGTGATGTGGTCGGCCTATTTCAGCATTGATTATAAAGATGTGGCCGCCTTTTCCATTTTGGCGATCGCGCTGATCTTCATGCCCTCCGGTATTCTTGGCCGGCCCGAAGTGGAGAAGGTGTGATGGCGGGGCCAGTCAACAACCAATCCGTCACGGCGGAATTTCAGCAGCGCAGCATGGCCGATATGGTCAAGGATGCCGGCATTGCCGCGCTGGTGATGCTGGGCTTGTGCGTGCCGATGGTGGCATGGCGCACCGAGCAGAACATGGCCAACGAGCTGGTGCTGATTCCGCGCTGGGGCTGGGTTGCCTTCGCCTGCGCGCTGGTGTTTTTTGGCCGTCTGGCACTGTCGGTGTTTGTCTGGAACCGGGCGCCTGCTGTGAAAGCCAAGGGGCCTTCGGTGATGGCGCAAACCATCACCAGGCTGGGGCCTGTGTTCGGCCCGGCGGCGCTGATTTTCATTGCGCTGTTTCCGGTGATTGCGATCTGGCTGGCAGGATGGGGCGGGGCGCTGAAATGGATTGATAATTTCGGCGTGCAGATTCTGATTTATGTGATGCTGGCCTGGGGCCTCAATATCGTTGTCGGCCTCGCGGGCCTGCTCGATCTCGGCTATGTCGCCTTTTATGCGGTGGGGGCTTATTCCTGCGCGCTCATTTCAAAATGGCTGATCGTCAATTATCCCGATATCGGTGTCTGGGCGTTCTGGATATGCCTGCCGATTGCCGGTATTCTGGCGGCGCTGTGGGGCGTAATTCTCGGTTTTCCGGTGCTGCGCCTGCGCGGTGATTATCTGGCGATCGTGACACTGGCCTTTGGTGAAATCATCCGCCTCGTGCTGATCAACTGGAAAGATTTTTCCAACGGCTATGAGGGAATTTCCGGCATTCCCCGGCCCAGTTTCTTTGGTATTCCGTTCAACGCCAGTGATACGGGTTTTGCAGCGCGCTTCGGGCTGGAATTCACGCCCGCCTACCGCACGATTTTTCTGTATTACGTGATTTTTGCGCTCTCTCTGCTGACGGCTTACGTCACCATCCGTCTGCGGCGGCTGCCGGTGGGCCGGGCCTGGGAAGCCCTGCGCGAGGATGAAATTGCCTGCCGGTCGCTTGGCATCAATACGGTGAACACCAAGCTGACGGCCTTTTCCATCGGGGCCGGATTTGGCGGGTTTGCCGGCGCATTCTTTGCGGCGCGGCAGGGATTTATTTCGCCGGAATCCTTCGTGTTCATGGAATCGGCGGTGATCCTTGCCATTGTCGTGCTGGGCGGCATGGGGTCGCTGGCCGGCTGTGCCATTGCGGCAGTGGCGATGATTGGCGGCACGGAAATCATGCGCGAACTGGATTTTCTGAAAGCGGTTTTTGGCTCGGGGTTTGATCCGACCCATTACCGCATGCTGCTGTTTGGCCTTGCCATGGTGCTGATCATGATCTGGAAACCGCGCGGGCTGATTTCGACGCGCGAACCGACGGTGTTTCTCAAGGAGCGCAAATCGGTATCCGGCTCACTGGTGAAAGAGGGGCATGGCTGATGAGCGCATTTCCTCTTCTCAGGGTCGAGCATCTGACCATGCGGTTTGGCGGCCTTGTCGCCATCAATGCGCTGTCGTTTGAAGCAAGGCGCGGTGAAATCACGGCGCTGATCGGCCCCAATGGCGCGGGCAAGACGACCGTGTTCAACTGCATCACCGGCTTTTACAAACCGACCGAGGGCATGCTGACGCTGACGCAGCCAAGCGGCACGCAATATCTGCTGGAACGGCTGCCCGGCCACGATATTTCGTGGAAGGCGAAGGTGGCGCGCACCTTCCAGAATATCCGGCTGTTTTCCGGCATGACCCTGCTCGAAAATCTCATGGTGGCACAACACAATCCGCTGATGATTGCCTCAGGATTTTCGATTGGCGGCATTCTCGGCCTGCCGGCCTATGAACGGGCGGAAAAGGCGGCGATTGAAAAAGCCCGCTACTGGCTGGAAAAAACCCGGCTGATTGACCGGGCGGATGATCCGGCCGGGGATTTGCCCTATGGCGATCAGCGGCGGCTGGAAATTGCCCGCGCCATGTGCACCGACCCGCTGCTGCTGTGCCTCGATGAGCCGGCGGCGGGCCTTAACCCGCGCGAGAGTGCCGAACTGAATGCGCTGTTGTTGTCGATCCGCGCCGATCACGGCACATCTGTTCTGCTGATCGAGCATGACATGTCGGTGGTGATGAAAATTTCCGACCATGTGGTCGTGCTCGATTACGGCACCAAAATATCCGATGGCACGCCAGCGCAGGTGCAGAATGATCCCAAGGTGATTGCTGCCTATCTGGGCGTCGAGGATGAAGAGGTCGAGGCGGTCGAAAAAGAGGTGGGAATTCTATGAGCACCACCATGACCCCGTCTCAGACGCAGCCTGCGGTGCAGCCGGATAAAAAGCCGCTGCTGGCGGTGCGTGGCGTCAAAACCTATTATGGCAATATCATCGCGCTGAAGGGCGTCGATGTGGATGTGTTTGAAGGCGAAATCGTCACGCTGATCGGTGCCAATGGCGCAGGCAAATCCACCCTGATGATGACGATTTTCGGCAGCCCGCGGGCGCGCGAAGGCAGCATCATTTATGATGGGCGCGACATCACAAAAATGCCGACGCATGACATTGCGCATTTGCAAATCGCACAATCACCGGAAGGGCGGCGGATTTTTCCGCGCATGACGGTGTTTGAAAATTTGCAGATGGGCGCGGCGGTAACGGGCCTGAAGCATTTTGACGATGATCTTGAAAAAATGTTCACGCTGTTTCCGCGTCTGCGTGAGCGGCGCGAGCAGCGCGGCGGCACCTTGTCTGGCGGTGAGCAGCAGATGCTGGCGATTGCGCGCGCACTGATGAGCCGGCCACGTCTCTTGATGCTGGATGAGCCTTCATTGGGATTGGCGCCGATTATCGTGCGCGGCATTTTCGATGCGATCAAAAAACTCAACCGCGAGGAGGGGCTGACGGTTTTTCTGGTGGAACAGAATGCTTTTCACGCGCTGAAACTGGCGCATCGCGGCTATGTCATGGTCAATGGCGTCATCACCATGTCCGGTGCCGGGCAGGACCTGTTGCGGGATCCGCAGGTGCGCGCAGCTTATCTGGAAGGCGGAGCACACTGATGTTTCAGGGTATCCTGCATGAGGAACATTCATTCTGGCTGTTTGCGCTTGTCACCATCATCATGGGCGGCTGGGCGGCGTGGATGACCGGGCGCGCGCTGGCGCTGACATGGAAGCCGATGCTGCAAGTCGTGTTCGCATCCTTTGGCCTGGCGCTGGCCGTGCGGTTTATTCATTTTGCGCTGTTTCAGGGCACCTTGCGGTCCATGCATTATTTCAGTGTGGATTTCATGGTTGTGCTGATTTTTGCGATGCTCGGCTACCGCTACACGCGCACTTCGCAAATGACGACGCAATACAAGTGGCTGTATGAGCGCGCCGGGCCGTTTGGCTGGCGCAGCAAGCGCACGCCGTAACGGCAGGCACAGCTTATTCCGGCCTGTTTACCGGATGTGGCACCGCGCTTTTTGCGGTGCAGCATTGCGCCCAAAAGGCAGGCAGAGTGTCGGCTCAACAGGCAGCAGAGCGCCTCGAATTGGGGGATGACTCCTGTTGCAAAACGCGCAACTATGCCACCCATACGGGGATAACCCGTGAAGGGATTCCAGAGGGGAATTCCTGCATTAAGTCTCAAGGGAGCCTTTCATGAAGAAATCGCTGTTGGCCGGTATCGCGCTGGCTGCCACGCTCGCATCAGCGGGCTTTGCGCAGGCGCAGATTAAACTCGGCGTTGCAGGCCCGATCACAGGCCCGAATGCGGCGTTTGGCGCACAGCTCAAGAACGGCGTCGAGCAGGCGGTTGAGGACATCAACGCTGCTGGCGGTATTCTGGGCCAGAAAGTTTCGGTTTCCGTTGGCGACGATGTGTCAGACCCGAAGCAGGGTGTTTCGGTTGCCAACAAATTCGTCGGTGACGGCGTGAAGATGGTGGTGGGGCATTTCAACTCTGGCGTCACCATGCCGGCGTCGGAAGTCTATGCCGAGAACGGCATTCTGATGATCAGCCCTTCGGCTACCAATCCGAAGATCACCGAGCGTGGTTTGTGGAATGCGTTCCGCACCTGCGGCCGCGATGATCAGCAGGGCGAAGTCGCGGCGAAATATATTTCGACCGCATTGAAGGGCAAAAAGGTTGCTGTTGCGCACGACAAGACCACCTATGGTCAAGGTCTGGCCGACGAAACCCGCAAGTCGCTGAAAGCAGCGGGCGTCACTGACGTGCTGTATGAAGGCGTGAACACAGGCGAGAAGGATTTCTCGGCGCTCGTGTCGAAGATCAAGGCTTCGGGTGCTGACGTTCTTTACTGGGGCGGTCTGCATACGGAAGGCGGCCTGATTATCCGCCAGATGCGTGATCAGGGCCTCAAGACCGTGATGATGTCCGGCGACGGCATCACCTCGGACGAATTTTCGACCATCGGCGGCCCCGGTGTCGAAGGCACGCTGATGACCTTCCCGCCGGACCCGCGCAAGCGCGCCGAAGCCGGTGCGATCGTCAAGAAGTTCGAAGCCAAGAAGTTCAATCCGGAAGCCTACACGCTGTATTCCTATGCAGCCGTGCAGATCATTGCGGAAGCGGCGAAGCGCGCCAACTCTGCCGATCCCAAGAAGATCGCGGAAGAAATGAAAAAGGGCGTCGCCTTCAAGACCGTGATTGGCGATATTGCCTATGACAAGAAGGGTGACATCACCCGTCCTGACTACACCATCTACACCTGGAAGAAGGGTGCCGATGGCAAGATCACTTATGTGGAAGGCGCCGGTTCGTAAGACCCCGTTTTTCCTGGATCACGGAAAGACCGCTGCGGTGCGCCGCAGCGGTTTTTTTGTGCGCGATTTATGCGCGGACGAAAGCCGCTGCAAAGCAGCCGCGCCGGGCAAAATGCGCATGCACCGTTTCAACGCCGGATATGTTCAGCAATTTGCGGATGGCCAGATCGGCATAGGGGCCTTCGGCAATATCGCCTTCCAGCATCATGCCGGCAGCATCATAAGCCCGCAAAGAAAAGAGTGTGTCGCGCATCATTGGCGGCAATTCATTTTCGTAACGGGCGGCTGTCTGGGCGCTGCGGGCCACGAATATCGGACCAGTGGCGCGGTAGGGAGAGTGTGGCGATTGGTGATGGGCAAAATTCAGCAGGATAAGCTCTTCGCCCTTGTCAACGCGCCGCATGCTGATCCGGCACGGATAAGCGCCAGTGCGGTCGGCAATGCTGCGCACGGCCCCCTGTGCGGCTAATTCAGCATCGCTCAACGCAAACAGCGGTGCAAATTGCGCCGGCTCCAGTCCTGTTACACGATACGTCATCATCAATCTCCTTTGCGGTATGGGCTGGAAGTCTTTTGCCGGGTGTTTTTCCCCCGGCATGTTGCCGTTCTGGCCTGATGACATCCGCGCTGCCACCCGAAAGCCATGATGCAATGGCGAGGGTCACAGGCGCGCCACAGTCGCCACCTATGGGCTCTGGTTGGCGCATGGTATGGTCCACGGCTTGCCAAATCCGGGATTTTACGAAAAACCTGTTGCTGTCAGGGGAGCATGGATGCGCAAAGGTCTCATTTCATACGCTGTTGTGATCATCGCGGCCGCCAGCCAGCCAGCGGCGGCACAGTCCGCGCCTGGCGCAGGGGCTGTGAGCCTGCCGTTTTTTGCATGGTCACAAGGCATCGGCGAGCCGGTGAAGTGGGATGGCAATTATCTGCGCATGAGCACCGGGTTTTCTGTCACCAGCATCCGCAAGGGGCCGACCATTGCCGGGCCGGTGATCGGGCTGGATGCCGGCAAGATGTGGCGCGAAGGCCAGTGGGTCTACGGCTTTGGGGCGCAGGTGGATTACATGCCGGCTGTCGCGCGCATTTCCAATGCTGCCGCCATGCCAATCGTAACGCGGGATTTTTCCGGGCTGGCGCGGTTCAAGATTGGGTATCTCGCCCAGCCCAACCTGCTGCTTTATACCAGCATCGGTGCGGCCGCCGTGAATGAGACATGGCGCATGCCGGCCGCCTTTGGCGGCGCGACGGATACGCGTTTTGCGGTGCGGCCTGATCTGCGCGCCGGGGTCGAATGGGCGATCAATGACAAGACGCGGCTCACGGTTGAAGTGGGTGTGCAGCCGCCGGTGCGATAAATGGAATCATTGCGCTTTATGCCGCCAGTGCGCTGATTGTTGTGATGGTCGCAGCCCATTTGTGTCCTTGCCAGTGATAGTCCGGCGCGTTTTTCTGGCCGCGGGCAGGTTCCGTATTCCCCATCCTGAACAGCATTTATTGCCGTTGCTGAAATCGCGTCCGCCAATCCGGCAGCGCATCTGCAAAGGGCAGGGCGCGCGCGGCAAAAATACCGCGTGCGATGGCACGGGCCAGGCAATCGGCAGCGGTTGCGCCCAGCAAGGCCAAAGTCATCGTGTCGACAGTTTTTTGCTGGCGCGCGGTTGAGGCAGCAAAAACAATATCGCCATCCATCGGCGCGTGAGCGGGGCGCAAGGCGCGCGCCATGCCATCATGCGCCGCGACAGCAAGGCGCTTGCATTGGGCTTTCGTCAGCGGCGCATCGGTGGCGATGATGGCGATGGTGGTGTTGGCACCGGGGCCGCCCTTGAAGCGCGGGGTGAGGGCATGGGCCGTGCCATGGGGCGCGGGGCCGAGGCTGCCAAATTCGCCGTCGCGCTCATAGGGGGCTGCCCAGAAATGCGGGCCGTCACCGACAGTGGCGGCGCCAACCGCATTCACCGCCACCAGTGCGCCAAGGGTGAAGCCACTGGCGCAAGCGGCACTGGCGGAGCCCAGCCCGCCCTTGAGATTGAGCGTGGTGGCTCCAAAACCGGCGCCAGCGGTGCCCAGCGCGAATGATGGGCCGGAATTGGCCACCGCGATGCGGCCCAGTTCCCAATAGGGCGCACGCTCAGAGGCATCGGTCAGCCAGCGCTTACGGCCACCGTTGAGCAGATCGAAGAGAATCGCCTGCGGCACGATCGGCACACGCACAGAGCCAACAGCAAAGCCACGGCCGCGCGCATTGAGGGCGGCCATCGCGCCGCCCGCTGCATCAAGACCATAGGCAGAGCCGCCGGAGAGCAGCAGCGCGTCGATCCGCTCCACCGTCATATCCGGCTCAAGCAGGGCCGTGTCACGCACACCCGGCGCGCCGCCCATAATGGCCATGGAGGCGATGGCCGGTTCATCAAAGACCAGAGCCGTGACGCCTGTGGCAGCAGCGTCATCATCCGCATTGCCAACCTGAAGGCCGGGAACATCGGTGATGAGATTGTGCGGGATCACATTCTGGCGTGCGGGAGGATGCGCTTGAATCATGCACCATCATGGCCCCGTATCACGCTCCATCACAAGCGTGTGCGACTCTTGCGCGCAACCTTTGCCCAGCGGCCAGCCTGTGCTTCGCTTTTTAACGGTGCCTGCGCTACAAGGGCGCGCCTGCAAACCAGAGAGATACGAAGCGCGATGCCTGATGTCAGTTACCCATGGGCTTTTGTGGCCGGCCTGTTGAGTTTTCTCAGC
>JBOFCU010000311.1:0-2266 GCA_051646285.1 Beijerinckiaceae bacterium
GGTTTGACGCGCAGCAACGCCAAACAGAATTGCTTGGCGAAGAGATCGCCCGAACGGAAGCTCTGCTCAAGAGCGGCATAGCCACAATAGCCCAGCGCAACACACTGAGCCGTGAAGAAAGCCGTTCAAGAAGCGAAGGGCTGCAGATCAGGCTGCAACAAAATCAGGCCGAACAAGCACTCAATCAGGCAAACCTTCAAATTGCTTCCTTGAACCGGGAGCGGCGCTCCACGTTACTGGATCAAGTGGCGGCAACCAGCCAAAAACTGCAGCGCCTGGGTGAGGAAATCAAGGCGTCACAAGCGCTGATACTTGAAACCGATTCCGGTCACCAGGTCACTCAGGCTATCACATCTTTCGTCTTTACCGTGCGCGGCAACAATGGGTTGGAGACGGAAAAACCGGTCACTGAAACCTACGAAATTCAACCGGGAGACATTTTGACTGTCAGGCGGTTGGTCAGCAGCGAAAATGCGTCTGCGGCTAATTGAATTGATACCCGCATGTTTCGCTTTCACTTTGAACATTTGTACGGCCATTGATGAACAAGCATGAGACGATATCGTCTGGCGGCATGGTGACGTTTGCTCTTGATATTGTCCGTCACGTCAGCGTTTTTTTGTTGGCGCAAATTGCCAGCCGGATCATCAGCTTTGTCTACATGCTTTATCTGGCCGCAAGTCTGCCTACCGATACGTTTGGCGCCCTGAATATCGCATTGACGGTATTGGTCGTGGCAGATGTTTTTGCAGATCTTGGCCTGTCGCGGCTGGTCGTGAAAACCATCTCACGCGACAAGGCGGTTTTGAGCATCTATCCCGCCCGGCTTATTCTTTTGCGGCTGCTGTTGGCCTTCCTCGCGTTTGTGCTCTGCATGGGGGCTGTGCAGTTGAAGGATTTCGGGCCGGAAGTGTCGGCCTTTCTTGTCATTATTGGCCTCGGACTGGTGGTAACCGGTGCTTCTTCAATACTCGAAGCTGTGCTGCAGTCACAAAGCAATTTCGGAATTATCGGGCTCGGCCATGTCGGGTTAAGCATCGTTCAGGCGGCAACGGGTTATTGGGTCGTATCCACCGGCGAAAGCAGTTCCGCACTGGCAATCACATTTCTCATTTCCAACCTCGCCTATATGGCACTCCTGTTGACCGGGGTACTGTATCGCCACGGGTTAAGCATGCCTGTCTTGGCACCGGACTTCTGGCTGGAGCAACTCAAACTCTCACTTCCCTATGCGGGTATTGCGATCGTGAGCATCATCGCCATGCGCGGCGAAATGCTGATCATGAGTTGGATATCCAGCGCAGAGCAAGTCGCTTATTTCAGTGTAGCAGCGCGGCTCAATGATGCTGCCGTATTGGGGCCAATCGTGCTCGCAACAGTCTTAATTCCGCAATTCAGCCGACATCACCATGACGCACCCGGAACATTCAGCCAATCCTACAGGACGGTTTTACGCTGGGGATTGATCATTGCCATTCCGGCCTCTGCCATCGCGGCGCTTTTGGTTGAGCCGGTACTCATGTATTTTCTCCCAACGTACGCACTATCGGCACACCTGACCTCAATCCTGTTTATGGCGATGCCGATGTTTGCCATCTACCAACTTAACAGCGCAGTGTTTTTGAGTTCCGATCAGCAAAAGCGTGCACTGGTCGCGCTCTTGGCTTTGCTGGTCTTGCAGCTATTGGTCGGCATAGTGCTTGTACGTGATTTCTCGGCATTTGGCGCCGCAATCGCCTATGCGGTATGGACCACTATTGCAGCCCTGATTTCAACCTTGTTGGCCAAACAATGGTACATGAAGGATCTTGCACTCTTGCCAGTCATCGCGCCGCCGATAGCGGGCGCGGCGATGATGAGTATCGGACTATGGTTGGCGCAGGACACCCACATTGCATTTAAAATATGCGTGGCGGCGGCGGCTTATGCTGCCGGCGTCTTTGCGGTCATGCGTTTTGAGAATGCAGCCGCATAAAAGCAAACGAATGTCTAAGTGTTTTACATTCGCTTTTTGCCCGTTCACCACCCGGTGCCACTGGCAAGCCCGTTCAAAAGTGCCTTGTCCTCAACCACAAAGGACATTCCGGCCCATCCGATGGGCATATACGGCAGCAGCCGGAACTTGGGATGTTGGTTGAAAATTTCGTGACATGCTGCCCGCTCGCCCGACACCGCTGTTGGTGACCAACAATAATAGTCGTCGAAGGCAAGGATCATCCCGTGTTTCAGGCGCGGTTGGAGAAACGCCAGAACATCCATGGTTGAA
>JBOFCU010000005.1:0-7170 GCA_051646285.1 Beijerinckiaceae bacterium
TGGTCTGGCGGCGGCGCTGGTGGCGCGCCATTTCGGCGCGAAGCAGATCCGCATCGGCGAAGCCAATCCGTTGCGCCGGCATACGGTTGCGGCCCATGAAGGCTTTGCAACATACGATCCGGGCGACAGCGCGCCGGAGGCCGATAGCATCGATCTGGTCATTGATGCGGTTGGCGCGCAGGCGACACGCGCCGCCGCCTCATCAATGGTGCGGCCCGGCGGCGTCATTGTCCATGCCGGGCTGCTGCCGGGGCAGGAGGGGCTCGATATCCGCAAGATCACCCTGCAGGAAGTGACCCTGACAGGTACCTATTGTTACACGCCGAATGATTTCCTGCACACGGTCGCGGCCATGGAAAATGGCTGGCTCGGGGAACTGAAATGGTTTGAACAGCGCAGCCTGGCAGACGGCGCACAGGCCTTTGCCGACATTGACAATGGCACTGTGCGCCAGCCGAAACTCATGCTGACCTTTTGAGGTTGCGCCAGCCATCACGGCCAACGGTGCCAGCCCGGCAGCCGCATGGGTGGGCACGCATGTATCCATCACCGAAATCAACAAAAAACCGGCCTTTCGGGCCGGTCTTCAACGTCCGTATAAAAGCGGATGGTGCCCAGGAGAGGACTCGAACCTCCACGACTTGCATCACTGGTACCTGAAACCAGCGCGTCTACCAATTCCGCCACCTGGGCACTGCCGTTACCGGCATGGCGGGGCTTTTAGGGGGCGGGTTGGCGCATTGTCAACGGACCTTCACGGGAAACCGGCCATCCCCGGCGTTTATTATCACAATCGCTTCATATTATTGCGAAGCCATGGCCGGATTGGCATTTGCACACGGCCCGCAGGTGCGACATGGAGGGAACATGTCGGACACAAGCGGCGGGGAGGCAGCCATGGCGTTGATACCGGTGGTGCGGACAGTGAAGGCGTTGCGCAGGCAGGTCGCGGCCTGGCATGCCGCAGGCGAGCGGGTGGCACTGGTGCCGACCATGGGCGCGCTGCATGAGGGTCACATCTCGCTGGTGCGCGCGGCCCGCCGCAAGGCTGCCCGTGTCGTCACCTCGATTTTCGTCAATCCCACCCAGTTTGCTGCCAATGAGGATTTTTCCAAATACCCCCGCACCTTCGCTGGCGACCGCGCCATGCTCACCGCCGCGCGCGGTGATCTGATTTACGCACCCGGTGTCGAGGAGATGTATGCTGGCGGCTTCTGCACCACCATCAGCCTTGAGGGTCCGGCGAAGGTGGGGCTTGAAGATGCATTCCGCCCGACCCATTTTGCCGGCGTTGCCACGGTCGTCGCCAAACTTTTCACCCAGTCGCAGGCGGACCTCGCCTTTTTCGGCGAAAAGGATTTTCAGCAGCTCAAGGTGATCACCCGCATGGCCAGGGACCTTGACCTGCCGATCACCGTGATCGGCGCGCCGACGGTGCGTGAGGCGGATGGTCTGGCGATGTCCTCCCGCAACCGCTATCTGTCACCGGACAACCGCGCCGGAGCCGCGATCGTGCCCTCCACACTGATGCAGGCGGTGGATGCCTTGCGGGCGGGTGCACCCACCGCCCGCACCATGGCGAAAGCGCGCGCAACATTGGAAAAATCGGGCTTTGCCGTGGATTATATCGAAGCGCGCGACGCCACGACACTGGAACCGCTGGCCCGTGGCCAGCGCGCCAATATCCGCGTGCTGGTGGCAGCAAAAATCGGCGCAACCCGGCTGATCGACAATATGGCGGTGTGATCAGGCCTGCTTGCGCCACTGGCGCAGGCGCAACACGATATAGCCGATGCTGAGCGCACCGATGATATAAAGCGCCATATGCTGTGTGTAGGCGGCATGATTCGCGCTCACCGGAATCATGCCGAGCTTGCGCACATAAATGGCACCGGTGGCCCATGCCGACCAGAGCTGTGTCAGCGAAAATATCTGAAACGCAACCAGCGCCGCGAATACAATACCCCTGAGGATGATCATCGCGGCGCAAGGCTCACTTAAGCCGCTCGCACAGTGACGATTTTGAACGTGTGCAGTTCACCCTCGGGATCGCGCACCGAAACATATTCGCCCACCGTGAAAGCATGATCACCGAAGCGGTAGCCGGCCTCGTCATCATCCTCGCTCTTGATGTCGTAATCGAAGCCCCAGGTCGCGCCTTTTGCGCCACCGGCGCGGTGGACGAGATGGCCATGCTGCGGCGCTTCATCGGCCCAGAAACGGTGCACAGTGCAAGCCGCCTTGTGCTTTTGCCATGTGTCCTGATCAATATGATTGCTGGCATCCAGCGGCGCGACGAATTCATAGCCATGACGAATCGACCCGTCCGGAAATTCTTTTGAGCGCGCCAGATTGAGTGTGATTTTTTTCAGGCCGGTCGATGCAGGCATTGTGATGATCTCCCCTTTGCAAAGCGGTCAGCCCAATGTGCCGGGCACCCGCAGACAATCTAGTGACGCAGACACAGCATACAAATGACGTGAATCAAACCCAGCGCCAGCCCTCATCATCAAATACCAGCACCCGGCCCTGCCAGATATTCATTTCCGCCGCTTCATCAATCGAAATGCCGCCGAGATGGGCAATGAGCACGCGCGCCACACCGCCATGGGAGACCATAACCGTATCGCGCTCCACCGCCGCGATCGCCGGTGCCACCCGGTCCCACAGCATGGCATAGCTCTCGCCTTCCGGCGGCACGAAATGCCATTTGTTGGCGCTGCGTTTTTTCGCGCCATGCGGTTCGCGCGCCACCACCTCGCGCCAGGTGAAACCTTCCCACGCCCCGAAGGTGAGTTCGCGCAGCCGCGCATCCGTCTTGTAATAGGGCGGATGCAGGCCCATGGCCGCGCGCAGGATTTCCATGGTCTCGCGCGTGCGCGTCATCGGGCTGGCGATATAGGCACAATCCTCCGGGCGGCGGGCAAAATCCGTGAGCTTGCGGCCCACCTCTTCGGCCTGCACGCGGCCCACATCATTGAGCGGAATATCCTTCTGCCCCTGAAGCCGCCCCTCTGCATTCCAGTCCGTTTCGCCGTGGCGGACGAAATAGAGCGTCACTCCCGGCTTGAGCATCGCAATCAGTCGCCCTTGTCGAGAGACAGATCCGGCGCCTCCGGATTTTTCATGCCAACGACATGATAGCCTGCATCCACATGCAGAATTTCGCCTGTCATGCCCTTGGCCAGATCAGAGACGAGATAGGCCGCCGTGCCGCCCACCTCTTCAATGGTGACCGTGCGCCGCAGCGGCGAATTATATTCGTTCCATTTCAGAATATACCGGAAGTCACCAATGCCAGATGCTGCCAGTGTCTTGATCGGGCCAGCCGAAATCGCATTCACGCGAATATTTTTGGGGCCGAGATCAGCAGCGAGATAGCGCACGCTGGCCTCCAGCGCCGCCTTCGCCACACCCATCACATTATAATGCGGCATCCATTTTTCGGCGCCATAATAGGTCAGCGTGATCAGCGACCCGCCATCGGGCATCAATTTTTCCGCGCGCTGCGCAATCGCCGTGAAGGAATAGCAGGAAATCAGCATGCTGGTGGAGAAATTCTCCTGCGAGGTTTCCACATAGCGGCCGGTCAGCTCATTTTTATCGGAAAACGCAATGCAATGAACCACAAAATCCAGCTTGCCCCATTGCGCCTCAACCTGCGCGAACACGGCATCAATGGTCGCCCCGTCCGTCACGTCGCAATGGCCGACAACAATGCCGCCCAGAGATTCAGCCAGCGGCCGCACCCGCTTTTCCAGCGCCTCGCCCTGATAGGTGAAAGCGAGTTCCGCGCCCTGATCGGCAGCGGCCTTGGCAATCCCCCAGGCAATCGAACGGTTGTTGGCAACGCCCATCACCAGGCCGCGCTTGCCCTGCAAAATTCCACCAGTCATGCCCGAAATCCATTCTCAGCCCGGAACGGGCCCCCTCCGGCCTATACCCAATGCCGGCGCAATGGAAAAGCCCGGAGCAGGCAAACACTCCTCTCCGTCTGGGGCGATGATGGCACAGCGCCCGCACGCGGCCGGGCGTGCCGGCCGTTTCCGCCAAGGCGGCCGCTTCGGCAAACCTCTTGGTGAGCGGTTCCGGCGGCCCCTTGGCTGGCCACCCCTTGTTTGGCCACCCCCTTGTTTAGCCACCCCCTTGGCGATGGCAGCGAACGTGGTTAACACTCTGTTAACGGTGCTTCGGCCGGTCAGCCCGCAAGGGCCATCAGCCGAAGGGCGGCGTTCAGTATGCGATACTGCGGCACTGCCGGACAGAAGCTGCCCTTGCCGGGCCAGCATGTCCGGTCAGCGCCCCATAAACAAAAATGAGGAGCGCCCGCCGTGGCTCGCTATTCCGAGCTTGAACTGCTGATTCCCCGGCTCCGCCGTTATGCGCGCGGGCTGGTGGGCCGCGCCGCCCTTGCCGATGACCTGGTGCAGGACGCCATCTTGTCTGCCCTGCGCTCGCGGGGCATGGGCCGGGGCGATGCGCTGCTGCGCCGGCTCTACGCCATCATCACCGATTTCAACCGCCTGCGTGTCGCCGATCTTGGCGGTGGGGATGACTATGCCACAGACCTGCGGGGGGCTGTCATCGCCATGCGCCGTACCATGGCGGCGGGCGAACCGGGGCCAGTGCCACGCCTGCCCCATGACCCGCTGGCGGGTCTGACACTCGATGAGCGGGAGGCGCTGCTGCTGGTCAGTGTCGCAGGCCTTGATTACGACACCGCCGCCGGTGTGGCTGGCATTTCCCCGCTGGCATTGATGGCCCGGCTGGCCAGCGCCCGCAGCCGGACAGGCGAGAACCAATCGGCAATAGCGCCTGAAACGCCCGTGCTGCGCGCCACAGGCCATCGCCATCTGCGGGTGGTGTCATGAGCCAGAGCGCGCTGCCCGTCACCGATGCCGACCTCCATGCCCATTGCGATGGCGGTCTGGCGAAATCCCGCCGCCGCGATGTCGAAGCGTTCCTCGCCGCCAACAGTGATGCGCGGGCGCGCATGAGGCTCTGGCAGCAGCAGCAGGCGCAGGCGCGCGCATTTCTGGACCCCGTTCTGGCCGAGCCTGTGCCGCTGCGGCTCAACATCGCCCGCCTTGATGGCGGGGCCGGGGGCCGCGCGGCGGCATGGCGCAAAACCCTGTTCGGTTTTATCGGCGGGTTTGCCCTTGGCATCGCCCTGGCCGGCGTGCTTTTTCTGACACTGGGCGGGCGGTAACTAAACCCCGGCCTTCATTTTGCGCATCAGCGCAGCCAGCGCGCCATCATCATCAGCAGGCAGCACCAGTGACGTGGTGACATACAGATCGCCGCGCGCCTCGCCCTTGTCATTGGCCGTTTTCGGCAGCCCGCGTCCGCGCAGCCGGAAAATCCGCCCGCTGGATGTCATCGGTGGGAGAGTCAGTTCCACCGCGCCATCGAGCGTTTCAACGCGCATGGCTCCGCCCAGCACGGCATCGGCCAGCGGCACCTCCTGCGTCATGCGCAGATCAGCCCCTTCGGCCTGAAACCGGCTGTGCTTTTCAACCCGGATGGTGAGCAGCAGATCGCCCGCCGCGCCGCCTTGGGGCGAAGCCTGACCCTGCCCCTTGAGCCGGATGGTCTTGCCATCCCCCGCCTGCGCGGGAATGGCGACCTCAACCGTGCGGCCATTGGGCAGCGCAATGCGCTTGCGCCCGCCGCTGATCAGGTCTGAGAGCGATACAGCCAGCTCGGCCTCGATATCAGCCCCCTTCACCGGGGCCTGCTGGCGCGTCCGGCTCCCGGCTCCAGCCCGGAAGGCCTGCTCGAACAGATCAGAAAAATCGGGGCCGCCGCCAGGGCCTGCGCCACCGCCGGTGCGCCCGCCAAACGGGCCATTGGGTCCAAAACCATACGAAAAGCTCTCGAAGCCGCCGGGATGGGCTCCACCAGCGCCAGCACCCGGATGCGGCCCGCCCCGGCTGAAGCCGTCATAGCCCTGAAAGCGCGGCTTGCCCTCGGCATCAATCTCGCCCCGGTCAACTGGCCGCGCTTTTTCTTGTCGCCGAGGATTTCATAGGCGGCATTCAACTCCGCAAAGCGTTCCTTCGCCTTGGGATCATTCTGATTCTGGTCGGGATGATGGGCCTTGGCGAGTTTGCGGAAGGCCTTCTTGATGTCGGCCTCAGCGGCGCTCTTGCCAACGCCCAGCACGGTATAGGGGTCGCGCATGGCAGCACTCGGCTCCGGTCAGGAAATCACTTGAGTCTTATGTGTGGGCGGCGTTGCATAAACGCAACAGGTGATCGCAGCCAAACCGTCAGTCAGGCCGGTTTTTTCCAGGGCCGCACATCCCGCACCAGCCATTCACCGCCACTGGGGCGGCAGGCTGAGCCTTGCACCCATTGCTGGCCAGTATTCATGACTGCGGAAGCGAGGAAAGCGCGGCAGACATTGTCATCCCGCACAAACGGGCCGCCGACAGGCGAAAAGGTGCCTTTCAGGCCTGACTCCGGATTGTCCCATCCGGCGCTCGACCCGTTGCCCTGCGGATCAAGGGCAACAGCCAGCGCAGACCGCGCGCGCCGCCAATCCTCTTCCGTCAAATCCTTGAACACGGGCGAAACCTGCGCATTGGCCGCCGGGATGCTGCCAGTCGGCTGGTCATCATCACCCATCAGCTGCGACACCGGCAAAGACAGTCCGCAGCCTGCCAGCGTCAGCGAGAGCGTCAGTGCGCCTGCAGCAGCGGCATGTCTGGCCATGGAAATTTGTGCGGGGAGACGCCGTTCTCCGCACACCATGAACGCTATATAGGACCAACGCATACGCAAACCGAAGCCGCCCTGAAACCGCACCGCATCCCCATGAGCCAACCATGAATTCCTTAAAAAGCGATGATTTCACCCGTGATGACGACCCCTTCGCATTGTTTGGTAAATGGTTTGCCGATGCCCAGGCGTCAGAACCCAACGACCCCAACGGCATGGCCATCGCCACCGCAGATTCCGATGGCCTGCCCAATGTCCGGATGGTGCTGATGAAGGAGTGGGATGCGGACGGCTTTGTGTTTTATACCAATCTGGAGAGCCAGAAGGGCCGTGAGATCACCGCCAATCCGCAGGCGGCCGCCGTGTTCCACTGGAAATCCCTGCGCCGTCAGGTGCGGCTGCGCGGCCCCGTCACGCCTGTCACCGATGCGGAGGCGGATGCCTATTT
>JBOFCU010000008.1:0-2576 GCA_051646285.1 Beijerinckiaceae bacterium
GCCATGCGCTATTCCAACGCCGAGGTGGATCAGAAGATCCAGTCGCTCTCCAGCGAAATTGACCTGGCCAAGCGCAATGCCACCATTGCCGAATTGTGGAAGAAGCTGAAGGACGAAACCCTCTACATCGCCATCCATCACCAGACGCTGGCCTATGCGATGAAGAATGACATCGATATTCCCGTGCATCCCGACAACAATGTCTGGATCAAGAATATCGCGATCAAAAAATAAAGCACAACGGCTGGCGCAGTGTTCTGCGCCAGCCGGATCAGTCCCATGTTTGCATACGCCATCAAGAGTCTGTTGCAGGGAGTGCTGGTGCTTGTCGCCGTGGCAGCCCTTGCCTTTTCCATGTTCCGCTTTGTCGGCGACCCGGTCGCCAATATGATGGGGCAGGAAGCGACATTGCAGGACCGCGCCGAATTATCGGAATCGCTCGGCCTGAATGATCCGGTGCCGGTGCAATTCCTGCGCTTTATGGGCAACGCCGCGCGCGGTGAATTTGGCATTTCCTACCGCCAGGCCCGCAAGGTATCCGATCTGATTTCCGAAAAGCTGCCGGCAACGCTGGAGCTTGCCATTTTATCCGCCATTTTTGCCGTGGTCGTTGGCATTGCACTGGGCGTCTATGCCGCCATCCGGCGCGATGGCCTGCTGGCCAATCTCATCATGAGCATTTCGCTGATTGGCGTCTCACTGCCGACATTTCTGATCGGTATAGGGCTGATTTATATTTTTGCCGTGGAACTGAAATGGCTGCCATCCTTTGGCCGTGGTGACACCGTCAAGATTGGCTGGTGGAGCACCGGGCTTCTCACCACGAGCGGGCTGAAATCCCTGATCATGCCGGTGCTGACCCTTGGCTTTTTCCAGCTCACGCTGATCATGCGGCTGGTGCGCTCGCAGATGCTGGACACGCTGCGGGCGGATTATGTGCGCTTTGCCCGGGCCCGGGGCGTGTCTGAAAAAACCATCCAGTTCAAGCATGCGTTGAAGAACACCATGATCCCGGTCATTACCATCGCTGGTTTGCAGCTTGGCTCCGTCATCGCCTTTGCCATCGTCACGGAAACGGTTTTTCAGTGGCCAGGCCTCGGCTCCTTGTTTGTCAATGCCGTGCAATTTGTCGATATTCCGGTGATGGCCGCGTATCTGATGTTTGTCGCCTTCGTCTTTGTTGTCGTCAACCTGATCGTCGATCTGGTTTATTTCATTCTCGACCCGCGCATCCGCTCCGGCGCATCAGCGATAAAACGGTGATTGCATGAGCAGCGAACATCCGCCCGCACCACTGAAGATCAAACCGCAATCGCGCTGGCAGCGCTTGTGGGATTCCGATATTGGCTGGTCATTCCGTCATTCCCCCGTGACCATCGTGGCGACGGTCACCGCTGCCATTCTCGTGACGGTGGCGGCTCTGGCGCAAATCATTTCGCCGCATGATCCGTTCACGCCGGCCACGCTGAATCTGATGGATGGCTTTACAAAACCGGGAGAGGCCGGGGTGGGATCAGGCACGGTTTATGTGCTCGGCACCGACAATCAGGGCCGCGATTTATTATCAGCCATTCTTTATGGCAGCCAGGTCTCGCTGATCGTCGGCATAGCCTCGGTGATTTTTTCAATCATGCTCGGCGTATCTCTGGGCCTCATTGCCGGTTATGTCGGCGGGCGCACGGAAGCGGTGATCATGCGCATTGCGGATGTGCAGTTGTCATTTCCTGCCATTCTCGTGGCCTTGCTCGTATTTGGTGTGGCGCGCGGCGTCATTCCGCCGGCCTATCAGGAAGGTGCAACTTTATTTGTGCTCATTCTCGCCATCGGTTTGTCCAACTGGGCGCAATATGCGCGCACCGTGCGCGGCTCGACGCTGGTGGAAAAAAATCGCGACTATGTTGCATCGGCGCAGGTAATCGGCCTCAAACCATGGACCGTGATGCGCAAGCATGTCTGGCCCAACGTCGCCGGGCCGGTTGTCGTTATCGCCACCATCAATCTGGCACTGGCCATTATCGAGGAAGCGACCTTGTCGTTTCTGGGTGTCGGCATGCCCGCAACCCAGCCGTCGCTCGGCACGCTCATCCGCATCGGGCAGCAATATCTGTTTTCTGGTGAATGGTGGATTTTGTTTTTCCCGGCCCTGACCTTGGTGCTTCTGGCACTGTCTATCAACCTGCTCGGCGACTGGCTGCGCGATGTACTGGACCCGAAACTGCGATGACCACACCCGTTTTGTCTGTCCGCAATCTGACGCTGGAATTTCACGCAAGGCGCGGCATCCTGCGCGCGCTGGATTCCATTTCCTTTGATATTGCCAAGGGCGAAGTGCTTGGCGTGGTCGGGGAATCCGGCGCTGGCAAATCCCTCACCGGCTCTGCCATTATTGGCTTGATCGACCGGCCCGGCCGCATCACCGGCGGTGAGGTTATTCTCAATGGCGGGCGCATTGATAACCTCGATCCCGAAGCCATGCGCAAGATCCGTGGCCGCAAGATCGGCATGATCTTTCAGGACCCGCTGACATCGCTCAACCCCTTGTA
Organism: Beijerinckiaceae bacterium; assembly: GCA_051646285.1. Lineage (GTDB taxonomy): Bacteria > Pseudomonadota > Alphaproteobacteria > Rhizobiales > Beijerinckiaceae > Terrirubrum. Next base: position 2,544 of record JBOFCU010000008.1, read on the forward strand.
TCGCGTCAGTGAGCAATTGATTGAAACCATCCG
>JBOFCU010000031.1:0-5541 GCA_051646285.1 Beijerinckiaceae bacterium
CATCGGGTGAAGCACTGGCCTGCTCGGCCACGGATAATGATGATTTATTCTGTGCAACCATCGGCGGCATGGGGCTAACAGGATTTATCACGCAAGCGACGCTTCAGCTTGTGCGTGTGCCTGGGCCGTGGCTCGAAACAGAGACTCTGCCATTCGACAATCTTGATGCTTTTTTTGCTTTGTCGGATTCATCCGAGCAGGGCTGGGAGCATACGGTGGCCTGGGTGGATTGCGTATCGGGCGCGCGCGGGCGCGGCATTTTCATGCGCGCGCGGGCCATCGATTCCGGAAACCGCAAGGCGCCTGCCATGCGTGAGAAACGTATGCCAGTCACCCCGCCATTGTCGCTGGTGAATGCCGCTTCGCTGCGGGCATTCAATTTTGCCTATTTTCACAAGCAGCGTTATTTTTCTGGCCGCTCTGTTCAGCATTATTTGCCATTTTTCTATCCGCTTGATGGCATCCATGAATGGAACCGGATGTATGGGCCGAAGGGTTTTTATCAGTATCAATCCGTGGTGCCGCGTGCGGCTGGTGTTGCAGCCACGCAGGACATGCTGGCGGCGATTGCAGACTCCGGCAACGGATCGTTTCTGGCAGTGCTGAAAACATTTGGTGCGCGCACTGCGCGCGGGCTGATGAGTTTTCCCATGCAGGGTGTGACATTGGCGCTGGATTTTCCCAATCGCGGGGATGCGACGTTGCGCCTGTTCGAGCGGCTGGATGCCATTGTGGCAGCATCTGGCGGGCGGCTTTATCCGGCCAAAGATGCGCGCATGCCGCGCGCGCTTTTCGAGGCGGGCTATCCCGCACTTTCTGAATTTTTGAAACATCGCGACCCCGGCATATCATCGGCCATGTCGCGTCGCTTGATGGGTGCATGATATGAGCAAACTGGATCGCATTGTGATTGTGGGCGCAACGTCGGGTATTGCCGAACACTGCGCGCGGCTGTGGATTGCCGATAAACCGGCGGAATTGATTCTGGTTGGCCGTGACGCTGCACGCACTGAGCCTGTTGCTGCGGATTTGCGGGCGCGCAGTGCGGCCTCGCGCATCACAATTGTCACGGGTGATTTCTCCACGGCGGCGGGTATTTCGGCCATTGTGGATGGCATTGTTGCCGGAGGCGCTGTTGATACGGTGCTGATTGCCCATGGCCTGCTGCTTGACCAGAGTGTGTGTGAAAATGATCTTGCCGCCGCTGAACAGCAGCTTCTCGTCAACGCTGTTTCACCCGTGCTGTTTGCGGAAGCCTTTGCCAAGCATATGGCGCGGGTCAATTATGGCGCGATTGGCATCATCGGATCGGTCGCCGGTGATCGCGGGCGCAAGTCGAATTATATTTATGGCGCGGCGAAGGCGCTGGTTTCGCGCTATGGTGAGGGCATGCAGCACCGTTTTGCTGGCAAGGGCGTGCGCGTCACCATCATCAAGCCCGGTCCGACCGATACGCCGATGACAGCGGAGCTGAAAGCAAAAGGGGCAAAACTTGCTTCCCCGCAGGATGTTGCGAAAGCCATTGTTGCCGGCATGGCGAAAGGCAAGCCTGTCATTTATGCGCCGGGCCTCTGGCGGATCATCATGCTGGTGATCCGGCATATTCCGGCATTTGTTTTCAACAAGCTCAATATCTGAGCCGGGACTTATTTCGCCAGAACCTCGATATCACGGTCCAGACCGGAATCGACCTTGAAGGGGCGCTGATAGACTTTGCCCTGATGGCGGGCGATGGCGACATATTCGCCCTCGGCCAAAATCATGTTCGGATACGCGCCAATCAATTCGCGGATCACGTCGCCGCCCGGCGTCAGCACCGAAAAAGCGGTGCCAGCGAGCGCTTCACTGCCCGGTGCCGTGACCAGTTTCAGTGTCACCGTGGCGGCGCGGTGATTCATCGTCGCTTCCGTCAGTTTGCCGCTTTCAACCTTGATGTCGGCGCGCTGCACGGCGTTTGAATCACCGTAGGTGGAAACGAGGTGATAGGAGCCTTCGGGCAGGCGCAGAATATCGCCGGCCTTGACGTTGCCTGCCACCAGCCGGCCTTCGCTGTTGTTGGGCAGCGGCGCATAGACGGAAAAGGCCAGACGCTGGGCGGGAATGGGGGTGGCGCCGATGGCGCCGCCGAGTTTCAGGGCACCCGCAGCCAGATTGACCCGCTCATTCAGCGTGGTCTTGCCGACATTCACCCGGCGCACCGTGGCCGCCATCCCATACGATACATGCACGATATAGGTGCCGGGATCGAGCCGGAAGGCGGGGGCCGCCTCCGTCGAGCTTTGCAGGGGCTTGTCGGCCGCGGGATCGGCATTTTCGGCAAATACGCGCCAGATCAGGCCGGAACGGATGGGCTTGTTTTCGGTTGCGAACTGCGCGGTCATGAAGACGAGGCCGCCTTCTGTCTGCACGGGCAGCGGCGGCGCGATGAACTGGGCCTGCGCAAAAGCCGGCACGCCTGCACCTGCAAGCGCCACAGCCAGCCATGCGGCCTGAAGCCAGCGATTCATATCCGCCCCACCATGCGGCCCCTGTAGCCCAAGCTGGCCATGGCCGCCACTGTTGTTGTGAATGGGAGTGCTTGTGCCGGGAAAACGGCAAAATGATGGGGCGCGCATTGACGCGGCCGGGTGGCGTCCATACGTGCCGGTCCTGACACACATGATGGACCCCGATGACTGACGCTCTCAGCCTTTTGACAACACGCCGTTCGCTCGCTCCCCATAAAATGGTCGCGCCCGGCCCTGACACGGACCAGATCAACACGATATTGACTGTGGCCACCCGCGTGCCGGACCATGGCAAGCTGACGCCCTGGCGCTTTATCGTGTTCGAGGGCGCGGCGCGGCAACGGGCGGATGCGATCATTGCCAAAGTGTTCGCGGACAAAAATCCGCAGGCTGATGCGGAGCGGCTGGCCTTCGAAAGCAGCAAATTGTCTCGCGCGCCGGTGGTGATTGCTGTGGTCAGCAAAGCTGCGCCGCATGTGAAAATTCCGGAGTGGGAGCAGGTGCTGTCGGCGGGGGCTGCGACGATGAACCTGGTCTGGGCTGCCAATGCGCTGGGTTTCACCACGGCGTGGCTGACTGAATGGTTCGCGTTCGACCGCGATGTGCTGACCGCGCTGGGCTTGCGCAGTGATGAGAGAATTGCGGGCTTTGTGCATATCGGCACACGCGGCGAACCGGCCGATGACAGGCCGCGGCCGCTGCTTGCTGATGTTGTGACGCGGTTTTGAGGATCAGAAATGTTTTATGAACCCGAGACGCGTGACCGCAGCGTATTTCCGCATGATCCCTTCAAGGCAATTGTGGCACCGCGTCCCATCGGCTGGATTTCGACCATGGATAAAAACGGAGCGGTGAATCTCGCGCCCTATTCGTTTTTCAATGGTATGCATTCGCGGCCGAATATCGTGTGTTTCGCCAGCGAAGGCATCAAGGATTCCGTGGCGTTTGCGATGGAGACGAAAGAGTTTGTCTTCAGCCTGGCCACGTTTGCCCTGCGCCAGCACATGAACGCGACATCAGCGCCGCTGCCGCGCGGCACGAGCGAATTTCCGTTTGCTGGATTGACACCAGCGCCATCGCGCATCGTGAAACCACCGCGCGTGCAGGAATCTCCCGCCGCGCTGGAGTGTGTTGTCACCGATGTGATGCAGCTCAAGGGGAAGCGCGGCAACCCGCTCGATGGCTTTGTGGTCTTTGGTGAAGTTGTTGGCGTGTATGTGGATGATGCCTTCATCAAGGATGGGCGGTTTGATACAGCGGCGGCACAGCCCATCGGCCGGGCAGGCTATGCGGATTATGCCGTTGTGAGCGCATTGTTTTCGATCGAGCGTCCGCCGGGCGGGTAAAACGCATTAAACTATCCCCGCAGCCTTTGCCCGTGCCAGCACACGCTCGGCACGCACGAGATGCGGCTTGTCCACCATCTCGCCATCCATGCCGACAACGCCCATGCCGGGGTTTTGCGCAAAGGCTGCAACAATACGCTGCGCGCGGTGGATTGTTTTTTCATCCGGCGTGAACACGTCATTGATGATCGCCACTTGCGCGGGATGAATCGCCATTTTCGCGGTGAAGCCATCGCGCCGCGCTTCCTCGCATTCGGCGCGCAGGCCTGCATCGTTGCGGAAATCCACATAGACCGTATCGATAGCCTGCACGCGGGCCGATCCGGCAGCAAACAGCAGCATGTCGCGGGCGAGGCGGTAGGGGCTGGTAAAAATGCCGCCCGCATCACGGTTGGCCTCGGACGCAATATCGGCGGACAAATCTTCCGCCCCCCATGTCAGCGCATCGAGCCGCGTGCTGCAATTCTTGTAACTGCCCAGCCCGAAAATGGCATCGGCGGTCTCGGTGGCAATGGCGATGATTTTCGTCGCCCCGTCAGCCACGCCATTGCGCGCCTCGGCAACGGCCAGCTTGGTGCCGAGATGCTGCACATCCCGGCCGCCAGCGGCTTTCGGCAGCATGATCGCATCAGGGGCCGCGCGCATGATGGTGCCGACATCATCATCGGTCAGGCCGGTGTCGAGGGCATTGACGCGCACGATCAGGCGCGGCCGCACCGCTGCTTTTTTGGCCTCAAGAATAAAATCAGTGGCAGTAGCGCGCGCGCCAGCCTTGGCGCTGGCGGCAACAGAATCTTCAAGGTCGATGATCAATGCATCGGCACCGCTCGTCAGGCCCTTCGATAATTTTTTGGCGGAGTCAGCCGGCACGAACAGCAGCGAACGCATATCACACCTCGATCGTATCGGATGGCATTTTCAGCATGAAGGCCTGACGGCGGCATTCCGCCACCAGCGTCCCATCCTGCTTGTAGGCGCGGTGATGAAAATCAACAATGCCGGCATTGCCACGGGATTTGGATTCGCGCTTGGCCATGATTTCCGTGGTCACGCCGATGGTATCGCCCTCAAACAGCGGGGCGGGAAATTTCACGTCCGTCATCCCGAGGTTGCCGATGGTGGTGCCCACGGTGGTATCGTTGACGGAAATGCCGATCATCAGCCCCAGCGTGAACAGCGAGTTCATGATCGGCTGGCCCCACTGGGTTTCAGTGGCACAGAAATGCGCGTCGATGTGCAGGGGCTGGGGGTTCAGTGTCATGTTGGAAAACAGCATGTTGTCCATCTGCGTCACGGTGCGGGTCAGGCCGTGGCGGATGGTTTCGCCAACAGCGAAGTCCTCGAAATAGCGCCCGCCGCGCGGGTGGCGCGGCAATCCGTTGGCTTTGGTCTTTGTCATGATGCTTTCCTGTCGTGGCGCTTTCGTCTGCCCAATCGTGACGTGCTTAACCGGCGGTTTACCATAAATGCGGCAGAGTGCGAGGCATGAGGCGCTGCGAGCTGCATGTGCCCATGGGTTTGTATGTGGTTCGGGCCATAATCGGGTGCCAGTCCGGTTGAGGCTGTGTCTGTAGGGTTGCGCATGTTTCTGTTCACCACGCCTGCCAGTGTGTTGCCGAAGGCAAATGGCATCGCCGCAGCGGTGCAGGCGGGTGCGGAGCGCACCGGCACAGGTTTCAATTATCTCA
>JBOFCU010000042.1:0-18436 GCA_051646285.1 Beijerinckiaceae bacterium
GCAGGCCCACCTTGCCATCCTGGGCAATGACGCGGGCGTGGGCTGCCAAGCCCAGTTCGCAGCCGCCACCGAGGGCCGTACCATGCCAGGCAACAACCACCGGCTTTTTGCAGGCCTCGATCCGGTTCATCACATCAGGTAGATGCGGCTCCATGGGTGGCTTGCCAAATTCGGTGACATCGCCACCCGCAACAAAGGTCCGTCCTGCGGCTGCAAGCACGATGGCGTCGATTGCAGGATCGGCATCAGCTGCCGTGATAGCCTCCATCAAACCGGCGCGCACTGCCTGCGATGTGGCATTAACCGGCGGGTTATCGACTTCGATGACGGCGATGCGCCGATCAGCCTGCGTGGTCACAACTGTCATGGTGATTTGTATCCCTTGAAAACTGCGCGTGCCGTTTGAGCGGTGGATGCGGTGCAGCTCATCATCCATGCCCTCTGCATGCGCTGGTGGTTAAACTGTCTGCGTGCGTGTTTCCGCCAACCGGGCATACAGCGTCGCGCCGACCGGAATGGCGGCATCATTAAAATTATAATGGGGGTTATGCAGATTGGGGCCGTGCCCCTGTCCCAGCCACACAAAAGCGCCGGGCACGTAATCAAGGTACATGCCGAAATCCTCGCTGCCCATCAGCGGCTCGGCGTGGCGCGACACCATGGCTTCGCCGACGATCTTGGCGGCGACATCGCAAGCCACACTGGCCTGTTCAGCGCTGTTGATCACGGCAGCGCAGCCGGGATGGACAATCGCTTCAACCTCCACGCCGTAGGCGACGCCGATGCCCTTTGCGATTTCATTCATGCGGCGGGTGACTAGCGCGAGCACGTCCTTGTCAAAGGTGCGGATGGTGCCGCACAGCGTGGCGGATTCCGGAATGACATTGTAGGCGGAGCCGGAGTGGATCTGCGTGATGGAGATCACCGCTGATTTCAGGGCTTCGACATTGCGGCTGACGATGGTCTGGATCGCCTGCGCCAGCGCGACAGCCGCCATGGTGGGATCCACCCCCTGATGGGGCATCGCGGCATGAGCGCCTTGCCCGGTAATCTTGATATCGAACGTGTTGGCGGCGGCCATGGACGCGCCGGGTGTTGTGCCAATCCAGCCCAGATCCGCGTTCGGCGAATTGTGGATGCCGTAAATCTCGTCACAGGGAAACCGCGTGAACAGGCCATCATCAATCATGGCGCGTGCACCACCAAGGCCTTCTTCCGCCGGCTGGAAAATCAGATGCACCGTGCCGTTGAAATTGCGTGTGGCCGCGAGATAGCGGCCAGCGGTCAGCAGCATGGTGGTGTGGCCATCATGGCCGCAACCGTGAAATGCCCCCTCATGGCGGGAGCGGTAGGGCAAATTGGTTTCCTCAACCATCGGCAGCGCATCCATGTCCGCCCGCAAGGCAATGCTGCGGCCTGGGCCGCGCCCGCGAATGGTCGCGACAATGCCTGTGCCGCCGATGCCGGTTGCGATTTCATCGACACCCCAGCTTTTCAGTTTCTCAGCGACCAGAGCAGCCGTGCGCTTCTCTTCAAAGCCAATTTCCGGGTGCGCGTGTATATCGCGGCGAATGGCTGTCATTTCATCGGTATGGCTGACAATGGCATCGATCAGTTGCATGGGAATCTGCCTTGGCAAGGACTCTGGGAAAAGGGATCAGGATCTCCGCGCTAGCATATGCTGCCAGCCCATGCCGTCTGTCCAGCCGGAAGCCTTGGAAGCTATGCATTTCGCGTATGCATTCAGGATTCTGCTTGCGTTTTCCGCACAGGCAAATGGTGCAAGGTTTGCGCCTTCTCAGGCTGACCAAAAGCTTCCTGAACAGGGTCTGACATCTGCATAGGGTATTGTGCCGCATTGCCCGGGCCGGGAAAACATATTATCAAATTTGCAACTGTGCTCTTTCACAAAGGGCACGGAATACAGTCCATTGAAGGAGATGCCCGTGATCGGCCGTTTTGTGTTCGCTGCTGCTACTGTTTTGACGCTCTCTGCGCAGGCTCAGGCGCAAGATGCGGCTGCCGGCGAGAAGATATTCCCCCAATGCAAGGCGTGCCATCAGATCGGCGAAGGTGCCAAGAACGGCGTTGGCCCGCAGCTCAATGGCATCATTGGCCGCAAATCGGGCACGGTCGAAGGATACAATTATACGGACGCCAACAAGAATTCCGGGCTGACATGGGACGAAGCAACCATGCTGTCCTATCTGGAGAATCCGAAAGCCAAGATTCCCGGCACCAAGATGGTCTATGCCGGCCTGAAGGATGAGACGCGGCGCAAGGATCTGATCGCGTTTCTCGCCCAGTATGGCGCTGACGGCAAAAAGAAATAAGCAGGTGCCTGATAAGCCTGCATCATGCGCCCCGGATGTGAAATTCCGGGGCGCATTTTTGTCTGTGGTTTTCAGGGCGCTTCCATACACAGTTGGCTTGTGTGATGGTCAAGCATAACACCTATGGTGCGTGACCGCGTGAACTGATTGAATCGCCGCCATGACCAGCCCTTCCCCCGACTTTGATTCCCCCGCCGATTCGTCTGACCTGCTTGATGCACCTAAGGCACCGGCTCCCGCCATCGCGCCTGAGCCTGGTTCGCGGCGGCTGCAAAACATTCTTGCGCTGGATGATTTTGAAAAGGCGGCGCAGCGGTTTTTGCCGCGCCCTGTTTTTGGCTATATCGCCGGTGCGGCTGAAACCAATGCGGCGCGGCAGGACAACCGCGACGTTTTTGGCGCTTACGGATTTTTGCCGCGCACCTTGCGCGCGGTGCGGCAGCGGACCACACGCACCACACTGTTTGGCCATGACTATGCCGTGCCATTCGGCATTTCGCCTATGGGCCTGAGCGCACTGGCTGCCTATCGCGGTGACATTGTGCTCGCCAAAGCTGCCGCACAGCTCAATATGCCCATGGTGATCAGCGGCACGTCGTTGATCAGGCTGGAGGATATAGCGGCTGTTGCGCCGCAGAGCTGGTTTCAGGCCTATCTGCCGGGTGAGGTCGAAAAAATTATCGCGTTGCTTGATCGCGTGGCTGCGGCCGGTCTTCAAACATTGGTGCTGACGGTGGACACCAGCATTCTCGGCAACCGCGAAAATCACACGCGCAATGGCTTTTCGACGCCGCTGAAGCCCAGCCTGCGGCTCGCTTTCGACGGCGCGATCCGCCCGGAATGGGTGTTTGGCACATTTTTCCGCACGCTGCTTCAGCACGGCATGCCGCACTTTGAAAATTCCTACGCGACACGCGGTGCGCCAATTATTTCAAAATCCGTGATGCGTGATTTTGGCGCGCGCGATCATCTGAACTGGGCGCATGCCGCGTTGATCCGCCATCACTGGAAAGGCCGCTTTATTCTCAAAGGCATCATGACAGTGGAGGATGCCAAGCAGGCCCATGCGATTGGGGCGGACGGCATTATTTTATCCAACCATGGCGGACGGCAGCTTGATTATACGGTCTCGCCCATGCGCGTGCTTGCCGCTGTCGCCGAAGCAGTTGGCGGGCGTATGCCGGTGATGATCGACAGCGGTTTCCGCCGGGGCAGCGATGTCATGAAAGCGCTGGCCCTCGGTGCGGATTTCGTTTTTGTCGGGCGGCCGTTTTTATATGCGGCGTCCGTTGGTGGTGAAGCTGGTGTGCGCCATTGCGCCCGTATTCTTTATGATGAGCTGCATCGCAATATGGGTCTGATCGGTGTCAACACGGTGCGTGAACTGTCACCAGCGCTGCTGCACCGGATCGAGGGGCGATGAGGTTTCCTGTCAGGCGGGTGTGAAGCGCGCATTGACCTCGTAGAGGTCTGCCGGGAAAATCTGCCGCGCGAAGGTGATGGGTTCGCCCGCGCGCCAGGTGTGGCGCTCAATCGCCAGGCACGCCTTATCCGGGGTAATGTCCAGATCCTTGGCATCGGCACTGCTGGGATTCAGGGCATAAATGCGATGATCCCCATCAGACCAGGCGATTTGTGACAATAGCCATGACCCCGGCGGCGTGATGGCAAAATCAGCATCACTGGCTTCCGGCACCGTGGCAAGGTTGATCAGCCGGTGCTCGATCGCGAACGGTTTGCCATTGGCGCTGTGCAGACAGCGCACCGCAATGATTTCGGGTGCTGTCGTCAATTGCAGCAGCGCCTGATCATCTTTGCTGGCAGGGCGCTTTTGAATTTTCATGGCGCGATAATCATAGTCAAATCCGCGCTTGATCACATCCGCCTGAATATCGGGAATTTTCAGGACGGCGGAATGAAAGCGCGGCATGGCAACAAAAGTCCCGGCGCGCCGCCGCCGTTCAATCAGGCCATTTTCGGCAAGGCTGGACAGCACTTTGCTGACTGTCATCCGGGCGCAGCCATAGGTGGCCATCAATTCGTGCTCGAAGGGAATACGATGGCCGGGTGGCCATGCGCCGGACAGGATATTCGCCTCAATGTCATGGCGGATGCGGGCGTGAAGCGTATCTGTCTGTGCAGCGCGGCGGTTGGATTGCATCATGAGGCGTGCACCAGTTTTCCGATCACTGTCTTGAAACGCAGGGCAATTTCGTTGCGCTTGTGGTGTACGCCTGCTGTGACAACCTGCACACCATTGCGCCAAACAGTGTCGATGAGGTCATGGCGCGCAAAGATCATCGCATCGCAATAAAAATCACGCGTGCCGGCCGCAAGCGCCGGATGCGACGCTTTCAGCGTGATAAAATCGGCAGACGCGCCGACGGACAATCCCGCAACGTCGAGGCCGCAGGCTTGCGCACCGCCGCTCAGGGCCGCATCGAACATGGTGCGGCCCGTGGATTGCCCCGCAGCATCGCTCAGAACATTGCGTGCGCGGCTGGCAAGGCGCTGACCATATTCCAGCATTTCCAATTCACCCGGCATCGAGAGGCGGACATTGGAATCCGTGCCGACGCCAAAGCGCCCGCCATGCTGCCGGTACAGGGGTGCCGGAAAAATACCGTCGCCCAGATTGGCTTCAGTCAACGGGCATAAACCGGCCACCGCGCCCGTGCGCGCCATGGCCTGCGTTTCGCCCTCTGTCATGTGCGTGGCGTGAATGAGGCACCAGCGGTCATTGACGGGCATGTGGCTCAGCAGCCACTCCACCGGGCGCTGGCCGCTCCAGGCCATGCAATCCTCAACCTCTTTGGTTTGTTCCGCGATGTGAATATGAAATGGCACATCGCGCATGATGTCTGCGAGGTGCCGCAGCTCGTCCGGTGTGGCCGCACGCAGGCTGTGGGGTGCAATGCCGATGCGGGCATTGGGATTGTTTCTGATCGCGGCCTTGGCGCTGGCCACGATTTTTTCAAACTGGTCCAGCCCATTGATGAATCGCCGCTGGCCATGGGTTGGTGCCAGCCCGCCAAAGCCTGCATGGGCATAAAACACCGGCAACAGCGTCAGGCCAATGCCAGCCTCTTCACTGGCGGCGGCAATCTGCGCCGATAATTCGCCAATATCTTTATAGGCGCGGCCATGCGTATCGTGATGCACATAGTGAAATTCGGCGACATGGGTGAAGCCATTTTCCAGCATCCCGGCATAGGCCTGCGCAGCGATGGCCTGCATGTCATCCGGCGTCATCACATCAATGAAGCGGTACATCGCCTCGCGCCATGTCCAGAAGCTGTCGCCGCCCGGCCCGCGCGTTTCGGCGAGGCCCGCCATGCCGTGCTGGAAGGCGTGGCTGTGCAGATTGGGCATGCCGGGCAGGGCAATGGCATGGGCCTGCATATGCGTGGCGAACGGCGTGCCGGGCGTCAGTGTGGCAATCCGGCCATCCTGCACCGTCATGGCCACTGACGTTGCCCATCCATCAGGCAGCAATGCGTTGGCAAACCACAGCGTGTTGTTCATCATGGCTATCTTTTAAGGCAAACCTGCGCAGCGAACAGCCATCTTGCCAAGATTTCACGATATGTCTATACATAATTGCAATGCGTATCCTCCTTTAGGGCGGGGTCTAACATGCGATGTGATCGTGTCTGGAACAATGCACGGCTGGCAACGATGGCCGCAGGCGCATCTGGGCTGGGCTTGATCGAGCATGGCACCATCGCCAGCCGTGACGGGCGCATTGTTTATGCGGGACCAGCAGCGGATGCGCCGCCCTTTTCGGCACGCGAAACGATTGATTGCGAGGGGCGCTGGGTCACGCCCGGACTGATTGATTGCCATACCCATCTTGTCTATGGCGGAAACCGCGCCCGCGAATTTGAAATGCGGCTTGCTGGCGCAAGTTATGAGGATATTGCGCGGGCCGGCGGCGGCATTGTTTCTTCCGTGCGCGCGACACGCGCCAGCAGCGAAGCGGATTTGATTGCGAGCGCCTTGCGGCGGCTTGACCATCTTCTGGCGGAAGGTGTGACAACCATTGAAATCAAATCCGGCTATGGGCTGGAGCGTGCGGCAGAAATGCGCTGCCTGCGCGCCGCGCGCGCCCTGGCATCAGCGCGGTCCGTCACGGTCAAAACGACATTTCTCGGAGCACACGCCTTGCCGCCGGAAGCGCAGGGCGACAAGGACGCTTATATTCGCAGCGTTTGTGATGACATGCTGCCTGCCATTGCCGCCGAAAAACTGGCTGACGCGGTCGATGTGTTTTGTGAAGGCATCGCGTTCAGCCCGGCACAGACTGAACAGGTGTTTCGTGCCGCGCAGATATTCGGGCTGCCTGTGAAATTGCATGCCGATCAATTGTCCAATCTCGGCGGGGCCGCTCTGGCCGCGCGTTATAACGCGCTCTCGGCGGATCATCTGGAATATACCGATGCTGCGGGTGCCGCCGCGATGAAACATGCCGGCACCGTGGCGGTGCTTCTGCCCGGTGCCTATTATATGCTGCGGGAACAGCAGGCCCCGCCGGTGGCATTGTTCCGCAGCCATGGCGTGCCCATGGCGCTGGCGACAGACAGCAACCCCGGCACGTCACCGATCACGTCACTGCTTGCCATTCTGAATATGGCCGCCACACTTTTCCGCATGACGGTGGATGAATGTCTGCTGGCTGTCACGCGCCATGCCGCATCCGCCCTCGGTGCGGGGGCGCAATGGGGCACGCTGGAACCTGGCAAATTCTGCGATCTGGCGATCTGGGATATCGAGCATCCGGCAGAGCTGGTTTACCGGCTGGGGTTCAATCCGCTGCATCAGCGGGTGTGGCGAGGGCAATCATGACAAATATCGCACTCAACCCCGGCATGGGCACGCTGACTGAGTGGCGTGCGATTTATCGCGGTGCAGGATTTTCAATGCCGCTGGCCGCGCGTGCTGGCGTCGATGCGAGCGCGCAGACCATTGCGCATATTATTGCCAGGGGTGAACCCGTTTATGGCGTGAACACGGGCTTTGGCAAACTCGCCAGCGTGCGCATCGCCCATGATGATCTGGCCCTGTTGCAGCGGAATATCGTTCTGTCGCATGCCGCAGGCACAGGAGATGCTTTGCCGGTTGGCGTTGTGCGGCTGATCATGGCTCTGAAAGCGGCAAGCTTGGCGCGCGGCTATTCCGGGGTGCAATGGGACACCATTGCGCATCTGCAAGCCTGTGATGCGGCCGGGCTGACGCCAGTTATTCCGGGGCAGGGGTCGGTTGGCGCATCGGGCGATCTGGCACCGCTGGCGCATATGACGGCCTGCCTGATGGGCGTCGGCGAATTTTTCCGTGATGGAAAAATAATCCCTGCTGCGCAGGCGCTTGCACAAGCCGGCATAGCGCCGCTGGTGCTTGGCCCCAAGGAAGGGCTGGCGCTTTTGAACGGCACGCAGGTGTCAACGGCTCTGGCCCTGGCTGGATTGTTTGAGGCGGAGCGCGTTTTTCAATCCGCACTGGTGACAGGGGCGCTGGCAACGGATGCCGCGCGCGGGTCTGACGGGCCTTTCGACGCGCGGATTCACGCGGTGCGCGGTCATCAGGGGCAGGCGGATGTGGCGCTGGCCCTGCGCACCCTGATGGCTGGCAGTGCCATTCGCGCTTCGCATCTGGTGAATGATGAGCGTGTGCAGGACCCGTATTGTTTGCGCTGCCAGCCGCAGGTGATGGGTGCCTGTCTGGATATATTGCGGCAGGTTGCGGCAACGCTGACGGTTGAAGCCAATGGGGTTACGGATAATCCGCTGGTGTTTTCGGACGACGGTGCGGTTATTTCTGGCGGTAATTTTCACGCCGAGCCCGTCGCTTTCGCTGCCGACATGATTGCCATGGCCTTGTGCGAAATTGGTTCACTGGCGGAGCGGCGCATTGCGATGCTGGTTGATCCTGCCCTGTCAGGATTGCCGGCATTTTTGACACCCAAGCCCGGATTAAATTCTGGCTTTATGATCCCGCAGGTCACGGCGGCGGCGCTGGTTTCGGAAAACAAGCAAAAGGCCTTTCCTGCCAGTGTCGATTCTATTCCAACCTCGGCCAATCAGGAAGATCATGTATCCATGGCCGCTCATGGGGCGCGGCGCTTGCTTGGCATGGCCGAAAATACCGCCGCCGTAGTCGCTATCGAGTGGCTGGCGGCGGCGCAGGGCTGCGATTTTCATGCCCCGCTGCATTCCAGCGTATCACTGGAAAAAGCACGCGCAGCCCTGCGTGCCCATGTGCCGATGCTGACGGATGACCGTTATTTTGCGCCTGACATTGCGTTTGCGCGCCATGCGGTTTGTGATGGCGCTCTGGTGCAAACCATGCCGGCAGCCATGCTTCCCGGTGTTGTTTCTATCTGAAGGGGACTGTGATGAGCCATCCCGCCTGGTTGCAAATTCGTCAGGGCCATGCGCCCTTGCTGGTCAGTATTCCGCATACGGGCACGGATATTCCCGCACATTGCCAAGCCGGCCTTGTCTCGCCATGGCTGGCACGGCGCGATGCGGACTGGTGGATTGAAACGCTGTATGATTTTGCTGCTGCGCTTGATGCGACGGTGATCCGCACGTCCATTTCGCGCACCGTCATTGATGTCAACCGGGATCCCTCCGGTGTGTCGCTGTATCCGGGACAGGCCACGACGGAATTATGCCCAACGACGACCTTTGATGGCGATGCGCTCTATCAACCGGGATTTATTGTTTCAGATGTTGACATCGCGCAGCGCCGCAGGGATTTCTTTGATCCCTATCATGCGGCCATTCAGGCGGAAATTGCGCGGTTGCGCGTCAGCCATTCCGCGATTGTCCTGTATGATTGCCATTCCATCCGCTCGGTCATTCCGCGCCTGTTTAATGGCATGTTGCCGCACTTCAATATTGGCACAAACAGCGGCGCATCTTGCGCGCCCGCGTTGCAAGTGCGCATTGAAGAATTATGCCGGCAGAGCGGGCTTGAGAGCATTGCGAATGGCCGGTTCAAGGGCGGCTATATCACGCGCGCTTATGGAAATCCGGGAGCAGGTGTTCATGCCGTGCAAATGGAACTGGCATGCCGCGCTTATATGCGCGAACCGATTCCGGATGTGAATGAATCCAACTGGCCATCGGCCTATGACAGCGCCTATGCAACCCCTGTGCGTGATGTGCTGACTGCTATTTTCAACGCCTGCCTGACCTATGTCAGCACCGATCTCTCATTGACAGGAACACAGCCATGACCCGCATTGATAATGCGCGCATCATCCGTTCGCCGCATGGCACGGATCTTTCCGCTAAAAGCTGGATGACTGAAGCGCCCTTGCGCATGTTGATGAATAATCTTGATCCCGATGTTGCGGAAAGGCCGGGAGAGCTGGTTGTGTATGGCGGCATTGGCCGGGCAGCGCGGGACTGGGAGAGCTATGACCGTATCGTTGCTGCCCTGCGCACGCTTGAAGGTGATCAGACGCTGCTGGTGCAATCGGGCAAGCCAGTGGGTGTTTTCCGCACGCATGCGGATGCGCCGCGTGTGCTCATCGCCAATTCCAACATCGTGCCGCATTGGGCGACGTGGGATAAATTCCACGAGCTCGATCGCAAGGGCCTGATGATGTATGGCCAGATGACAGCGGGCTCCTGGATTTATATCGGCTCGCAGGGCATCGTGCAGGGCACCTACGAAACCTTTGTGGAAATGGGCCGCCGTCATTACAATGGCGATTTATCGGGCAAATGGATTTTGACCGCCGGGCTTGGCGGCATGGGCGGCGCGCAGCCTTTGGCTGCGACCATGGCCGGCGCATCGTGCCTTGCCGTGGAATGTCAGCCAAGCCGCATCGAAATGCGGTTGCGCACCGGCTATGTGGACGTGCAAGCGCAGAATCTCGATGAAGCGCTGACGATGATCGAGCGCTCCTGCAAGGAGAAAAAACCCCTGTCGGTCGGGCTTCTCGGCAATGCGGCCGATATTTTTCCCGAGCTCGTGCGCCGTGGCGTCAAGCCGGATTGCGTGACGGACCAAACTTCGGCGCATGATCCGGTGAATGGATATTTGCCCAAGGGATGGACGCTGGGTGATTGGGAGCGCAAACGCGAGAGTGATCCATCCGGCGTTTCATCGGCCGCAAAAAAATCCATGGCGGTGCATGTGCGGGCCATGCTTGATTTCCACAAGATGGGTATTCCCACGGTCGATTACGGTAACAACATCCGCCAGATGGCTCTGGAGGAAGGCGTTGCTGATGCATTCGATTTCCCCGGATTCGTGCCAGCCTATATCCGGCCCTTGTTTTGCCGGGGCGTTGGCCCCTTCCGCTGGGCTGCGCTGTCGGGCGATCCGGAGGATATTTTCAGGACTGACGAAAAGGTCAAGGAACTGCTGCCCGACAACACGCATCTGCATCACTGGCTTGATATGGCCAGAAAGCGGATTCATTTTCAGGGTCTGCCAGCCCGCATTTGCTGGGTTGGCCTTGGTGACCGCCACCGGCTCGGACTGGCCTTCAATGACATGGTTGCGCGCGGCGAATTGAAAGCG
The DNA here is from genome assembly GCA_051646285.1 of Beijerinckiaceae bacterium. Taxonomy (GTDB): domain Bacteria; phylum Pseudomonadota; class Alphaproteobacteria; order Rhizobiales; family Beijerinckiaceae; genus Terrirubrum. The sequence continues at coordinate 10,872 of JBOFCU010000042.1, forward strand.
CCGATTGTGATTGGCCGCGACCATCTCGATTCCGGTTCCGTGGCATCGCCCAACCGGGAAACGGAGGCGATGAAAGATGGGTCTGATGCGGTGTCTGACTGGCCGTTGCTCAATGCGCTTTTGAATTGCGCGTCAGGTGCAACATGGGTTTCGCTGCACCATGGCGGCGGTGTTGGTATTGGCTTTTCACAACATTCCGGCATGGTCATCGTGTGTGACGGCACGCCGGAAGCGGCGCGCCGCGTCGAGCGTGTGCTGTGGAACGATCCCGCAACGGGCGTCATGCGCCACGCCGATGCCGGCTATGATATTGCCATGGATTGCGCGCGTGAGCATGGGCTCAATCTGCCCAGCCTGCGCTGATGCCGATGCACATTCTGCGTGCCACTGATTATCAGCGCATGCCATGGAAAAATGGCGTCGGCGAAACAGTGCAGATGGCCGTTGATGACGCCGCGCGCGGGCTTGATGATTTTGCCTGGCGTATCAGCATGGCGACAGTCGCGAGCGATGGGCCGTTTTCGCTTTTTCCGGGGGTGGACCGGACCTTGTGCGTGCTGGAGGGGGAAGGCCTTGCGCTGGCCCTTGATGGCCGCCCGCCTGTTGAACTCACGCGGCAGAGCCCGCCATTTTCTTTTCCGGCCGATATTCCGGTGGCTTCAGCACTCATGCGCGGCGCGATTATTGATCTCAATGTGATGACACGGCGTGGCCGTGCCCGTCACTTCGTGTCCCGCATGCCCTGCGCTGATCAAACAAGGCTGACTGCATCGGGTGATATTCTGATGCTGTTTGCTTTCGATGGCGCCGTCACTTTGGAGTCAAACGGCAAGCGGTCTGGGCTTGGCGTGCAGGACAGTGCGCTGATGGCCGGCCCCTTAAGTCCCATCGCTGTTTTTACCGAGAAATCCATGACACTTTTTGCGATCGACATCTGGCTGGTATGATCTGTCCGCCGGAGATGGCGATAAAAGCATTGGTAAACGCTGCCCGGATGCCCCCTCTTGCACGAGGGGCGCGGCGTGGTGCATATGGCGGCGTGGTCCCGGTAGCTCAGCAGGATAGAGCAACGGTTTCCTAAACCGTAGGTCAGGGGTTCGAATCCCTTCCGGGACGCCATTGATCAGCCTCTCCTGCATTGGCCGTCTTTGGACGGTGATCATTGGGCGTAAAATTGCTGTCATAAATGGCGGCGAAAAAAATCAAGCACAGCAGCGCGCATGTCCGGCACTTCCATATGGCCGGTGTTCTGGCTGATGAGCGTCTGGCAGAGATGGGCCGCGTGTGCGCGCGCATAGGCTGCGCGCAGATCGGTCAGCGCCGTGTCCATGGCGTCAGGCGGTGTCAGCGGATCGGCGCCGCCCATACAGGCCAGTTGCGGGCGCGGCGCGACCCGACCGGCAATTTCGCCGGTGCGATATTGATTCAGCAATCCAGGCACTGTCATGTAGTGGCCATGCAGATCATGGGTGCCACTTTTTACGAGTGTGGCGAGATCGGCCAAGCAGCATAAATGCGCCACGGCTTTGATGCGCTGATCAAGCGCGCCTAGCCAGAAAGCCAGCGTGGCTCCCATCGACAGCCCCATGGCACCGATACGATTTTTATCAATGCCGGCGATGGTTTCGAGACATCCGATCGCGCCTTGTAAATCGGCCAGCATGGCGCCGAATAAAGTTTGACCATGCCACAGATAGTCTTTGGCAAGTGCGGATTCTGATTGCGATGCGCGGCTGCCAAAACAGGGCAGGTCAATGCACAAGGCCACAATGCCAGCTTGTGCCAACGCTTGCCCATAAGGCGGGGCCATGAGGGCTGGGCGGCCTTTTACAAGTTCATCCGCACCGATGCCATATGCGTTGCCATGCGCATGGCAATATAACATGGCTGGAATCTGCTGCCACGGCCTGTCTGGCCCGGTCAGCCAGCCCTGCAGCGCTTCATTTTTATCTGTGCGCAGCGTCAGGCGAATTGTGCGGGTTTCAGGCAGGAGAGAAACGGTCTTTTCTTCTGCAATCGTGAAGTGTGTGGATGGAAATTGCCCGAGCAGCTGATGCAGGCGGGCGCGCATGCCCGTATTATTCATGTCCGTATTATTATTGTCACGCTGCATCATCGTGGTCTTATGGCTGTGGTATGCGGTGTTGCACGCGTGACAAGCCGGTGCGGCAGCAGGCGATCATGCGTCGCATGGCTGCTCCACAAGTCCGATAGTTGCGCCATGATGGCATCACCAAAATCCGAATAGGGAATATGCACGGACGTCAGCCATGGCGCGATCCAGCTGTTGAGCGGGCTGTCATCAATCCCTGCCATCACACAATCGCCGGGAATACGCATGCCGGTTTCGCAGGCCAGCCGGTAAGCGCCATAGGCCAGCATGTCACTGGCGCAAAACAGGCCTGGCGGCCAGCCGCCACGCTGTGTCACCAAAGTCTGTGCGGCTTCGTATCCGGCAGCGAGATGCTGAAGCTGATGCGAGGAGACAACAGAATGGGCGGGAATTGAAAACCCATTTTTGGCATAGTGCTGCATAAAACCGGCTACGCGGTCCGTAATCGCAGATGATGATAAGGCGGTGTGGACGATTCCCGGATCATGGACGCCCGCATGCAACAAATAATCAGCGGCAGCCATGCCGGCAGCATGATTATCGATGCCGACAAACGGCGTTGCTGGCGCGATGCCGGCGGGGCGGCGGCCAACCAGCACAATCGGTTCATGCCGCGCGATGAAACGCGAAAGCCCTGCACTGGCAACCGCGGAAACGAGAATATACCCCTGCACAAATTGCGCATGCATGGCTTCGAGATATTCATCCTGCAAGGCAGGCTCATCGTGGGTATCGCCCATGATCATGACATAGCCTTGCGCGCGCAGGGCAGCCTCGGTCGAGCTTGCAATGGCGGCCATGGCCGGATTGTTCAGATTGGCCGCAAGCAAAGCGACGATGCGGCTCTGCCGTTTGCGCAGGGACTGGCCGACGCTGTTGGGCCGGTATCCCATTTCATCGAGCAGGGACCGGACACGGGCAACCGTGCGGCCATTGGCCCGGTCGGTCTGGCCATTGGCGATCCGGGAAACAGTCGCAACCGAAACCCCTGCGGCATCAGCGACAGTGGCAAGTGACACGCGGCTGGCTGGTTTTGTGGTTGGTCTTGGCCCGTTCATAGTGCCCCGGCCTATGTGGAAAAGCGGATTATTTTGCATCTTGACGGCTTTGGCAATCGTTTGCCAAGATGTTTTCAATTCTGGATCGCGGCAAAACGCGGCCGGGGAGCAGACTGCGCGGGCTCATACCAATCGCGCCGGGAGGATTGCCATCATGACATCGATTCCGCGTAAGGCCGGCTGGCTGGCCCTTGGCTTGCTCGCAAGCGCCACCTGGGTGAGCGCCGCTGCTGCCCAGTCCGTCACTCTCCGCTATCTCTGCTATGGTGACGGCAATGAGTGCGAGGTCACGCGCGACCTGCTCGACAGGTTCGAGAAAGCCAATCCCGCCATCAAGGTCACCGTGGACAAGGTTGGCTTTGCCGTGATCCGCGAACAGCTCGAGACGCGGCTGGCTGGCGGGGAAGCGCCGGATATGGCGCGCGTCACCAATCTGGGTGGCCTCAATAAATATTATCTCGATCTGCGTCCGCACGTGAACGCAGCGGCCTGGGAGAGCAATTTTGGCTCGACCTTGCCGTGGATGCGCGTGGGCAAGGATGACAAGGGCATTTATGGCTGGATGACACAGCTCACCGTGACCGGGCCGTTCGTCAATAAAACCATGTTTGATCAGGCTGGCGTGAAAATGCCCGCGGCTGGTGCCACATGGGATGATTGGGCCAAGGCGACGGGCGAGGTCCAGAAGAAAAACAAGGTGTATGCCGCCATGGCCATGGACCGCACCGGCCATCGCTTTGCCGGTCCGGCCATTTCCTACGGTGCCAAATATTTCGATGCCAGCGGCAATCCCAGTGCAGTGGTTGATGATGGTTTCAAGGCGATGACGGATCGCATGATCCAGTGGCACAAGGATGGCCTGATGCCGCCAGACATCTGGCCGGGTGCGGCGGGTGCGAAATGGAAAAATGCCGGTGATATGTTCATCAATGGTGATGTCGTCATGCACATCGCCGGGTCATGGATGATTCAGAAATTCCAGTCTGATGTTGGTGACAAGTTTGAATGGGTTGTGCCGGCACAGCCCTGTGGCCCCGCTGGCTGTTCGGCCATGCCGGGTGGTGCTGCCATGGTCGCCTTCAAAAGCACAAAGCACCCTGCCGAGGTTGGCAAGGTGATGGAATTCATGGTCTCCGAGCCGGTGGTGAAGGAGTATTATGAGCGTACTGTGCAAATTCCGGCGCACAAAGGTGTCGCCGAAAAGGGCCTCACCTATGGCAAGGAGGTTGGCCCGTCGACACAGGCGGCATTGAAACAGTTTACTGCCGATTTCAACAAGATATCACCTGTGGCGCATCAGCTTCAGGGGTATCAGCGCAATGTCGCGATTTTCAACGCCACGGTGAATTATGTGGCGCAGGCCATCACCGGCACGCTGACGACGGCTGAAGCCTATAAAAAGGTGCAGGAAGAAATCGACAACGCCGTCAAGAAATAAGCAACACGCATCCGGGGGCCTGCCGCACAATGTTGCAGCGGGCCTCCTGGGCCGGATACAATTTCACGCAACTGACGGCGGTGTGCTTTCCATGGCAGATGTGACAGAAAGCGTTGCCGCCCAGCCCACATTCAATCCCTTGTCATGGGCGTGGACCCGACTGGGCGATGTGCTCGACGGGCCATTTCGTGCGCTGCAACGCCATCTTGGCGCGCACCGCATGGCCTATGTTTTTCTGCTGCCCAACCTGCTGGTGTTTGGCCTGTTTTCCTTCTGGCCGATGATCCTGAATTTTTATATTGCCTTTACGGGCGGCCAGTCCGTAATTTTGGCCGAGCGCCCATTTGCCGGGCTGGATAATTTCCGGGAACTTCTGAACTGCCCAAGCTACCTCGATCCAAAATCCTGCCCGGTCGCGGGTTTCTCCTTCTGGACAGGGCTCTGGAACACATTGTTCTTTGCCATCGTGCAAGTACCGGTGATGATTGTCGTGGCGTTGCTGACAGCGCTGGTGCTCAATCGCGATATTCGCGGGCGCGGCTTCTGGCGCGCCGTGTTCTTTTATCCTGTCATGCTGTCGCCGGTTGTTGTGGCGGTGATCTGGGACTGGATATTGAAACGGCGTGGCATTCTCAATGAGCTGCTCGGCAGCGCGACCGAGACCTGGAACGGATTTGTGCGCAGCGCCGCCTTTATGCCGGTGATGGCTGCTGTCGGTCTGGCACTGGTTGGATTGGGTGCCGTCACAACACTGCGCAGCCGAAAGCATGGTGAAGCCATCTGGCCCGGCATTCTGGCCGTCGCTTTTGGCTTGCTCGCGGTCTATTACGGCTTCAATCAAACGGCAGCCACGCTGGCCGATTATCGCCCCATCAACTGGCTGGTCGATGGCCGTTCCGGCTGGCCGATGTTCTGGGTCATTTTTGTTTATACCTGGGGCCATCTCGGTTTTTATATGCTGATCCTGCTTGCTGGATTGCAGGCCATTCCCAAAGATTTGTATGAAGCGGCGGAAATGGATGGCACATCCCGCGCGCGGCAATTCTGGCGTATTACCTTGCCATTGCTGATGCCGACGATGATCGTGGTGCTGGTCTTGTCGCTTATCCGTGCCTTTCAGGTGTTCGATGAAGCCTATGTCCTGACAGGCGGCGGGCCGGGGCAGGCGACAAAAATGATTATTCAGCACATTTATGAATCAGCCTTTATTGGCGATGCCAAACGCTATGGCATTGCTGCTGCTTCCTCCGTGCTGGTGGCTGGCATGCTGCTGGTGCTCACGCTCGGCCAGCTTGCCGCCACGCGCAAGAAAGCGGGGGGCTGAGCGACATGATTGCAGCCCACGATGTTTCGCAATTTCTAAAGCGCCAGCGTGGGCGCGGCAGTGTGCACTGGACCGATTGGCTCGCTTATCTTTATCTCGCGCTCGGTGTGATGATTGTGTTGCTGCCCATTGCATGGATGTTCATGTCATCCATCAAATCGCCGCGTGCGCTGGTTGAAAATGATCCGCGGCTTTTGCCCTACGAGCAAATCACAACGCCTTCGCCGGATGGACGGCGGTTGAATGTCTTTGTTGCGACGCGGGAAGATGGCAGCAAAACTGATGTGGCGTTTGTCAGCACGCGCGGCCGCAATGCCGTTGTCTATGATCTGGCCAAGCCAGGCGAGACATTTGAAATTCCGCGTGAGCGCTTGCAGCGCAAGGATATTGTCGCGCCGCGCTGGGAAAATTATACCGAGCCAACTTTGGGATCGGCCCAGTCGCGTACATTCAATTTTTTGCGCTACTTCTGGAATTCCACATTTGTGACGGTTGTTGCGACGCTTATCACGCTGGTTGTCAACGCCATGGCGGCCTTTGCCCTGTCGAAATACCGCTTCAAGGGGCGCGATGCTATGGTGCTGGTGATTGTGGCGACGCTGCTGATTCCGCCCACGGTCATTCTGGTGCCGCTGTTCATGACAGTCAGTGCGCTTGGTATGCTGAACTCCCTGTGGGGAGTGATCATCCCCGCTGTTGCCACACCCACCGGCGTATTTCTTTTGCGGCAATATATGCTGACCATTCCAGATGAATTGCTGGAAGCGGCGCGCATGGATGGCGCTTCAGAATGGAAGATTTTCTGGCGCATCATGCTGCCGCTGAGTTTGCCCGCTTTATCTGTGCTCGCTATTCTGTCCGTGATGTGGCGTTGGAATGATTTTATGTGGCCGCTGATTGTACTGACACAGTCGGAAGTGTTCACGCTGCAACTTGGCCTTTCCACCTTCAAGGGTGAATTGAATGACAACATGCATTATCTCCTTGCCATGACGGTGCTGACACTGCTGCCAGTCACATTGGTCTTCGTGTTTCTGCAGAAGCATATCACCACCGGCATCGCCAACACGGGGTTGAAGTGATGGCGACACTTGAACTGAAGGATGTCAAAAAGCATTTTGGTATCACGAAAGTTATTCACGGCATTGATCTGAAGATCGATCATGGTGAATTTATTGTTTTTGTCGGCCCATCAGGGTGCGGAAAATCAACGCTGTTGCGGATGATTGCCGGGCTTGAGCCTGCGTCATCAGGTTCAGTAATGATTGACAGCGCTGTGGTGAATGATGTGCCTGCGGCCGAGCGCGGCCTGGCAATGGTGTTTCAGAGCTATGCGCTGTACCCACACATGAGCGTGCGGCAAAACCTTTCATTTGGTCTTGAAAATCTGAACACGCCAAAGCCGGAAATTCAGCGCCGCGTGGCGGAAGCCGCGCGCATGCTGCGGATGGAACAATTGCTTGACCGGCGGCCTGGCCAGCTTTCCGGCGGGCAACGCCAGCGTGTTGCCATTGGCCGCGCCGTCGTGCGGGAGCCGCAGATTTTTCTATTCGATGAACCGCTATCCAATCTCGATGCAGAGTTGCGTGTGCAGATGCGCGTGGAAATTGGCAACCTGCATCAGCGGCTCGG
>JBOFCU010000070.1:0-8504 GCA_051646285.1 Beijerinckiaceae bacterium
CGAACAGATTGTCGCATAAACAGTCAGGATGGATATCACACTCGTTCTTGACCCGTCGCACATACGCCATTGGCATTACAGGCTGGCCATTGGGTTGCAGCAACGCGGGCATGACGTTGCGGTCATGTGGAAGGGAAGTACGGCGCATACCCCGGCCCCCATCAATACGTTGATGATGCTGGAGGATTGCATATTTCGCCATCGTCCTAATCCATTGGCACGCACGATTATCAAGGATGTCTTCAAAATCTTTCCCGTCCGGCACAGTCATCACTCTAGCGGACTTATCCTCGACCTGTCAGGTACAGAATGGCAATCTGACAGCAACAGAACCAATAAACATATCTGGAAATTAACTTATAATAATTCAGTATGCGAAGGAGAATTGTGGCGCGCATTGCTTGATCAGGAAACGCCATATCTGGCGATCTGCGATCAAAACGAGGTACCCGTTATGACTGCTTTTCCAGCAATCGAAGAAACACGCAGGCTTGGCAGCGCCGCCGACAATGTCTTTGCCGCCATCCTCACTATGTGTCTCTCCTCGGTCAATCAATTTGGCAGGGCTGGCGGAGAGATTTCCCCTCCATTAATCAATCCAAGAAGGGCAGTTAAAGACTCCAATGTGATAACATTTTTTACAACGGCATTAAGCACGCGTGTCATCCAGAAATTAGAGAAACTGCTGCATGAAGCGCCACGCTGGAAAACAGCATGGCGCCAGTTGGGCGGCGCTGATAAATCCCGAGCCGTAATTGACAGCCTGCAATGGCCTGCGAGGGGATACACTATACTACCCGATGATGGCCAGCGTTATTATGCCGATCCTTTCCCTGTGCATTATGACGGAAAGACATACGTATTTGTCGAGGAATTTCCGCTCCAGACACAGAAGGGAATTTTGAGTGTATGCGAGATGAAATCGGAAGGCGCCTTCGGCACGCCACGACCATGCCTTGAAGCCGATGTGCATCTCTCATATCCGCAAATTTTTATCCACAATGAAATGCATTACATGATCCCGGAATCATGCGCCAATGGGCGTGTTGATCTGTATCGTGCCACAGCATTTCCGTTTGAATGGCGCCATGAAAAGACGCTACTGACAGGTATTTCCGCCTCTGACATGACGATGATACAGCACGATGGCCTCTGGTGGATGCTGGGCACTTGCACAAACAATGGCGGTTCGACATGGGACACGCTGCATGCCTATTTCGCATCTGACCTGTTGGGCGATTGGCAGCCCCATCCTGGCAATCCACTTCTCATAGACGCGCGATCCGCGCGGCCGGCAGGCGCGATAGTGCGTCGCGAGAACACCTTGCTGAGGCCTGTGCAAAACTGCGCAGGTGGATATGGATCAGGCCTCGGTATCGCGAAAATTACAAAACTGAACTGCGAAGAATTTTCACAGACAGTTATTGCACAACTGAAGCCAGATCCCAGGTGGAACGCATCTGGCGTTCATACGCTCAACAGCACGTCCAGGATGGAAGCGATTGATTACTTCGCGTGATCGTCAAAGATGGTCAGTCAACTGAAAACCCGTGGCAAGAGGATCGCGGTCATCAATAAAAATGGTGTTATATCCCGTCATGCGGGCCCATCCCTCAATCGAGGGAATAATGGCATCATAATCACCAACTCTGGTTGCAGATTCTACCCGCCCACGGAACAAGGTGCCGATAATGCTCTCATGCACAAAATTATCACCGGGCTTTAACTTTCCCTGTGCGGCCCACTGCGCCATGCGCGCAGATGTGCCTGTGCCGCAGGGCGAACGATCAATAGCCTTATCACCATAAAAGACCGCATTGCGAGCGTGCGCTTGCTTGTGCTGCGGTTTTCCCGTCCACTGCACATGCGACAATCCATTGATATTGGGATTCTCGGGATGTACAAATTGATATTTGGCACGAAACGCCGCACGCACTTTCGGGCTGAGCCGTAGAATATCTGATGGCTGCACATCAACCAGATCGGTAAAGCACTCCTGCGGATCAATGATCGCATAATAGTTGCCGCCATACGCAACATCCGCTTTGACAAGACCCAACCCGTCCACCTCTGCAGTCAGCCCCTGCGCATGCAGGTATGACGCAACGTTGGTGATACGCACAGAATCAACATAAGGGCCATTTTGCACATAGGTAGCAACCACCTTGCCTGCTGGCGTATCAATAGTGAGAGTGCCCGGCACTTTTGGAGAAACAAGCCCACGCTCCAGCGCCATCGTCACAGTGCCGATTGTGCCATGGCCGCACATCGGCAAGCAGCCCGACGTTTCGATAAACAGAAAAGCAATATCACAATCAGCCCGTGTTGGCGGATACAAGATCGCGCCGGACATCATATCGTGTCCGCGCGGCTCGAACATCAATCCGGTGCGGATCCAGTCAAATTCGGCCAGAAAATGGGCTCGCTTTTCCACCATATCCTTGCCGTCAAGGCGTGGGCCGCCGCCAGCAACCAGCCGCACAGGGTTGCCGCATGTGTGCCCATCGACGCAGAAAAATGTATGTGTCGCCATGTCAGTTTATGCCCTCAATCTTGCGGCCATTGAAATCGTTTAAAATCGCTGTGCAGAAAATGGCGCAAGCGCAATCGCTGAATTGCGATTGGCCACCAGGTCCGCAATCAGGTTTGCGGTTGCGGCCGATTGCGTCAATCCATAATGGCCATGACCAAACGCGAATAAAATGCGGGCGTTGCGTTCTGATCGTCCGATCACCGGCAGGGAATCTGGCAGCGATGGGCGATGCCCCATCCACACAGTGCCGGTTTGATAGTCCGGAATACCCTTGATGAATTGCGATGATTTTTGATACATCGCCTGCGTGCGCGCATGATTGGGCGGCGCATTCAATCCGGCGAATTCAACAGCCCCGCCAATGCGCAAACCCGTATCAAGCGCGGAAGCCACGAATCCATGCCCTTCAAAGGTGATTGGCCGCGAAATAATACCCGTCGCACCGGGAAAGCTCACATTATAACCACGCTCGCTTTCAAGCGGCACATGCTCACCGAGCCCTTTCAAAAGAAATTTTGACCACACACCAGCGCACAGCACAACCGCATCAGTTGTCATTATGCCGCCATTGGCCAAGTGCAGCGCTGGCGCGCCAGCCGCATCGATGTGCACAACCTCAGCTTTGTGAAAATCAATGCCGCGTGCAAGCGCCTCATCGAACAGCGCAACAGTAATGAGCTTTGGATCACTGACATGGGCTGTGTTGGCAATATAGGCGCCCAGCGTGAATCGATCAGACAAATTCGGCTCAAGCTGGCGCAGTTCACTGCGTTGAACCATATGAATATCGATGCCAAGCGCTTTCTGACGGTCATAAATCGGCTGCATCCGCGCAAATTTTTGCGCGTCATCAAACACAGACAGGCCACCGCGGTAATGCAGCATGCTTTTCAGGCCCAGGTCGTTCACGCGCTTTTCCCACGCCGGCAACGCAAGGGATTGCAGCGCGATCAGCGCTTCCATCGACCGTGCATAAGCGTCCGGTCTGGCAGCAAGCACGAACCGCAGCAGCCATGGTGCCACGCTCAGCAGATAAGCCGGCCGGATGGATAGCGGCCCCAGCGGGTCCATCAGAAATTGTGGCACCTGCCGCATGATTTTCGGGCTCGCCAGCGGCGTTATATCGGTATGCGCAATCCAGCCGGCATTGCCTTGCGACGTCCCGGCGGCAGCCCCCTCACGGTCAACAATCGTGACCTCATGTCCTTCATCAGCAAGCGCATGGGCAACGTTCAAGCCGACAATGCCAGCCCCGATCACAGCAATTTTCATCGCACCTCCCTGGCGCAGCCCATGCCAGATACCGCGGTGCATTGCCTGGCCGCTTGCGCACCGGCCTTGCGCCGGCCCATCCTCCATACGCGTGCCATGGTTCAGTCCCCAAAATTCACGAACAAGGTGGCATCGTGAATCATAAATGCTTCAGTGTGAAGTGCCGTTTGCGCATGCCGCCAGCATCGCTGCCGCTGCATTCATGACCACGATGCACTTGCATATGGGCGAGCGGCCAGAAACAATATGCGTGTCATTGCCCCTTTCCCGCACCCTGGTTGAATTGATCATCATGAGCAAAACAAGAACACCGACAGCCGCCGCCGTTGCTGCCACTGCGGCAGGCGGCGGGATCACCCTGCCCGATGCAACAGCCCAGCGCATTGCGGGCGCCATTGCCCCGGCATTGAAAGCCTTTGATGCGGCAAGCTGGACACTGCCCATGGCGCAAGAACCTTCGGCATGGATGAAACATGCCCGCGCCAACGGGCTTGCCAATGCAGCGCGCAAAAAAGGGGGCCGCGCATGAGCAAGCCATCATCACAAAGCCGCAACGATCCAGCGCTGTGGACAATGGAACAGGCCAGCCGCGCACTGGCTTCCGGCCGCATTTCGTCGCTCGAATTGACGCGCGCCTGCCTTGCCCGCATTGAGGCGATCAATCCAAAGCTGAATGCATTTCTCGCCGTCGAGAAAGATGAATCATTGAAGGCCGCGCGCGCAGCCGACCGTGCCCGCGCCAAGGGCGACAAACGGCCGCTGCTTGGCATTCCGCTTGCACAAAAAGACATGTTCGCCCGCAAGGGCAAAACAATGTCGCGCGGCGCGGCCCAGCCCAATGGTATTGAGCAACAGGATTGCGCCGTGATTGCGCGTCTCAACGCCGCCGGTGCGCTCAATCTTGGGCCGCTGCATATGAATGAATTTGCGTTCGGCGTTGGCGGCCACAATGATCATTTCGGCCATGCCCACAATGCGTGGGATGTCACCCGTGTGACCGGCGGCTCGTCGTCCGGTTCCGGCACGGCGGTTGCGGCGCGGCTGATATTTGGCGCACTCGGCTCCGACACGGGTGGATCGGTGCGCCTGCCAGCGCATTTTTGCGGAATTACCGGACTTAAAACCACCTTTGGCCGCGTATCCCGCGCTGGCGCCATGCCGCTTTCCTTTACACTTGATACCATCGGGCCACTGGCGCGCACCGCTGTTGATGCCGCGATGATGTTGCAGGTCATTGCCGGGTTCGATGCGGATGATGCAACGGCCCTTGATATACCCGTGCCAAATGCTGCCATTTGCAAAAAGCCGGTCGCTGGTATGACCGTTGGCATTCCCGCTGCATTTTATTTTGACAATCTTGATGCGGGCGTCGCGAAAGCTGCCGATGCGATGATCGCGCAACTCAAGCGTATGAAGGTCAAGGTCAAGACCATCACCCTGCCCGACCAGATGCGCATCAATGCCGCCTGTCAGATTATTCTTGGCAGTGAGGCCGCTGCCATCCATCGCCCGTATATTCTTGGTTCACCGGAGAAATACGGGGCGCAGGTTCGTTCCCGCATTGAAAACGGTTATGGCTATACGGCGGTGGAATATATCGAGGCCCTGCGGTTTCGCAGCGCTGCGCTTGCCGAACATATTGCGGCAACGCAGGGCTGCGACGCTGTGCTGACGCCGGTTTCGCCAAAAACCGCGCCGACCACGGCAGAAACGGATGTGGGCGGCGCACCTGGCGCCGAAGCGGTGATTCAGGCGATCACACGCTTTACCCGGCCAGCCAACACGCTGGGCTTGCCCACGCTGACGGTGCCCTCAGGTTTCGGCGAAAACAATATGCCGGTTGGCCTGCAATTCGTCGGGCGGCCCTTTGAAGAGGACCGCTTGCTGATGCTGGGTGCTGGCTTCCAGCGTGAAACAGATTTTCACGAGGCCATGCCGGACATAAACTGATCGAGTGCGGATATTTCCGCCTCGCTCATGCGCAAGCCCAATTTGGAGCGCCGCCAGACAATATCGGCGGCGCAGGCAGCAAATTCATGCGCCATCAAATAGCGCACTTCCTGCTCATACAGTGTTGCGCCGAAATGCATGCCGAGATCAGCAGGTGAGCGGGCATCCCCCAGAATGCGCGCGGCCTGTGTGCCATAGGCGCGCACCAGCCGCCTTGCATGGGCGGGTGCCAGAAAGGCATACGCCGCAAGGGTTTTTTCGACCTGGGCTGCAAATCCTTCTTTCGGGAAATCGCCGCCGGGCAACGGCTCCCGGCCACTCCAGCCATCCCGCGCCTTGGCATTTTCGGGGAGGTAGGCATGGAGCTTTTCGAACGCCGCCATCGCCAGCCGCCGATAGGTTGTGATTTTTCCGCCAAACACCGAAAGCAATGGCGGCTGGCCATTGTCATCATCCAGTGTCAGCACATAATCACGTGTGGCTTCCTGCGCCTTGGATGCGCCATCATCATAAAGCGGGCGCACGCCGGAATAGGTCCAGACCACGGATGACCGCAGCACCGGCTGCTTGAAATATTCGCTCGCCGCTGCGCACAGATAGGCGATTTCTGTTTCACTCGCCTGCACATCCGCTACATCACCATGATAATCCTGATCCGTCGTGCCGATCAGCGTGAAATCATTTTCATAGGGGATGGCAAAAATAATCCGGCCATCGCTGTTCTGGAATATATAGCTGCGGTCATGGGCAAACATTTTCGGTACAACAATATGCGATCCCTGCACCAGCCGCACACCGGCAGGCGCATTGACCCGCACCACATCCTTGACAACATCGGCCACCCAGGGGCCGGCCGCATTGATGAGAATACGGGCACGATGGGTCATGCGCGCGCCGGAACGGCCATCCTGCGTCTCGATCCGCCAGTGCGCACCATCGCGCTGCGCTGACACAACACGCGTGCGGGTTTGCACCACCGCGCCCCGTTCTTTGGCATCCTGCGCATTCAGGGCGACGAGCCGCGCATCTTCTACCCAGCAATCGGAATATTCAAAGCCGCGCGCAAACAGCGGCTTCAACGGCTCACCCGTCACATCGCGCGTCAGGTCGAGCGTGCGCGTCGCCGGCAAGGCTTTTCGCCCCCCCAGATGATCATAAAGAAACAGGCCAAGCCGCAGCATCCAGGCCGGGCGCAAGCCCTTGTGGTGCGGCAGCACAAACCGCAGCGGCCAGACAATATGCGGCGCCAGCGCCCAGATCACCTCACGCTCCATCAGCGCCTCGCGCACCAGCCTGAACTTGTAATGTTCAAGGTAGCGCAGGCCGCCATGAATGAGTTTGGTCGATGCCGAAGACGTGCCCTGCGCCAGATCATCCTGCTCGGCCAGCATGACGGAAAGGCCGCGGCCGGCTCCATCCCGCGCAATCCCGCAGCCATTGATGCCGCCGCCAATAATGAAAAGATCGAAAATGCCGTTCAAGGGGAACTACGCTTGTGGTGGGGCTGCGGCGCGAAGAGACGTTTTAAGTCTTAACAACAAGTCTAACGGCCGCAAATGGCTTTGTTGTGCCGGCTATGCCTGAGCGGGCAGAGGGCTGGGCACAGCATCAGCGGGCAGGCCGGCGCGGCTGGCAGCCTGCGCAATCACGGCCCAGTTGCCGCTGTCATAGGTCACCCGGTTGCCCGCTGCAGCCCGTGCAGCAAATTCCGGATCTCCCGGCACCTTCACATCCCCGCCTGTCTGCGCGGAATCACCGGATTGCACCCAGGCAAGATAACGCTCAATGTTGGCCTGCCACTCCCCTTTGGCTGTGCCGAGGCGCGCCGGGTCAATCATGATCGCCATCATGGAGTTGTGGATCACCTGCCGGTTGCGTGAATCTGCAATGGTTTCCCCGCCGCCAAAAACAGTCGAGAGAATTTCACAGGCCAGCGCCATGCCGTACCCCTTATGCTCGCCAAAAGGGGCCAGTCCGCCCATCGGCTCGGTCCAGACCACAGCCGGGTCATCACTCGGCTGGCCATGCGCATCGACAACGGCACCAAACGGCACCGGTTTCCCAGCCAAAAAAGCCACACGGGTTTTGCCATGCGCCAGCCGGCTGGTGGCAAAATCAAGCAGAAAAGGCTGGCCGCCGGCACGCGGGATGCTTATTGCATGCGGGTTGGTGGAATAACGCGGCTTCACCCCGCCCCACGGCACCACCAGCGCATCTGCCCCGGACACATTCACCCAAAACAGCCCGATCAATCCTTCAGCCGCCGCCATTTCTGCATAATGCCCGATGCGGCCGATGTGATGCGCATTGATCAGATTGACCAGCGCTATGCTATGGGCCTGCGCCAGCGCGATGCCGCTGCGGGTCACATCGTGCGCGGCCACCTGCCCCAGCGCTGTATTCCCTTGCACAACGAGAAAATTGCCGCTGCGCAATGTTTCCGTGACATGATTGTCTGGCTTCAGATGCCCAGCCTCCATGGCTTCCACATAGCGCGCCACCATGCCGACGCCATGCGAGGGATGGCCGGACAGATCAGCCATCACCAAATGGTGCGCTGCAATATCTGCCTCCCGCATGCTCCAGCCCGCCTGCACAAAGATGCGTCGCACAAATTCCATGACCTGCGCAGAACTGAATATCATGTCGCCCATACTCCAGCACTCCCGTCATGCCGCTTTTTAGGGCATAAAAACCGGACAGCAAGTCAATGGCTGCTGATATCTATAATATGAAACAATCCGGCCGC
>JBOFCU010000095.1:0-5537 GCA_051646285.1 Beijerinckiaceae bacterium
AATCGGCGGTGGCAATGCCAAGCGCCAGGCCGGGTGTGGCCGTCACCATGGCATCAGCCTTCGGGCGCTCACCATCAGCAAAAGCTGCATCGGTGACAATCACATCGGTCGAATGCACCTGATAGCAGCTGGCAAGCGCATGGCCGGGCACGCCAAGCCGTTGTGTCATGCGCCGCCGATTTTCGATAACGGCCGGACGGTCATCACCTGATCCCAGCCCGCCATTCAACGAAGCATAAAGCCCCTGCGACAATCCCCCCTGACGGGTAAAAAATCCATGGCGCACACCCGGCATTCCGGTCAGCGCGGATGCTTCAATGGCAACGGCTTGGGTCATTCTCAGGTCCATTCAAATCCGGGGGGCGGCGGCATGCGCGGATCGGTAACTGCAAGCACTTTGAACAATTCGCCCATGCCGTCTTCACCCGCGCCGGTCAAGCGTTGCAACGCGGCCTCAATATCGTCGCGCTGCGCGGCGCTGGCGCGGCTGCCAAGCGTATGGGCGCGCGCCTCAATGCCCAAGGTGCGCAAAAAAGCGCCCTGCGTAGCCACCCCATGAACATGCGCATGGTTTGCCAGAGCTGTGGATTTCAATTGTGCAAAATCCACATGGGCGGTGAGATCGGCCTCGCCCGGGTCGGCAAAGATATCGGCGAACTGGTGGCTGCGCACCGCCTGCAACGTGTCGCCAACACCGCTGAGCGCGTGGCCATAATCGATGATCAGGGCTGCACCACGGTCACGCACGAGACGCGCGGCCATATCTGCCATGATATTTTCGCCAATCAGCCCGCGTTCCAGCACCGCATTGTCGGGCGCATCGCGCATGAGAATATGCGCCGGCTTTGCCGCATGAATAAAAAACAGCGCGCCATCATCGCGCGCAGCGATGCGGCGCTCGAACCATTGCCCGCCGGTGCGCTGCCACTGGCGGATGGGCAAGGCATCAAAAAATTCATTGGCAATCATCAAGGCCGGGTCACGGGGCAAACTTGCAATGCTGGCGTGCCAATGCAGCCGGTCCAGAAATGGCAGCAATGCCTTCTGCTGGCGCGCCCGCAGCACCGGGCTTGTCTCCACCAGATGAATATGGGCAGCCTGCAAAAAGTCTGGCGCGATTTTCGCTGCGCGCAGCAGATCCGCCATCAGCGTGCCGCGCCCGGGCCCCAGTTCAACAAGCGCGATGCGATCAGGCGCACCCATGGCCTGCCACATATTCACAACCCATACGCCAAGCATTTCGCCAAACATCTGCGAAATTTCCGGTGCCGTGGTGAAATCGCCGCCGGACCCGATGGGATCGCGCGTCATGTAATATCCATGCACCGGATCACCGAGACACATGGCCATATAGGTTTCAACAGAGAGCGGGCCGGTTTCGGCAATGCGTTGCAGAATGCGTTCTTTCAACGCTGTCACGCGTGGGCCGCCTTGTCTTCAACTTGGCGCGCCGTGGCCACAAGCCAGCCACCGGCCAGCGCCATCGGCACACACAGCAGCATGCCCATGGTGAGCCAGCCGCCGAACAAAAAACCCTGCGCGGCATCCGGCTCGCGAAAAAATTCGCAGAAGAATCGCGCGGCGGCATAACCGATGCCAAACCAGCCGGCTATCATGCCGGGCTTGCGATACCCCAACCGATAGACCAGCCAGTTGATGACAATGAACAGCAGCACCCCTTCGGTCAGCGCCTCATAAATCTGGCTGGGGTGGCGGGGAATGTATCCGCCGCTGGGAAACATCACCGCCCATGGCACATCGGTGGGCCGGCCCCACAATTCATCATTGATGAAATTGGCGAGCCTGCCCAAAAGCAATCCCACAGGCGCGACTGTTGCCAGCACATCCAGCGTGCTGCGCCGGGGCCAGCCGCGCCGGTGTGCATAGATCACGCCGGCGAGCGCGCAGCCGATCAGCCCGCCATGAAACGACATGCCCTTGATGCCGCCATTCCAGAACGCAATAATTTCGATCGGATTGCTGAGATATTGCGCCGGATTATAAAACAGCACCTCACCCAGGCGCCCACCCAGCACAATGCCAAGTGCGCACCAAAGCAGCAGGTCATCCATCCGCTCGGCATCGGGCCTGCGCTGGCCGATGGCCCACAGCTTATCATTGCGCATCAGGCGGGCTGCATAATACCAGCCAAAAAACAGCCCGCCGATATAGGCAAGTGCATACCAGCGAATGGCCACCGGGCCGATTTCAATCAGCACCGGGTCAATCACCGGGAACGGGAGGGCAAATATCGGCATATCAGCAGCATGAACCTTTCATGATCTTGCGGTGATGGCCTTTGCGCCCCACATCCGTCAAGCAAGCAAAAGCCTGCAACCGTTTTGCCGGAAGGTGCGTCCCATCTCTGGTTTTCCATGACGCCATCGCCATGGCCGCGCCATTCCGCTAAACAGCCCGCATGCAAGGAGCTCATGATGCGCGATTCAACCAACCCGATCCTCGACAATCTCTCCCGCCTGATGACGGATGCGGCAGGTATGGCGCAAGGCGTGAAGCGTGAGGCGGAAGGCATGTTCCGCGCGCAGCTCGACAAGCTGGTGCGGGAGATGGATGTGGTGCCGCGCGAGGACTTCGAGGCGGTGCGCGAAATGGCAAAACTCGCACGCGAAGAGAATGAGAAACTCTCTGCACGAATCGCGGCGCTGGAAGCGAAATTCGATTCGAAGCCGTAACGGCAAAGGTTCTGCACAGTTAATCCGTTTTTTGTGCCGCTTCGGCTGTGGAGGAATCAGCCGGGTGCGTTGCGCGGATTCAGCGAATCCATGAGCGTGCGCCATCGCTCGTGCGCAGTCCCGCGTAACGACAGACAAGCGTGATCCGTTTGCGAATGCTCTTGGGGGCCGCAACCTGCCGTGCTTAATATCGTTGACGCTGATTCGATTGAGTCCCAGCGTTTTTACGGTGTTCCGCGTCGGTTGCGTCTGCCCCAGAATTATCCGCGAACGTGCGCGAAAGAGAAACTATGCCCCAGGTGGACTCCGCCATTCCGCGCCATGAGCATCCGCTCGATGTTATCGAACGGCTCGCCTCGCATCGCGCATGGAATTTTGACCGCGATGCTGAAGATGAAATTGCGATTTCCGTTACCGGGCGGTGGGCTGAATATCATGTCGCCTTCACGTGGCTGGCGGATATGGAAGCGCTGCATGTATCGTGCGCCTTCGATCTGAAGGTGCCGGATGCGCGCCGCGCTGAAACCATGGCGCTTGTGGCTGCGATCAATGAACGGATGTGGATCGGCCATTTCGATGTCTGGTCGAAGGACCATGTCGTGATGTTCCGCCACGCGCTGCTGCTGGCTGGTGGCGTGCAACCCAACAGCAGCCAGTGCGATGCGTTGCTAAATGTTGCGCTCGACAGTTGCGACAAGCATTTTCAGGCGTTTCAATTCGTGGTCTGGGCTGGCCGCCCTGCCCATGAAGCACTGGATGCCGCCATGTTCGAGACTGTTGGGGAGGCCTGAGCCATGGCCGCACATCTGCCTGCATCGCTTGTGATCGTCGGGGCCGGCAAAATGGGCTCTGCCATGCTGGATGGCTGGCTGGCGCTCGGGCTGAAGCCCTCCAAGGTTGTGGCGGTTGATCCGGGCCTGTCGGACGATGCCCGCGAGGCGCTGGGCGAAAAGGGCATTTCCATAGCGGCGAGCACGCAGGATGTGCGCCAGCCAGAGGTGCTGGTGCTGGCGATCAAACCGCAGATGCTGGATGCAGCGGCCGCATCGCTTGCCACACTGATCGGCCCGCAAACGCTGGTCATATCTGTTCTGGCCGGCAAGACGATTGCTGATCTGCTAGCGCGCTGCCCGGCGGCACGGGCGGTGGTGCGGGCCATGCCGAATACGCCGGCGGCTGTCGGCCGGGGCATCACGGCGCTGGTTGCCAATCAGGCTGTCACGGCGGCACAGCGCGCAACGGCTGATGCGCTGCTGCGGGCTGTCGGCCGGGTGGAATGGCTTGAGGATGAGGGGCTGATTGACGCGGTCACGGCCGTCTCCGGCTCTGGCCCGGCCTATGTCTTTCATCTGGTCGAGGCGATGGCGGCAGCGGGTGAAACCATTGGCCTGCCGGCCGATCTTTCGATGCGGCTGGCGCGCGCCACTGTCGAAGGTGCGGGCGAGCTGATGCACCATTCGGACCTGTCACCGGCCACCCTCCGGCAAAATGTCACGTCACCCGGCGGCACAACGGCGGCGGCCCTTGGCGTGCTGATGGACACACAGACCGGATTTCCGCCGCTGCTGGAGCGGGCGATTGCTGCGGCGAAAAAGCGCGCCGGAGAATTGTCCGGCTAAAGCGTCTTTCCTGCGCCATGTTTGACGCCTAGTTTCATGCCAACGCATTTTGCGGCATCGTCTGGAGGCGTTCATGTCAAAAGCATCCACCCCACAAGCGCAAATTTCTGACCCGCGCGAGCGCATTGTTGAAGCAACGCTGGCGCTGGCTGCGGAGCGCGACTGGGATCAGATCGAACTCACCGATATTGCTGACAAGGCGGGTGTGACCTTGCTGCAATTGCGTGACGCCTTTCCGTCGAAAGGCGCCATTCTCGGCGGTTTTGCCCGGCTGATCGACAAGAAAGTGCTGTCTGATTCCGCTGATGATCTGGCCGGTGAACCGGCAAAGGAACGGCTGTTTGATGTGCTGATGCGGCGGCTTGACGCCATGGCGCCCTACAAGGATGCGATCAAGCGGCTGCGGCCCGCCCTCATGCGCGATCCGCTGGCCCTGGCCGCGCTGAACGGGCTTGCCGTGAACTCGCACCGTTACTCTCTGGCGGCCGCGCACATTCCCACCTCAGGGCCGATGGGTGCCTTGCGCGTGCAGGGGCTGGTGATCGGCTTCTCCCGCGTGGTTGAAACCTGGCTGCAGGATGACGAGCCTGATCAGGCACGCACCATGGCCGCGATGGACCGGATGTTGACAAATGGCGGCAAGCTGCTGGACCGGGCGGACGATGTCATGCGGCTGACCGCCCCGTTCCGCGCCTTTGCCTCATCCCTGCGGGATGCAAGCCGGGGCTGCCGTGAGCGGGCACAGACCCGGCGCGAGGCCCGCCGGCATGATGATGAGCCGAAGCCTTACCGGGACGATCCTGTCGCGGTATAACGCCGCGCACGCGCGCGTGCAGGCACGAGTTGCGGCACCAGCGGCTGCGTTTCCTGACGCAGCCCGCCCTGTGGCGGATCCTTGTCGTCATCACGCGGCATCATCATGATCGCTGAGCCCATGGCGAGGCTGGCGCAGGTCACGACAAATCCTGCCGTCATCAGCACCATGGCGATGGAGCCGCCGGAATCATTCGCCACAAGGCGCTGAATGTGGCCGACATCCAGCCAATAAATACCGATGGCAAAGCCAACGCCAACAGCGCCCCCCAGCAGGCCATTGATGGCGAGAAGGCGATGAATCGGATCGTGTGGTCCGCGTGGCAGCGTCATCATGACAGCTCTCCGTGATTCATGCCGTCTGTCTTGCTATTCTGGCCCCGGAACTGTGCCCGCGCCAGTGGGTGCGACA
>JBOFCU010000118.1:0-7212 GCA_051646285.1 Beijerinckiaceae bacterium
GGCATGCTGAATGTCATACTGAAGGGCTCAACTTACGAAAATTGCCGCGCATCATCGGCAGAAAAATTGAACGGCACTGAAGCAAAAGTATACCGCTGCACCATGACGCCACCGGCGGGCCTGCCCGGCAGCAAACCAATGGAGCAGACGCTTTGGGTGGATGCTGCCAAGGGCCTCGTTCTAAAATTGATAACTGGAGAAATGACCGCCACAGTTTCCTACGACGCCATCACCGCGCCTGCGACTTGATTCAACCCGCGTTGCCAAGGCGCCGCCGGAGCGCAACAGTGCGCCCCTGAGGCAGGATTGCTGGTGATGACCGTTCACACATTCGATGGCGATTATGATTATATTGTCGTGGGGGCCGGCACGGCTGGCTGCGTCGTGGCCAACCGTCTCTCTGCCAGCACCTCAAAGCGCGTGCTGCTGCTGGAAGCGGGCGGGCGTGACAACTGGATCTGGTTTCATATTCCCGTCGGCTATCTGTTTGCCATCGGCAACCCCAGAGCGGACTGGATGTTCAAGACCGAAGCCGAGCCGGGACTGAATGGCCGCGCCCTGCATTATCCGCGCGGCAAGGTGATTGGCGGCTGCTCCGCCATCAATGCAATGATTTCCATGCGCGGGCAGGCGGCTGACTATGATCATTGGCGGCAATTGGGCCTGAGCGGCTGGGGCTGGGATGATGTGCTGCCGGTTTTCAGAAAACTCGACAATCATTTCCTGGGTGACAGCGCGTTTCATGGCACAACGGGGGAATGGCGGGTGGAAGCGCCGCGCCTGTCCTGGGATCTGCTTGACGCGATCGGCACAGCGGCCACGGAAATGGGTGTGCCGCGCCTTGATGATTTCAACACCGGCGACAATGAGGGTGTGTGTTATTTTCATGTCAACCAGCAAAAGGGCGTGCGCGTGTCTGCCGCCAAGGCCTTTCTGAAACCGGTGCTGAACCGGCAGAATCTGCGGCTGGAAACCGGCGTGCATGTGGAACGGATTGTTTTTGACGGCCAGCGCGCCAGCGGTGTGCAATTCCGGCAAAATGGCGTCACACAGGTTGCGCGCGCATGCGGTGAGGTGATCATGTGCGCCGGCGCTATCGGCTCACCACAGATATTGCAACTCTCGGGTGTTGGCCCCGGCGCTGTGCTGCAAGAGCACGGCATCACCATGGTTGCGGAAAAATCCGGCGTGGGGCGCAACCTGCAAGATCATCTGCAGCAGCGGATGATTTATAAAGTTGCCAACGTCAAAACATTAAATGAAACCTATTATAATCTGTTCAAGCGCGCGGCCATGGGCATTGAATATGCGCTGCGGCGCACGGGCCCGCTGACAATGGCGCCATCACAGCTTGGCATTTTCACCCGCTCCGACCCCACGCAGGCGCGCGCCAATATCCAGTTTCATGTGCAGCCGCTGTCGCTTGATAAATTCGGCGATCCCCTGCACCGTTTTCCTGCCGTCACCGTCAGCGCCTGCAATCTGCGCCCAACGTCGCGCGGATTTGTGGAATTGCGCTCGCCACGCGCTGATGATGCACCGGTGATCGCGCCGCATTATCTGTCCACCGAAGCGGACCGCGCGGTGGCCGCCAATGCGATCCGCGTCACGCGCCGGCTGATGCAGCAGCGGGCTGTCGCCAAATTCGATCCGCAGGAATATCTGCCCGGCTCCTCCGTTGGCAATGATGATGATGCACTGGCAAAGGCGGCGGGTGATATTGGCACCACCATCTTTCATCCCGTCGGCACCGCAAAAATGGGCTTGGCCAGCGATGCCAGCGCCGTTGTCGATGCGCGGCTGCGCGTTTTCGGGCTGGAGGGCTTGCGCGTGATCGACGCCTCGGTGATGCCGGCCATCACATCAGGCAATACCAATACACCCACGGTGATGATTGCCGACAAGGGCGCGGCCATGGTGATTGAGGATGCGCGCTGACGGCAGGCGCGGCCTTCACGCGATCCATGGCGGATTCACATGAATGAGGCGAAGCCTGCCTGTTTCCATGGTTCACTGGCCGTGAAGGGAGCCGCCGGAAGCGGGCGGGACGCGCGGGTTGACACAGAGCGGGCTGCATTCGCCTGATCCTGTGCCAAACGCGCGGCTTTCCACGTTTGATATTCACCCATGATTTTCATCACCGGGATGCGGCCACGGGCCAGCAGATCATCAATGAACTCAGCGGTATCGGCACACTCCCCATCGAGATGCTCCTGATAGATCTCTGTCGGGCGATGTGAAGCACCAGCATGAAGAATGGCCTGCGTGACCGGATCAATCAGCGTGTAAACATAAATGGACATGTGTGTATTCCGGAGGGATTGCACACAGGATGACAGAAGACTTTTGCAGGCCGGTTTTTGTCCGCGCACGCATTTGCCGCTTTGATTTAAGCGCCTGTTTGCCAATCACGCTGACCGGCAACGCTTGCTTAACCCTGCGCCTTCTCCTCGGTAAAGGATTCGCGGAAGGCATGGCGCGGATACACACCGAGAATCTTGAATTCGCGAGAAAAGAAATTCAACTCCTCCAGCGCGCGCTGCACCGGCACATCGCCGGGGTGGCCATCGACTTCGGCATAAAACATGGTGGCATAAAAATGCCCGTCCACCATGTAGCTTTCCAGTTTGGTCATGTTGACGCCGTTGGTGGCAAATCCGCCCATGGCCTTGTAGAGAGCCGCAGGCAAATTGCGCACGCGGAAAATAAAGCTGGTCACCGTTGGGCCGGACGCCAGCTCCGCCAGCTTCTGGGTCTTGGATAAAATAATGAAGCGGGTGGTGTTGTGCTTTTCATCCTCCACATCAGTGGCCAGAATATCCAGCCCGTAAATTTCGGCAGCCAGGCGCGGTGAAAAGGCCGCCCTGGACGGATCATTCCATTCCGCAACCTGACGGGCCGCACCGGCGGTATCCCCGGCCACCACGGCTTTATAACCGTATTGGCGCACGATCTTGCGGCATTGGCCGATGGCGTGAACATGGCTGTACACCGTCTTCACCGTCGCGAGAGTTGCGCCCCTGGGTGCGACGAGCTGAAAACGGATCGGCAGGAAATGTTCACCAATAATATGCAACCCGGATTTCGGCAGCAGGTGGTGAATATCCGCGACGCGGCCTGCGATGGAATTTTCAATCGGGATCATGCCGAGTTCGACCGTGCCCTCCTGAATGGCGGTGAACGCATCTTCAAATGTCGCGCAGGGCAGCGGCTCCATATGCGGGAACACTTCATTGCAGGCGATATGGGAATTGGCGCCAGGCTCGCCCTGATAGGCAATTTTTTTCTTTTCGGTCATGGCATGCAGCTTTTCAAAATGTGCGATGATTAACTTAGTGGATTTATTTTGCGGATTTGTTTTCGCGCTCGCCGTGGCTGGCCAGCACGGCGCGGGCACGGTCAAGGTCAGGCGGCGTATCGACCCCGCGCGGCACATGGTCGATGATGGCCACATCAATGCGCATGCCCGCCTCCAGCGCGCGCAACTGTTCGAGCTTTTCGCGCAGCTCCAGCGGCGATGGCGGCAGCGCGACAAACCGGCGCAGGGCGGCGCGGCGATAGGCATACACACCGACATGGTGATAGAGCGGCCCCTCGCCTGTGGGGGCGGTGGCGCGGGTAAAATACAGGGCGCGCATCCGGCCCTGTGCGATATCGCTGCCGACAACCTTCACAACCGATGGCGTGGTCTTTTCCTCCTCATCGGTGATCGCGGCCGCCAGCGTGCCGATGTCCACGGCCGGGTCCGCCAGCAGAGCGGCGGCGGAAGCGATGGCCTTGGGATCGAGCGTCGGGAAATCACCCTGCACATTGACGATGAGGTCGTACCGGCCAGCCGGATCAT
Source organism: Beijerinckiaceae bacterium (assembly GCA_051646285.1). Classification (GTDB taxonomy): domain Bacteria; phylum Pseudomonadota; class Alphaproteobacteria; order Rhizobiales; family Beijerinckiaceae; genus Terrirubrum. Next base: position 3,845 of record JBOFCU010000118.1, read on the forward strand.
ACAGCTCCACCGCCTCATGGATGCGGTCGGAACCGGAGGGGTGGGCCGGGTCGGTGAGCACGCACTGGCCGCCGGCGGCGCGGATGGCTGCCGCAATCACCTCGGAATCGGCCGCGACAATCACAGGGCCGATGCCAGCCTCCACCGCGCGGCGCCAGACATGCACGATCATGGGCGCGCCATGAATGTCCGCCAGCGGCTTGTTGGGCAGGCGCGTCGCGGCAAGGCGGGCGGGAATGGCAATGAGCGTGGAAGCCATGATGTGAGGCCCTGTGAGCATGCATTATGCGCCAGCCGCCGGGCTGGTACCGAAAAGGCGTAAGCGCCGCGCGGTTATACGAGTTGCAAAGCCTCGCGCAATCCGGCATTCAGGCCGCCTATTCTGGAACAAAGACCCGGACCCGATTTTCATGGCGCAGATGACCCCCGGCAAAGACCCGCTTCTCCTGAACAAGATCATGGGCGCCGTTTTCGGCACCGGTCTGGCAGTGATGGGCCTCAACATTCTCGGCGAAACGATTTTCCATCCGAAGAAACCTGCCGTCGTCGGATATGACCTTCCGTCAGCTGATGCCAGTGCGGCCCCGGCCGCCGGTGCTGCGGCCGCTGCCGTTGCGCCGATCGCCGAGCGCCTGGCCAAGGCCGATGCGGCCAAGGGCGAAGGTGTCGCCAAGCAATGCGCGACCTGCCATGGCTTCAAGGCGGATGGCCCGGCCCCATCGAACGGCCCGCGCCTGAACGGCATTGTTGGCCGTGCCAAGGGGGCCGCAAGCTTTGCTGGCTATTCCGCACCGATGAAGGAACGCGCCGCCAAGGGCGAGAAGTGGGATGAAGCCGCACTCGATGCCTTTGTCGCCAATCCGAAGGGGTATCTGCCCGGCACATCCATGGGCTTTGCCGGTCTGAGCAACCCGGAGCGGCGGGCTGATCTGGTCGCCTATCTGCTGACCTTGAAATAAGGCCTTCACCATCATTCCTGCGCCGCACAGGCGCATGACAAGCCGGGCGTCATGCCCGGCTTTTTGATTCCGGCCCCATCGCTGCACCCGGATTGGCCGGAGTCAGCAAAAAAGCCATAGTCGCACCGGTGATTCAAAAGTGATTCACGACCATGGATCATGTCCCCGCACTGGAGTCTGCCGTGCCGCACATCCACCGCCCTGATCGACGCACTGTGCTGGCGGGCGCTGCGGCGCTGGCTGTGACCGGACCGGCCAAGGCGGTGGCACAAAGCGCCGGCCAAGCTGCGGCAAGCTCAGCAACAGACACCATCGCGTGGGCTGGCCTGCCGGAGATGCACGGGCTTTCAGTCTTTGGCGACCTGAAATATCCTGCGGATTTCCGGCATTTCGACTATGTGAACCCGCAAGCGCCGAAAGGCGGCGTCATCCGCCAGCAGATCAAATCCTCCAGCGGCAATCAGAGTTTCGATACCTTCAACACGCTGAACCATCTTGTGCTGAAGGGCGACGGCGCGGCCGGCATGGATGCGATCTATGATTCGCTGATGGCGGGTTCTGCCGATGAACCGAACACGGCCTACGGGCTGGTGGCGCGCGCGGTGCAGGTATCGCCCGACAAGCGCACCTACCGCTTTTTGCTGCGGCCGGAGGCGCGCTTTCATGATGGCTCGCCCCTGACAGCACGTGATTGCGCCTTTGCCTTCATGACGCTGAAGACAAAGGGGCACCCCTCCTTTCGCCTCGTGCTGGCTGAGCTTGTTTCCGCCACCGCCGAAAGCGACCATGTGCTGGTGGTGACATTATCAGCCAAACGGTCACGCGAATTGCATCTCACCATTGCCGGCCTGCCGATCCTTTCGGAAAAATACTGGGCGGGCCGTGACTTTGAAGCCTCGACGCTGGAGCCGCCGCTTGGCTCAAGCGCATACAGGGTTGGCAAATTCGAGCAGGGCCGCTTTATCGAATTTGAACGGGTGAAGGATTATTGGGCCAAGGATTTGCCCGTAAATACCGGGCTCAATAATTTTGATGTGATCCGCTGGGATTATTTCCGTGACCGGCAGGTGGCGTTTGAGGCTTTCAAATCCGGCGTGCTGACATTTCACAGCGAATATACCTCCCGCTTCTGGCACACGCTGTATGATTTTCCCGCGATCCGCGATGGCCGCGTCAAACGCGATGAGCTGGAAACCAACCTGCCTGCCGGTGGCCAGGGCTGGTGGATCAACCAGCGCCGCGCCATGTTCCGTGATGCCCGAATCCGCCGCGCGCTGGCCTATGCTTTCGATTTTGAATGGACGAATAAAAACATCATGTATGCGTCGTTCAAGCGCACCACGAGTTTTTTCGACAATTCCGACTTCAAGGCCGTGGGCCTGCCGTCGCCCGAAGAGCTGGCCCTGCTTGAACCTTTCCGCGCGCAATTGCCCAAAGAGGTGTTTGAACAGCCGTGGCTGCCACCCGTTTCCGATGGCTCTGGCAATGACCGCAATTTGCTGCGGCAGGCGGACACGCTGCTGCGTGAAGCTGGCTGCAAGCGTGATGGCAGTGTTCTGAAACTGCCGGATGGCAAGCCCTTCACCATCGAATTTCTGGATTTCTCGCCTACCCTGCAACCCCATACACAACCATTTCAGGATAATCTGAAAAAACTTGGCATTGATGCGCGCTCACGGATTGTGGACGCAGCCCAGTATGAGGCGCGCATGAAAGATTTTGATTTCGATATTGCCAGCCGCAACATGGGTCCCTCCCTGATACCCGGTGACAGCCTGCGGGTTGTGTTTGGCAGCGAGGCCGGAAAAACACCGGGCGGACGTAATATCGGCGGCATCGACAATCCAGCGATTGATGCGCTGATCGGAAAAATCGCGGCCGCACAGACCATGGCGGAGATCACGATGGCGACACGCGCGCTTGACCGCTGTTTGCGGGCGGGCGCCTACTGGATTCCCATGTGGTACCGCTCCAGCGAATGGCTGGCCTATTGGGATGCCTATGCGCGGCCAGCCAAACAGCCGCGCTATGGCACGGGCGCGCCCGGCACCTGGTGGTGGGATGCAGACAAGGCCAAACGCGCTGGCGTGCAAGGATAATTACCCAACATGCTCTCCTATATTCTCCGCCGCCTGCTCTTGATGATCCCCACGATTTTCGGGATCATGCTGGTGTCTTTCGTGATCGTGCAATTTGCGCCCGGCGGTCCGGTGGAGCGCGTGCTGGCGCAATTGCAGGGCAATGATACCAGCGCGTCGGCACGCGTCGGCGGCGCGGCTGGCGGTGATTTCAACTCTGCAACAGCCAATCAGGGTTCGGGCGGATCGGAATCCGTCAGCGCCAAATACCGCGGCGCGCAGGGGCTTGATCCGGCCTTTATTGCCGAGCTTGAAAAACAGTTCGGGTTTG
>JBOFCU010000122.1:0-13997 GCA_051646285.1 Beijerinckiaceae bacterium
TGACCCAGCGCGGCAAACGCATCTGGCGCAACATTCCGCCGGCACGGGTCTGGATTTACCGGCGCTTGCCGTCATCGCTCTAGAGTTTTTGCAACGGCAAAGGGTTTTCATGGCCACGGTTCTCATTCTGTCCGGCTCGGAACGGGCTGGTTCCCTCAACTTGAAACTGGCCGATCTGGCGGCGAAGCGGCTGGCTGCAGCCGGGGCTACCGTCGCACGGCAATCTTTGAAGGCGCTGAATCTGCCGGTTTATGATGGCGATAGCGAAGCTGCGTCCGGCCCGCCGCAGGGCGCGAGGGATTTGCGGGCCGCGATCGAGGCCTGTGACGGGCTGTTCATTGCCTCGCCGGAATACAATGCCGGGGTGCCGCCTTTGCTCAAAAATGCGCTGGACTGGGCCAGCCGCTGCAAGAACAGCAAGGGCGAGATGACGCCACTGCTGGTTGGCAAGGTGGTGGCGCTGGGCGCAGCCAGCCCGAGCCCGAATGGCGGCTTGCGCAATCTCGTTGCCCTGCGCACCCAGATCGAGCTTGGTTACTTCGCCCAGGTGGTGCCCGATATGGTGATCCTGCCGGATGCTGGCGCCCTGTTTGCTGACGATGGCGAACTGACCAACCCGATGCGGTCGGGCCAGCTTGACGGGGCTATCCGGCGGCTTCTGAGCCACATCGGCTGAAGCGCGAATGGGTTGATCCCGGCATGAACAGTTCGACGGGGCCGCGCACCGCTGATAAGCAGGCCCTGTCTCAAACCTGTCCCGGTGCTGTCATGCAAGCTGCCATTGCCATCCCTGATCGCGTCATCGTCGCGCTCGATATGCCATCCGTTTCGGAAGCGTCACGGCTGGTCGACGCGCTTGGCGATGATGGCACGTTCTACAAGATCGGGTATCGCCTCGCTTTTGCCGGGGGCATGAATTTTGCTGACGAACTGATCCGCGCCGGCAAGAAGATTTTTCTCGATCTCAAGCTGCATGACATCGGCAACACGGTGAAAGAAGGTGTGGAATCGGTCGCGGCCACCGGCATGACATTTCTCACCGTCCATGCCTATCCGCAGACCATGCGCGGCGCGGTCGAGGGGCGCGGCGCATCGCGTTTGCGCTTGCTCGCAGTCACCGCGCTGACCTCCTATGATGATGGTGACTTGCAGGATGCGGGCTACCGGCTGGCGGTGCGTGATCTGGTGCGCCTGCGCGCCGAGCAGGCCCATGCCACTGGCATCGATGGTATTGTCTGCTCGGCGGCGGAAACAGAGATTGTGCGTCACGCCATTGGCGGCGATATGGTCATCGTGACCCCGGGCATCAGGCCGGCCGGCAGTGCGGCAGGGGACCAGAAGCGGACACTAACGCCAGCGCAGGCCATCCGCGCCGGCGTCGATCACATGGTGATTGGCCGTCCCATCATCCGCGCGGCCGATCCGAAAGCGGCGATGCGGGCGATCATGGACGAAATCGCCAAGGCGGTTTAATCAAAATTCATGTCGAATGGAGGAAGAAATGCCAAAAGGTTATGTCATCGCCCGCGCTGTTGTGACAAATGCGACGCAATGGGCTGTCTATGCTGCGGAAGCAGGAAAAGCCATTGCGCAATATGGCGGTAAACCGCTGGTGCGCGGCGGCCCGATGATGGTGGCGGAAGGCGAAGGCCGCGCCCGCAATGTCGTGCTTGAATTTCCGACATTTGAAGATGCAAAAAAATATGCTTACTCGCCTGAATATGCGGCTGCGCGCAAATTGCGCGAGGGTGCGGGACATATCGATATTGTCGTTGTGGAAGGTGCATGACCATGGCCAAGGCATACTGGATCGCGCGCGTCGATGTGCTGAATGAAGAGGCCTACAAGGGTTATGTTGCAGCCAATGCGGCAGCATTCAAAAAATATGGTGCGAAATTTCTGGTGCGGGGCGCCACGCCGCTGCTGAAAGCCGGCACATCGCGGGCGCGCAATGTGGTGATCGAATTTCCGGATTTGCAGACAGCGGCAGCTTGTTATGAATCGCCGGAATATCAGCACGCCATCGCTGTGCGTGGTGATCATGCGGTGGTGGATATGATTATCATTGAGGGCTATGACGGCCCGCAGCCTTCCTGAGAGTGAAAGCGTGCCATGGCGGATATGAATCTCGTTGTCATCGGTGCGTCCGGGCGCATGGGCCGGATGCTGGTCAAAACCATCAGCGAGACCGATGGCGTGGCAGTGTCGGGCGCCGTGGAACGGGCTGGCTCGCCGGGCCTAGGCCGCGATGCGGGTGTGCTGGCCGGCATACCCGCGCTGGGCGTGCCGGTGCTGGATGATCCGCTGCCGCTGTTTGCCAAAGCTGATGGCGTAATTGATTTTTCCGCGCCCGCAGCAACGGTTGAATATGCCGCGCTCGCCGCGCAGGCCCGCATTGTGCATGTGGTCGGCACCACGGGCTTGTCTGGAGAGGATATGGCAAAACTTGAGGCAGCGTCGCGCCATGCCGTCATCATCCAGTCCGGCAACATGAGTCTTGGCGTCAATCTGCTGGCAAGTCTGGTCAAGAAAGTCGCGCGCACACTGGGTCCGGAATTTGATATCGAAATCGTCGAAATGCATCACCGCATGAAAGTCGATGCACCGTCGGGCACGGCATTGCTGCTCGGAGATGCGGCGGCCAAAGGGCGCAATATTCTGCTCAGAGACAACAAGGAATCCGGGCGCGATGGCCATACCGGTGCGCGCAAAGAGGGAGCCATTGGTTTTGCCGCCCTGCGCGGCGGTTCTGTCATCGGTGATCACACCGTGATGTTTGCCGGTGCCGGTGAGCGGATTGAATTGCGCCATATCGCCGAGGACCGCAGCCTGTTCTCGCGCGGTGCCGTCAAGGCCGCCTTGTGGGGGCGTGGCAAAAAGCCGGGGCTTTATTCCATGGCTGATGTGCTGGGTCTGGATGATTAAATGAAACTGTCTAAAGATGCTGTCGAGGCCCTGCTTGTGCTGGGCGCGTTTGCCATAATCGCGGGCGCAGCATGGTTGGTGCTGCAAATCTGGCCGATTTTTCCCTATGGCAACTGGCGCGTATTTCTCACATTGATTATCGGAACGCTGATCGCGATTCCCACAGTGCTTCGCTTGCGCAAGCGACTTCTTGCTTCTTCCGAGGATAAGTCTGATGACAACTGATGCCGACCGCCTGCTGGTTCTGGTGCGCCATGGCCAGAGTGACTGGAATCTGAAAAATCTTTTTACCGGCTGGAAAGATCCGGATCTCACCGAGCAGGGCGTGCGCGAAGCCAAGGCCGCCGGTGATAAATTGAAGGCCCTGGGTGTGCAGTTTGATGTGGCCTTCACATCGGATTTGTCGCGGGCGCAGAAAACCTGCCAGTTCATTCTTGATGGCGTTGGCCAGTCCCATTTGCCGACGATCAGGAATGTCGCGCTGAACGAGCGTGATTATGGCGACCTGTCAGGCCTCAACAAGGATGATGCGCGCAAGAAATGGGGCGAGGAACAGGTTCATATCTGGCGCCGCTCCTATGATATTGCGCCGCCCGGCGGCGAGAGCCTGAAAGATACGGTGGCGCGCGTGCTACCCTATTTCGTGCAGGTGATTTTGCCGCGCGTCATGGCGGGTGAACGGGTGCTGGTTGCTGCGCACGGCAATTCCCTGCGCGCGCTGATTATGGTGCTGGACCGGCTGTCACCGGAGAGCATTATCGGTGTGGAACTGAACACTGGCGAACCGATTGTGTATCATCTGCGCGCCGACACCGGTGTGGCATCGAAAGAAGTGCTGAACGGGTAATTTCAATGCAGCGCGTTGAGATTATTCCCGGCGCGGTCTGGTATCCGCAGTATCTCGACCGTGCCGCGCAGGAACACTTGCGCGATGCCATCCGTGATGTGGTCCGGGTTGCGCCGTTGTTTCAGCCCACCATGCCGCGCACGGGCAAACCATTTTCCGTGCGCATGACCAATTGCGGCTCTCTTGGCTGGGTATCGGATAAAAAGGGATACCGCTATCAGCCGCAGCATCCGGATATGGCGCAGGACTGGCCGCCCATGCCGGAAATTCTGTTGCAGGTCTGGCGCGGCGTCAGCGGTTTTGCGCTCCTGCCGGAAGCGTGCCTCGTCAATTTTTATGACAGCACGGCAAAAATGGGTCTGCATCAGGACCGCGATGAGCAGGAAATGGATGCGCCGGTGGTTTCCGTGTCACTCGGCGATACCGCCATTTTCCGGATTGGCGGCACAACACGCGGTGGGCCCACGCAATCGGTTAAACTGGAATCGGGTGATGTCTTTGTTTTTGGCGGGGCAGCGCGGCTGGCGTTTCACGGCATTGACCGGCTCGTGCCGGGGTCATCGACGCTTTTATCCCAAGGCGGGAGAATCAATCTCACGCTGCGCCGGGTGACGAAAATTTCCATATAGGCTGGCACCCGCGCCGGACGCGGGCGTCACAGCCCCGGCAAAACGCTATCAACCCTCACCGGCGCCATTCTGCACGGGCGCCACTTTCGGTGCGCCCTTGGAGACGCCGACCATGGCAGGCCGCAGGCAGCGTTCGCCAATGGAATAACCAGCCTGCACCACCGTCGTCACCGTGCCGTTGGGCTTGGTCGCGTCGGGAACCTCAAACATGGCCTGATGCATGTTGGGGTCAAACTTCTGCCCCTCCGGCTCCAGTTTCTTCACACCGAAGCGTTCCAGCGTTTTCAAAAGGTCGCGCTCGGTGAGGGAGACGCCATCGACAAAGGCCTTCACCGGCCCTTCCGCATCCGGCGGAGCGGTTTGCAGCGCGCGCGCGATATTGTCGGCCACATTCAGCATGTCACGGGCAAAATTCGTCACCGCATAGGTGCGGGCATCCGCCATATCCCGCTCAGTGCGGCGGCGCAGGTTTTCCAATTCCGCCAAGGTGCGCAACAGCTTGTCCTTCAACTCGAGCTTTTCCGCTTCCAGTACCGCAATCGGGTCCAGTGCGGCGGCGTCTGCGGCGGCTGTGGCCTCGCTGTCCGTCTGCGTGGCCTGTTTCGTTTCATCGGTCATGATGGCATCCTGATGGGTGGGCCCGCATGCGCGGGCGAAATGCTTGGTCCGGGCGCTGGGTGGCCAGCGCGGGAGGCACCCCGCATATCGGGGTGCGGGCGGCAAAAATCAAGCCAAATCAGCCTGCGCAGCTCATCCGCCGTCGCTGCCCTTGAGGGCATCCATCAATTGCTTGCGGATGGTGTTCTGGCGGGTGGCGTTCTCGATCTTAGCGCCCGTGAGATCGGTGACGTAGAAAACGTCCACGGCCTTTTCGCCAAAGGTGGCGATGTGGGCCGATCCGATATTGAGGTTGAGCTTGCCGATGGCCGCTGTGAGATCATAGAGCAGCCCCTGCCGGTCGAGGCCGACCGCCTCAATCACGGTGAAGCGCTGCGACAGCGCATTGTCGATGATGACTTCCGGCGCGACATCGAAGGTTTTGGCATGGGCCTTCGGCTTGGCCCGCTGCGCCAGCAGGCGGCCGGTATGCACTTCGCCGCGCAATGCCTTTTCGATCGTGGCAGTCACCCGCGCCGCACGGCGCAATTCATCCTCGTCTTCGATAAAGGCGCGGCTGATGAAAATCGTGTCGAGCGCCAGCCCATCGGTGGTCGTGAAAATTTGGGCATCGACGATATTGGCATCGGCTGCGGCGCAAGCACCGGCAATGATCGAGAGCAGGCGCGGATGGTCGCTGGCGAGAATGGTCAGTTCGGTCACACCGCGAAAGGCATCGGTGGCGATCTGGGTGGCAAGCTGCGTGTTGCCAGCCGCCGCCTCCTGCAGAAATTGCGCATGGCGGATCTTGCGCGGCAGATCGACCTTCATCCAGTAAGCGGGATAATGCCGCGCTGCATAGGCATCGAAATTGCTATCGGTCAGTGCCGGCATCGGCGCACGCAGCGCCTCCCGCAACTGGCCCTGGGCGCGGCGCACCCGCTCCTTGCGCTCGATGGCGGAGTGGCCGCCGGCAAGAACCACTTCGGTTTCATAATAGAGCGTGCGCAGCAATTCGCCTTTCCAGCCATTCCACACGCCGGGGCCAACGGCCTTGATGTCGGCCACCGTGAGAATGAGCAGGAGTTTCAGCCGCTCCAGCGTCTGCACAATTTTTACAAAGGATTCGATTGTGCGCGCGTCTGACAGATCACGGCTTTGCGCGATGGTGGACATGTCGAGATGGTGCTCGATCAGCCAGGCCACCGTATCGGTTTCGGCTTCATTCAATCCCAGACGCGGGCACAATTTCCGCGCCACGCGCGCTCCGGCGATGGAGTGATCTTCCGGCCGCCCCTTGGCTATATCGTGCAGAAACATCGCGACATAAAGCGCGCGGCGGTTGGCCAGCGTCGGAATAATCTTGTTGGCGAGCGGGTGCTCGCTTTCCAGCCGCCCGGCATCAATTTCCGCCAGCACACCAACGGAGCGGAGCAGATGCTCATCCACCGTATAATGATGATACATGTTGAATTGCATCATCGCGACCACAAGGCCGAAATCAGGAATGAACCGCCCAAGCACGCCCGCCTCATTCATCCGGCGCAGCACGGTTTCCGGCGCATGGCGTGAGCAGAGAATATCGAGAAACAATTTGTTTGCTTCGGCATTGTCCCGCAGGGGCTTTTTAATCTGGCCCAGCGCATGGGTGACGAGCCGGATGGCGCGCGGGTGAATGGCAATCTTGTGTTTGTCAGCCAGCCAGAACAGGCGGATGATATTCACCGGATCGCGCTTGAAGGCTTCATCATCAGCCACCATGACGCGATCATTGTCGATCATGAAATCCTTGTGGCCGAGGTGTGTGCCGCTGCGGCGGCGAAACGGGCCGAGCAGCCGGTCCAGCATCGGCCTTGGCTTTGTATCCTGCGCCTCCAGCGCCGCACTCATGATGGCGGTGAGATCACCAACATCTTTTGCAGCCAGAAAATAGCGTTTCATGAAACGCTCGACGGAGGACAATCCGCCATGGCTTTCATACCCGATCAGGGGCGCGATCTGGCGCTGCAAATCGAAGGACAGTCGCTCCTCGGCGCGGCCTGTGGCAAAATGCAAATGGCAGCGCACGCGCCATAAAAACTCTTCGCATGTCTGGAAGGACTGAAACTCTTCGCGCGTGAACAGGCCGGCCTTGATCAGTTCGCGCGGATCCTGAAAACGGTAGACATATTTGGCAATCCAGAACAGCGTGTTCAGATCGCGCAATCCGCCTTTGCCTTCCTTGACATTGGGCTCGACAATATAACGGGAATTGCCGCTGCGTGCCACGCGCGCTTCCCGCTCCGCGAGTTTCGCCTGCACGAATTGCGCCGCCGTGCCTTCGACAATATCTTTCTGGTAGCGTTTTTCGAGGTCGGCATAGAGTGCAGTGTTGCCGAGCAGAAAGCGTGTTTCCAGCATGGCCGTGCGCACGGTCATATCGGCCTTGGCTTCCCGCACGCACTCCTCGACCGAGCGTGTGGAGTGCCCGACCTTGAGCCGCAAATCCCACAGCAGATACAGCATCGCCTCGACAACGCTTTCGACCCAGGGCGTGCGTTTGTAGGGCAGCAAAAACAGCAGATCGACATCCGAACCCGGTGCCAGAGTGCCGCGCCCGTATCCGCCAACAGCGACGATGGCGATGCGTTCGCTCTGGGATGGATTATCCGCAAGATAAAGATGGTGGCTGACATAGTCATAGACGGCCGCAATCAGCTCATCCATCCGGCTGGATAAAAGGCGGGCGCAGGCCATGCCATCCTTCTTGTCCAGCAGCAGCTGTTTGGCTTCAGCCCGGCCCTGCTCCAGCGCCTCGCGCAAGACCGTCAGGATGGCTGCTCGTGCCGCTGGCCCATTGCCATCAGCAGCGGCCACGCAGGTTGCAATCTGCGCCCGCATTCCCGCCAGGGACAGGGGCGAGATGGAACCTGCGATGGGCGCGTGAGAGGCAATCAAAGACATGCTGCGGCCATACCACACACCCCCGGATTCGTCAGACGTTCTTTTATCACATCGTTTTGTTTGAATAAAAGAACGGAAAGTTGACATGCCGGACAAGTCGTTCTATATATAGAACACGCGCCGATTTGAGCCATCGGGTGCCGGGTTGTCCATTCGCAGGATGGTTCGCCTGGCAAGCGCTGGCACAAGCAGCTTGCGGGCGCGATGGGGCAGTCCGGGATGGTCCCGGTCCGCCGCCGACAAATGCAGCTAAAGCGCAGGGCTTTGGGTCGATGATCCAGCAGACCTGCCGCAACATCCGGAGGGGTCTCATGCCCGTATTCACTTTCTCGCGCCGCTCGGTTCTGTCCGTTGCCGCCGCTTCGCTTGCCATCGCGGCCACACCGGCTATCGCGCAGACCGCTGCCAAGCCGTCTGAAATCCGCATTGATTATGCCACCTACAATCCGGTCGGCCTGCTGATCAAGGACAAGGGCCTGATCGAAAAGGAATTCGCCAAGGACGGCATTGGCGTGCGCTGGGTGCTTTCGCTGGGCTCCAACAAGGCGCTGGAATTTCTCAATGCCGGCTCGCTGGATTTTGGCTCGACCGCCGGCGCGGCAGCGCTGATCGCTCGCATCAACGGCAATCCGGTCAAATCCGTTGGCGTCTATTCCCGCCCGGAATGGACCGCGCTTGTCACCAAGTCGGACACCATCAAGACAGTTGCCGATCTCAAGGGCAAGCGCGTGGCCGTGACCCGTGGCACGGACCCGCATATTTTCCTCGTGCGCGCCTTGGCCGAAGCCAAGCTGACGGAGAAGGATGTCAAGCTCGTGCTGTTGCAGCATGGCGACGGCCGTCTGGCGCTGGAGCGTGGGGATGTGGAGGCGTGGGCCGGTCTTGATCCGATCATGGCCTCGGCCGAAGTGGAAAGCGGCGCGAAACTGTTTTTCCGCAAGCCGGAAGCCAACACCTGGGGCATTCTCAACACCCGCGAAGAATTCGCCCAGAAATATCCGGACATCGTTGCGCGTGTCTTGAAGGTGTATGAGGAAGGCCGCCAGCTTGCATTGAAAGAGCCGGCGGCCCTGAAAACCTCACTGCTCGCCGCGACAAAATTGCCGGATGGCGTGATTGATCGCCAGATCACCCGCACCGACATCACCCACAAGGCTATTGGCGTTGTGCAAAAGGACAGCATTCTTGCCGCCGGCATCGCACTTCAGGAAGCAGGCGTCGTCAAATCCGATGTGGATGTGAAGAAAATTGTTGATGATCTGATTGATGCGCAGTTTGCCACCCGCGCGGCGGCCATCAATTAACAGCGAAACGAAAAAATGCACTGGCGCGGCTTTAACAGGGCCGCGCCATCAGCCTATGGTTTGCCATGACCGTCTCTGACACGTCCCTGCCCGCCCCATCCGCTGCTGTGACGGACACTGCCGGCCGCGCAGCCGCACCGCTGCGCAAAAGCGGCGCCGGTCACCGCTGGATTGGTGTGGCCTTGCCGTTGGTCTTGCTGGTGCTGTGGGAAATGGTGGCGCGCTTTGGCTGGGTCAACACGCGCCTTGCCCCGCCGCCGTCACGCATAGGGCAAACCCTGTGGGACCTGGCCAAATCCGGCGAATTGCAGACCCATATGGCCGCGACCATGGCCCGCGTTGGGGCCGGATTTTTTCTCGGTGCGCTGACAGGCACGGTGATTGGCGCGCTGGCGGGCGGTTCGGTTCTGGTGCGCCGCGCGCTTGACCCGACATTGCAGGGCCTGCGCGCCATTCCCTCCATTGCCTGGGTGCCGCTGTTTATTCTCTGGCTCGGTATTTTCGAGGCATCGAAAATCGCATTGATCGCTGTTGGTGTTTTTTTCCCGGTTTATCTCGGCGTCGCCGGGGCCATTTTATCCATTGACCGGAAAATTCTGGAAGTCGGACGCGTCTTTCGCCTGACAAAAGCGCAAACGGCCCGGCGTATTTTATTGCCCGCCATTCTGCCCTCGTGGTTTATCGCGTTGCGCGCCGGCCTTGGTCTTGGCTTCATGTTCGTCGTCGCTGCCGAATTCATGGGCGCGAGTGAGGGCCTTGGATTTTTGCTGGTTGATGGCCAGCAGGTTGGCAAGCCTGACCAGATTCTGGCAGCCATTCTTGTTTTTGCCATTCTCGGAAAATTGTCAGACGGCATCTTGCAATCTATCGCTCACCGTTTCCTGCGCTGGCAGGATACCGGTCAGGCGCAGATGTGAGTGCCATTCATGCTGCGCATTGATCATGTCTCAAAAACATATGCCAACGGCACGAAAGCGCTGGAGAATGTTGATCTCCTTTGCCCCGATGGTGAAATAACGGCCATGCTTGGCGGGTCGGGCTGCGGCAAATCCACCTTGCTGCGCTTGATTGCCGGTCTGGATACACCAACACAGGGCAAGATATTCACCGGCCAGACCCAGATTAACGCGCCCCATCACGATGTCGGCATTATTTTTCAGGAGCCGCGCCTGCTGCCGTGGCTGACCGTTGCGGACAATGTGGCCTTTGGTCTGCGTGATGTGAGCGCAGATGAAAAAGCAGAACGCGCTGAAGCTATTCTTGCACAGGTCGGCCTGAAAGGGTTTGGTGCACGCTGGCCGCGGGAATTGTCCGGCGGTCAGCAGCAGCGCGTCGCCATCGCGCGTGCCTTGTTGCCCAACCCCAAGGTGCTGTTGCTCGATGAGCCATTTTCGGCGCTGGATATGTTCACACGCTCTGGCCTGCACGCCCATTTGCTGGCGCTCTGGCAAGCCCATCGCCCGACGGTTTTGATGGTGACGCATGATGTGGATGAGGCGGTCACATTGGCAGACCGCATCGTGGTGATGCAGCCCAATCCCGGCCGGATTGCCACCGTCATCGAAAATGGGCTGGCGCGCCCGCGTGACCGGCTCTCGCCATCCTTTGAATCCATCCAGCGTCAGGCTATCACAGCGCTGGACCGCAGCATGCGCGGCGAAAAAATCAGTGACGACAAGGCTGATGCCGCCGCCGGCTGGTGGTAAAATATGACACGTGGCAAGGACAACACAATGACCATGAATTCTGATGCGTTGCGGGCCCAGCAGGCTCCCTACAAGGAACAGTATAAGGCCGACCCCACAGCCGCCGTGATCACACTGAAAGCGCATGGCACGCTGGATGACAGTAAAATTGCCTGCAAGGTTGAGACAGGCCGTGCGATCATGGAAGCGGGCCTGCATCCCGCCACCGGTGGGTCAGGCGCGGAATTATGCTCTGGCGATATGCTGCTGGAAGCGCTGGTGGCCTGCGCGGGTGTCACATTGAAGGCCGTGGCCACGGCACTGGATATTCCCCTGAAAAAAGGTGTCGTGCACGCTGAGGGTGATCTTGATTTTCGCGGCACGCTGGGTGTGGCGAAAGATGCGCCCGTGGGTTTCCGCGCCATCCGTCTCGCCTTTGATATTGATGCGGGAGATACGCCGCCGGAAAAAATCGAGTCGCTGCTGAAATTGACCGAACGCTATTGCGTTGTGTTCCAGACCATCAACACCAAGCCGGAATTATCGGTGCGTGTGAACCGCGCCTGAGGGGGATTGCGCGCTCAGCCAGCCGTGTTGTGCTGCTGGCTGAGAAAATGCACGACGCGCTGCGCGGTTTTTTGCGGGATGCGTTCATAGGCATCCATCAGCTTGTCATGACCGCGCACCGGTGTCGCATGCATGAACCCGACAGTGATGATGGTTTGCATGGTCGACCAGGCAAAATTCAGGGCTTTGCCAATCACCAGCAGCCGGTCGGTATCTTCATCATCAAACACGGTTTCCAGAATTTTCAGCGATATGCCTGTCAGGGCTGACAGGCTGCACAGCATCTCTTCAAACCGCTCCTGCATCGCAAAGCGTTTTACCGCTGCTTCATTCAGCAGGCGCGCTGTGATCAGCGGGCGAATCGCTGCAATTGCGGCGGTGTAGTCGCGCCGTGTCGTTGCGGTTCCGGCCAGAACATGCACGTGCTCGACGTGTCCGCCGACCGCGCTCTCGACCATGGTGTGGTCCACATCCGGCAACACCCGTTTGAGATGCGCCTTGGCAGTTTGCCCGGCAATGTCGATGAGCTGATGCACATGGGGTATGGGCATGTCCTTGCGTTCCGCCAGCAGCCTTTGCAGCACGTCATCATTGCGTGAGCGGATCAGAAGACGATCAAACCCTTGCAGGGAAATGCGGGCGGTGCGGTTGGCGGCCAGCCGGCGCACTACAGGCACACCGCCGCGCTCCAGCAAGGCATCCGTGACGCGTTCACCGATCTGCGGCCGCCCGGCCAAAATTTGCCGGTGGTCATCGCCTTTGGTCATGGCAACCGAGACAAGGTCATCGTCCGTCAATGCCTGACTGTGCTCAAGCAAAGGCTTGGCGATCTCAACCTCATCATGGGCAAGCTGGCGCACCACACGTGGCGGTGCGATGGCGTGTACCGCCAGTTTGAGCGCCAGATCGGCACGGGCGCGGCGCTCGATCTCTGTCGACAGCCGCACCAGAACTTCATCGAACAGATCGATGGTTTCGCTTGTGAGCTGGCTGGCCTGTCCGAGATACAATTCGGCGATGCGCTGGAGCATGAGGGCGCGGCGCGCTTCATCCGCAGTGGCGGTGGCGCGATCCAGATCCTGCAAGAGCAAACCAAGGGCAGACAAGGTGTGGGTGCTGTTCCTGAACAATCACGGCGCACTCAACCATGGACACGTTATCAAAACGCTTCCGGCCCTGCGTAAATCACTAAAAATGGCGGAATCATTTGGACAGAGAGATGCAGCGCTTGCCAGGCCGCCAGCGTCATCGCCGGTCAGCCGGGCAGATGGGCAGATGGGCAGATGGGTTAGTGCCCCATTCTGGCGCACCCCTTGCACAGCCGCAGCCTGCCGCCCATATCGATGATGTTGCGCGATACCCGCAAGGGCCAAGCGTATCCGGGATGCCGTCAGGGTCCCGCCGATCCGAAGTGCCAGCGGGGCTTCGCCATGTCGCGTATACCGAACTTGAATTCGCCCTTCCTGCTTGGCTTTGAAGCCATCGAAAGGGCTCTCGACCGTGTCTCCAAGACTGGGTCGGATGGCTATCCGCCCTATAACATTGAGCGGCTTGCTCCCTGTGCGGATGCGCCGGAGAAGTTGCGCATCACTCTGGCTGTTGCCGGGTTCCGCCGCGAGGATCTCGAGGTGACGCTGGAAGAGGGTCAGCTCATCATCCGGGGCCGGCAGGTGGAGGACAAGGGCCGGGAGTATCTGCACCGCGGCATCGCTGCCCGCCAGTTCCAGCGCTCGTTCCTGCTGGCTGAGGGCATGGAAGTCACCGGCGCTGATCTCGCCAATGGTTTGCTGTCGGTTGATCTGGCCCGGCCTCAACCGGCCCGGATCGTCAAAAGCATCGCGATCAACAGCCGCGACTGAGTCTGTTTCATCCGCAACCCGTCTTAAGGAGGGTTTCATGACCAACGAAAAAACACTGCCGCGTGCCGCCACTGCGGACGAAGTGATCATGTCACCGGAAGCGCTCGCCGGATTGGGCGGCGGACAGGTGGCCTATGTGAAAAGCATGTCGTCTGATGACGTGCGCCGCATTTTTCCCCAGGCGCCGGAAATGCAGCCGGGGCTGAAGCTGTTTGCCCTGCTCGCAGCCGACGGCAGCCCGATCATGCTGACGGATTCGCGTGACACCGCGATTGCCAATGCCTGGGAGCATGATCTGGCAACCGTCAGCCTGCATTGAGGGCAAGTGGGCTTGCCGGCGCGCGTTTGAACCACCAGGATACGGCGGGCTTTTTGAACCCCTCGGTTTACCCCCTTGGGTTTGAACTCGTTGGGTTTGAACTCTTGGGGCGGCTCCGGTAACACAGCGGGCGTACGCAATGCGCCCGCTTTTCATGCCCGGGCTTGGGAGCGCGACCCTGTCATGACCATTCGCTTCAACCCTGTTTTTGCCGATCTGCCGACCACTGTTTTTGAGGTGATGTCGCGGCTGGCGCGCGAGAACAATGCCGTCAATCTGGGGCAGGGGTTTCCTGATGATCCCGGCCCGGAGGATGTGCGCC
>JBOFCU010000164.1:0-6642 GCA_051646285.1 Beijerinckiaceae bacterium
AGAGCGCGGTGCAGGGCTTGTTCGAGATGGCGTGCAAAAGAAGGCAACCGGATATCCTCGCTTGAAGGGAGTCTAATTCTTTTCCATGACGCATTGCAAAGGGTGCTGATGGCGGCGCGCCAGGTCCATGACCTGCGTCACCTTTGTCTCGGCAACCTCGTAGGTAAACACTCCGCACTCACCAACACCATTGGTGTGAACGTGCAGCATGATTTGCGTCGCCTGCTCTTCGGTCTTGGCGAAGAAGCGTTGCAGCACATGCACGACGAACTCCATCGGCGTGTAATCATCATTGAGCAGAAGAACCCGGTATAAGTTGGGCTTCTGTGTCTTAGTCTTGGTCCGCGTGATCACCGCCGTGCCCGTATTGCCACGGCCAGGTTCACGCGGCTCACCGGCTTGCGCTGCCGGCATTGCCAGCAAGGGTTGAGAGAGCAAGGGTTGAGAGAGAATGACAGTCATGGGCGGCATCATAGCTGGCGCAGCGGCTCCCGCCGATTCATTCGGCGCTCATCAATGTAGTAAGGCCATGCCCATTTCGCCAGACCAGACAAGCGTCAGAATGACGGGAACCGCAAAGCAGCATCCAAACCGATTCAAAATCTGAACATAATCTGGCAACCGCTTGTTGTGATTCAGCAAGTCCTGCACAGAGCGCCATGATGATGGGACTCCAGCACGGGATTGAACGCCACGATGCGACATAGCGCGCGTGCTGCTCCAGACAGTCGGGACCGTAAAATGCTTCCGCAGGGAACACACGGCGTCAAATACAAAAAAGCCCGGCGCTGGGCCGGGCTTTTTCAAATTCGGATCACCGGTGCCGCAGTCCTGAGACAGCGGCCCGAAGACACCGCACCATTACTTGGCAGCGGTTTTGGCTGAAGCGACAGCGGCTTCGAACGGCTTCACGGCATCGCGGGCAAGGCCCTGATACATTTCGCCAACCTTTGTGGCGTGCGCGACAAAACCTTCGTAGGCCGACTTGGCATACTCGGTCTGCACTTCAAATGCCTTGTCGAGCGACTTGACGGCAAACAGCTTTTCCATGGCGGCCTGAGCGCCTTCGAACGACTTCTTGGAGAAGTCAGCATATTCCGTGGCAATCGCCTGGGAGTTCTTGGTGACAGCGGCGGTGACCTTGGTCACGTTGTCGAGCGCGTCTTTGCCGAACTTCTGGAAATCGGGGAGCTGGGTGTACATCGCAATGTCCTTACTGATGTGGCACAAGGGCCAAAACGGGAAGCAGACGGCGCTTCCGCTTCTGCTAGGTCAACTTATATGCACTGCACAAAAATCCGTCAAGGGCCTGTTTGCGTTGCAGCATAGCGTCCCGCAAATGACGCATGGAAAGACCCTCCTGACAAAGGTCAAATCATGAAAAATACGATGTTAAATCAGGCCTATAAAGGCACACCTCCCGAAGCGGCGCGTGAGTGTGGCACCTGCACACTTTGCTGCAAGGTCTTTGACGTGCCAGTCCTGAACAAGCCGTCGGGCCAGTGGTGCGGGCATTGCAAGCCCGGCCAGGGCTGCGCGATTCACGCCACCCGGCCGCAATATTGCCGCGACTTTTTCTGCCTCTGGATTTCCCAGACATGGCTGGGGCCGGAATGGAAGCCCAGCATCAGCAAGATCGTCCTGACCATCTCGCCGCTCAATGGCATGCTGACGGCGCAGGTCGATGCCAACACACCCAACGCCTGGCGCAAGGATCCCTATTACGGGCAACTGAAGCGGTGGGCAGAAGCGGCGCTGGAGCGCGGCGAAATCATCACGGTATTTGTCGGCAAAAACGCCACAGTCATATTACCGGATCGCGACGAAGCCCTCGGCGAAATTCAGGAAGGAGATCGCATCGTGCCGGAAACTCTCAATACGGCACGCGGGCCAGCTTTGCATTTTAAGATTATTCGCGCATCCGAAAAAACATTCTCTTAACCCATCCGTAACCGCAACGCGCTTATCCTGAAAACTGTGTTGGCATGGTCACACCGTGCGACATGAGTGAATCGGAATAGCGTTGCGTAACGAGTGGGTGTGAGTATGCGTTTTGCGTGTGGACGTATCGTGCGTAAGGTCGCGGGCTATTCCGCGTTTGTAGGCGTCGCTGCATCGTTTCTTGTTGCGATGGCTGATCCGGCAGAAGCGGCGCGTCGCCGCCGTTATCACGCCGCTTATAATCCCCCCGCAGCGTCGATGGTTGTTGATGCCAAGACTGGCAAGGTCTTGCAGGCCAGCAACCCGGATGCGCCGCGCCATCCGGCCTCCATTACAAAGGTCATGACGCTGTATCTGCTGTTCGAGCAGATGGAAAAAGGCCGTTACACGCTGGAGTCGCCACTGCGTGTCTCCGCCAACGCGGCTAGCCAGGCACCGTCAAAACTGGGTCTGGCTGCCGGTGAAACCATCAGCGTGTCAGACGCCATCAAGGCGCTGGTGACGAAATCCGCCAACGACATCGCCGTCACGGTTGCAGAAAATGTTGGCGGTTCGGAAGAAGCGTTTGCTGAAATGATGACGCGCAAGGCTCGCGCTATCGGCATGCGCAGCACCACCTTTGTCAACGCGTCTGGCCTGCCCGATCGCGAGCAGGTCACCACCGCGCGCGACTTGATTACATTGGGCCGAGCCATTCAGGACCGTTTTCCGCGCCAGTATGCCTATTTCGGCACGCGCAGCTTTGAATATGACGGCTACAGCTACCGCAACCATAACAAGCTGCTGGGCCGCGTTGAAGGTGTTGACGGCATCAAGACTGGTTACACCCGCATGTCCGGCTTCAACCTGCTGACCTCGGCCAAGGCCGATGGCCGCCACATCGTAGCTGTTGTGCTCGGTGGCCGCTCCGGGCGCACCCGTGATGCGCACATGGCAAGCCTCGTCGATACACATCTGGAACGCGCTTACGCCGGTGCCCGTATTGCGCCGGTCATTGCTGAAGCCAACACAGGCTTTGCCGAGCCGCGCCGCGAAACCAGCCGCGTTGTCGCTTTTGCAGAAGTGCCACGTCAGCCTTCACGCACCGATGTGAATGAGGATGACGATGGCGTGCGCGCCAGCCCGGTCACAACCGCATCCATTGCACCATTGCCACCCCGGGCTGTGCCGAATGTCGTATCGCAGGCAACGCCTGTTGTGGCAGCCGCCGCTCCTGCGGCACGCCTCGTTCCCAAGCCGGTGATTGGCGCAGCCACCATCAAGCCGGTTGTGGCAACCGCCGCCGGCCCTTCCACCGCAACACCATCGAGCAAGCCGATGCGCGTCGCTGCTGCGCCGCTGCCGCCCCTCCGCCCGATGGCTGATGCGCCGCGCCCGCCTGCCGATATCAAGTCAGCGAAGGCAGCACCTGTGGCGGCAATCGCAAAAGATACAACCGCCAAGCCAGTCATGGCTGCCAATGGCTGGGTCATTCAGCTCGGCGCAACGGATAACGAATCCAAGGCCAAGGAAATGCTGGCCCGCGCCAAGGAAAAGTCGCGCTCGACTCTCGCGAAAGCTTCGCCCTTCACGGAAAAGGTGCAGAAGGGCGGCGCAACGCTCTACCGCGCCCGCTTTGCTGGTTTTGACTCCGATGCAGCACAGGCAGCCTGCAAAAGCCTCAAGCGCGACGGTTTCAGCTGCTTCGCGTCGCGCGGCTGATGGCAACGGCAACAGATGGATCGGCTGATATGAGCATGGATACCCTTCTTGACGCCGCGCCGGGTACGACCCTGTTCCGCACTTTGGCAAAAAAATCATCCAGCCGGATGGTGGCCAATGCTGACCGCGCCATTAGTGAACCCACACCCACGCGTTACAAACGCATGCAGCCGACGGAGTTGCTAAAGGCGCTGCTTGGCATACACGCACGCCAGAAAGCAGCCACGGGCGACCGCGTGCATGTCCGATTGTGCGTGGTAAAACCGGATGGAACAAACGCCATTCAGCTCTGGGTCAATGGCCGCGACAGCCTGCGCTGACATGATTGGGGTCTGCACCCTGACAATGCAAGCTCATCACATCAGCCTGACAATGCCCCTCTTAATGTATCGAAACAGGCTGATCAGCGCGACGGGGAGAATCCTTGCTGGCCAGCGCCTGCAATTCAAAAATTTCGTCCAGCACCATCCAGGTTTCAAACTCTTCTTGCGCGTCGGATGAATGTTCGAGCGCAGCAAGATAACGATCCAGCGCCGCCGAGGCATGGCCATAGGCAATGGCCACTTCGCGATTCCTGAACATCACAGTCTCCTCAATGTCACTGAGATCAAGCACAGCGACACGGCGAACCTGATACTCGCCGGCAGGGGCACGCTCGATACGAAAGGCTGATCGTGGTCCGTGAACAGTTTCAATGATCATATCAGTGGCCTGAGTTTATCATTAAGACGAATCTTTCGAACCATAGTCCGACAGTACGCCTCAACGTGGGATTGGTCTTTCAACGCCATGCATGGCCGGAAGTTCCGGCAAGGACTGTGCGCCAGCGCACATGGCCAGCCAGACGGCTGCCAGATCAGCCCAGTTTTAGATCAGCCCAAGCCCGGCCAGTTCGCGTCTGAGCTCCTCCGGCATTTCAGCAACGGAGGCCATTCCCTTGCCAAGATCCGGCGGCGCATCCTTGTCTTCCAGATAGCGCCAGCCCTGAAACGGCCGGCAAGGGCGTGGCTCCACAGGGATCACGCGGGGGTCAAGCACAAGATGGCAGCGGCCAATGCCCTGATCATCGATAAAGGGGCGCACTTCCAGCAATTTTTGCCGCGCCGAGACCTGCCCCTTGATCACCCAGTAAAGCGAGCCATCCGGCGCATCGAGCGTGATGCGGCGCGGCACCATGCGCGTGGTATGGAACTGCTCCGGCTTGAGCTTGCGGCGTTTCATATCCGCAAGCTTGAACGCGATCCATTCTTCCAGATCGGCAATGGAATCGGCACCGACGCATAATTTGAGCATGTGAAGCGACATGCGCGGACTATAACGGCAAGGCAGGTGTCACAACAGGCATTGCAGCCACTGCCAATCACGGTCATCCACAACAACGCTGCGTCATTGTGCCTGCATCGCTGTCCAGCCGCACAAATCCACGCGATGGCGCAGGCGGTCCACGTCAATAGGGAAATCACCCACATCACCACGCCGGAACGTCACGCCACAGGCAGCGGAATCCAAAGCTGTTTCAATAATGATGCGGGCAGGCGCACGGCCTTTTTCAACACGCAGCACGCGCACCGAAGCGAGCCGCTTGCGCCCCTGCGTCCAGACACGCTGCACACGGCCATTGAGGACAATATCCGCAGCACCAACCACCTCAGCGCGTGATTGCGGTGCGCACTTACAGGCCAGCGCAGCCGATGGCATCGCGCCATAAACTACTGCCGCCATTGCAGCCTGAATAAAATACCTGCTCATGCGGCATGCACCACAACAATGCGCGCGCCCTGCGCGACCTGATCGCCCGCCACACCGCCAACCTCGGAAATAATGCCATCACGCGGCGCGGTCAGCACATGCTCCATTTTCATGGCCTCAACAATCGCGACCCGCTGGCCTTTGGTCACAGCGTCACCTTTTTCGACAAACCGCGCAATGAGCTTGCCATGCATCGGCGATTTGACCACCGCATCGCCATCCGCCTCATCAAGATCGACCGCGAACGGATCGAACCGGCGCACACGCGTCTGCTTGCCGGCATCAACAACAATCAGATCGTCATCCGCCACAATCACAGCTATATCCCCATGAAAATCTATTGCCGGCGCAACCGTGAATTTCTCATCATCCGCCAACAGCACAACGGCGTCTGCCTCACGCTGGGCCAGCGCAAATGAATCGGCCACCTGCCATGGCGAGTGTGTGTTGCCATTGCCGCGCTTCTTCGCGGCTTTGCGGATACGTTTAATATCACCGGCGGCCAGCACGCGCGCGGCTTGCGCCAACGCCTGCGGCGATGCAGTCCGTGGCACAGCGCCCAGCGCAACAAGGTTGCGATCAATAAACCCCGTATCGAAACGCCCGGCACGAAAATCATCGGCTTCACACAAAGCCTTCAAAAATGCGACATTGCTGCGCGGCCCCGCCACGATGGTTTCGCCCAAGGCCGCCGCCAGACGGTCGAGCGCCTGGTTGCGCGTTGCCCCATGGGCGATGACCTTGGCAATCATCGGATCATAGAACGGCGTCACCTCCCCGCCTTCGACAACGCCGGAATCAACGCGAATGCCGTCGCCTGCGGGTAATTTCAACGCCCATAACTTGCCCGTCGATGGTAAAAATCCATGCTCCGGATCTTCGGCATACACACGCGCTTCAACAGCATGGCCGCACATGGCAATAGCGGGCTGCAGTCGCGGCAATTTTTCACCCGCGGCGACGCGCAACTGCCATTCCACCAGATCAAGCCCGGTAATGCCTTCCGTCACCGGGTGCTCAACCTGCAAACGCGTGTTCATTTCCATGAAGAAAAAGCCGTCCGTCTTTAATCCCTCACGGCCATCGGCAATAAATTCAACGGTGCCGGCCCCGACATACCCAACCGCGCGGGCCGCCTCCACCGCCGCTTTGCCCATCGCCTCACGCACTGCCGCCGGCATATCCGGTGCGGGCGCTTCCTCGATCACCTTTTGATGGCGGCGCTGCAATGAACAATCGCGCTCGAACAGA
>JBOFCU010000201.1:0-7594 GCA_051646285.1 Beijerinckiaceae bacterium
ATGGACTACACCATGCCACGCGCGGATGATCTGCCGTCGTTTGGCGTTGGAATGACCTCGACGCCGGCGCGAAGCAATCCGCTCGGCATCAAGGGCTGCGGTGAGGCCGGTGCGATTGCCGCACCGCCCGCCGTGATCAACGCGATCACCAACGCGGTTGGCCATGAAGATGTAACGATGCCCGCAACGCCGCAGGTGGTGTGGCGGGCCTGCCAGAAAATGAAGCGCCCGCAGGCGGCGGAATAAAGGAAAATCACGATGTATGCTTTCGATTATTCCAAACCAAAATCGCTGGATGAAGCCGTGAAGGCGCTGGGCGCGCTGGAGGAGCCGAAACTGCTCGCCGGCGGCCATACACTGCTGCCAGCCATGAAGCTGCGGCTGAATGCGCCGAAGCATCTGATTGATCTTGGCGGGCTTGGCCTCACCGGCGTCGAGCGCAAGGGCGATGCGATTGTCATCAAGGCCATGACGACCCATGCGGATGTGACCAGTTCAGCGGCCTTGCAGCAGGCCATTCCCGGCCTTGCCGCGCTCGTCAGCTATATTGGCGACCCCCATGTGCGCCATCGTGGCACCATCGGCGGCTCGATTGCGAATAATGATCCGGCGGCGGATTATCCGGCGGCCTGCCTGGCGCTGGGCGCCACCATCACCACGAACACGCGCAGCATCCTGGCGGATGATTTTTTCAAGGGCATGTTTGATACAGCCCTGGGTGACGGCGAAATCATCACGCAAGTGAGCTTTCCGATTCCCAAAGCGATGGGGTATGCCAAGTTCGCCAACCCGGCCTCGCGTTTCGCGCTTGTCGGCGTGGCTGTCGCGCAAACCGCCAATGGCGCGCGCGTGGCTGTGACCGGCGCGGGCGGCAACGGCGTGTTCCGCTGGAAAGAGGCGGAGGCGAAGCTTGCTGCGTTCGATCCGAAGTCGCTGGACGGGCTGAAGCACTCCGCCACCAACATCAACAGCGATATTCATGCTGATGCCGATTATCGTGCTCATCTCATCGGCGTGATGACCAAGCGGGCGGTGGCCAAGGCGCTGGGCACGCGAATCTGAGCATTTGCGGGAGGACACGGACGGCAGCGCGCGATTGTCGCCGCTGCCGTTTGCATGTGTGCAGCCGCGTGCCTTTGGCATGGGCAGGTCTTGCGCCTGCATGGGGCTGAGGCGTTATCCCGCGCTTGCGGGCTGGGATGATTGGATTAAATTCAGCGCATGACAAAAATGATTGCTCCGCCTTCCTCCATTGATGCCACGCTGACCCTGCTGACGCAGGGCGACTATGTGGCAGACCGCGCGCTGGCGACGGTGCTGTTTCTGGCGCTGAAAATGCAGCGCCCGCTGTTTCTGGAAGGAGAGGCTGGCGTCGGCAAAACCGAAATTGCGAAAGTGCTGTCGCATGTTCTGGGCCGCAAGCTCATCCGGCTGCAATGCTATGAGGGCCTCGATTCCTCTGCCGCGCTGTATGAATGGAATTATGCCGGGCAGATGATGGCCATTCGTTTGGCGGAGGCGTCGGGCGCATCGTCGGCGGACAGTCTCGAAAGCAATATATTCTCCGAGAAATTTCTGGTGCGGCGGCCCTTGTTGCAGGCACTCGAGCCGCAGGATGCCGGCCCGCCGATCTTGCTGATTGATGAGCTTGACCGGGCCGATGAAGCGTTTGAAGCGTTTCTGCTGGAAATTCTGTCTGATTTTCAGGTGACGATTCCTGAAATTGGTCTGGTCAAGGCGGCAGAGCCGCCGATTGTGATCATCACCTCAAACCGCACGCGGGAAATTCATGACGCGCTGAAGCGGCGCTGCCTCTATCACTGGGTTGATTATCCTGCCGCAGAGCGGGAAATCGTCATTGTCAAAACCAAGGTGCCGGGTATTTCCGAAAAATTGACGCGCGAGGTTGTGGCGTTTGTGCAGGCCTTGCGCCGTGAGGACCTGTTCAAATCGCCAGGCGTCGCCGAAGCGCTCGATTGGGCGACGGCGCTGGTTGAACTGGATGCGGTGGCGCTCGATCCTGCTGTTGTTGGTGACACGCTG
The DNA here is from genome assembly GCA_051646285.1 of Beijerinckiaceae bacterium. Classification (GTDB taxonomy): domain Bacteria; phylum Pseudomonadota; class Alphaproteobacteria; order Rhizobiales; family Beijerinckiaceae; genus Terrirubrum. Next base: position 2,044 of record JBOFCU010000201.1, read on the forward strand.
GGTGTGCTTCTGAAATATCAGGATGATATTGCGAAGTTGCAGGGGTCCGGCGTGCAAAAAATTCTCGATGAGGTGCGCGCTGCCAAGTCAGCCGGTGAGCGCTGATGGCGGATGCGCCGGATCAGGCGGCTGATGCATTGCCCGTGCAGGGCAGGCTGGCGGATAATCTGGTTTATTTCACGCGGGCGCTGCGCACCGCTGGGCTGCCCGTTGGCCCCGGTGCGGTGATTGATGCGCTGCAGGCGATTGAAGCGGCGCATATTGGCTCGCGCGAGGATTTTTTCTGGACCCTGCACAGCATTTTCGTCAAGAAGCGCGATCATTCCCTTTTATTCCGTCAGGCCTTTCATCTGTTTTGGCGGCGGCGGGCCTTTCTTGATAAATTGATCGCGATGATGTCGCCGGTGGCGCTGGCCAAGCCGGATGACAAAAAGCCAGATGCGGGCGCCAAGCGCGTCGCTGATGCGCTGTCGCCGGGGTTGGGTGCGGCAGATCAGCCAGAGACGGTCGAAACGGAATTTGAGGCCAGGCTCACAGTGTCTGAGGTTGAAATTCTGCGCCAGAAGGACTTTGCGCAGATGAGTGCGGAGGAAATTGCGCAAGCCAAGCACCTCATCAGCGGCATGACATTGCCGCGCGATACCATGATCACGCGGCGGTTTGTTGCATCCCATCAGGGCCGCATTGTTGATCCGCGCCGCACCTTCCGGCAATCGCTGCGGGGCGGTGGTGGCAGCATTGATCTGGCGTTCCGCGCCCGCGCACAGAAGCATCCGCCGGTGGTTGCACTGTGTGATATTTCTGGCTCCATGTCAGAATATACCCGGCTGCTGCTGCATTTTTTGCATGCGCTGGGCGCGCAGGGGCGGCGTGTGCACACATTTCTGTTCGCGACACGGCTGACGAATGTCACGCGCGAATTGCGCTACAAAGATCCCGATGAGGCGCTGGATGCCTGCTCCGCCCGCGTTTATGATTGGGAAGGCGGCACGCGCATGGCCGCATGCCTGCATGAATTCAATCGCCACTGGTCGCGCCGCGTTCTCACGCAAGGCGCAGTGGTCTTGTTTTTTTCGGATGGGCTTGAGCGGCAGGTGACGGATTCGTTGCGGTTTGAAATGGACCGGCTGCACCGCTCGGCGCGGCGGCTGGTTTGGCTCAATCCGCTTTTGCGCTATGATGGGTTTGAAGCGAAGGCCGAGGGTATTCGCTTGCTGCTGCCGCATGTGGATGAAATGCGGCCCATTCACAATGTCAAAACCATGCGTGACCTTGTGGCGGCACTGGGTCATGCCGATATCAGTCTTTTCAGGCCGCAGCGCTGGCTGCACGCCGCTTGAAGCGGGAGGGCTTTCATGGCAACCGATGATGATATTCTCAGCGCGGCAGAGCAGTGGGTTGCTGACGGGCGCGCGGTTGCGCTCGCCACGGTGATTGAAACATGGGGATCCGCGCCGCGCCCGGTGGGCTCCCATCTGGTGATTGACAGTGAAGGCGCGTTTGCGGGGTCGGTTTCCGGCGGATGTGTCGAAGGTGCTGTTATCACGGAAGCGCTGGATGTGATTGCTGACGGCAAACCGCGCGTGCTTGAATTTGGTGTTGCGGATGAAACAGCCTGGCGCGCAGGGCTTTCTTGCGGTGGGCGCATTCGCGTGCTGGTGGAGAAGGTGGCGTGAAGCGTGATATTCTCACGGCCATGAATGGCGAGCGCGCGGCGCGCCGCGCCTGTATGCTCATCACCGATATTGAAAGTGGCGCACAGCATTTTGTGCGCGCCGCCGATATGACAGCGTTGCCGGTGATGCTGGCGCCTTTTGCTGAAACACTTCAGGCGCATTTTGCCCATGGCAAGAGCGGGCTGGCGGACATCGCGGGGCGCGCCACTTTTTTTACCGTGCATGTGCCGCCGCCACGCATCATCGTGACGGGCGCGGTGCATATTTCACAAGCGCTGGAACCGATGGCCCGCATGGTGGGATTCGATACCACCATCATTGACCCGCGCATGGCTTTCGCAACGCCCGAGCGTTTTCCCGGCATGCGGCTGTTGGCGGAGTGGCCGAACGAAGCTATCCCCACATTGGGGCTGGATCGCTACACGGCTTTTGTTGCCCTGACCCATGATCCCAAGGTTGATGATCCGGGCCTGGAGCTGGCCTTGCGGTCTGACTGTTTTTATATTGGCGCACTGGGTTCACGCAAAACGCATGCGCGGCGGGTTGAACGGTTGCGTGCGGCGGGATTTTCTGAGTCTGATGTCGCCCGCATCCATGCGCCCATTGGATTGAATATCGGGGCGATCAGTCCGGCAGAAATTGCGCTGGCCATTCTGGCGCAGATTGTTGCCAGCTACCGTTCAGCTGGTGTTGCCCGGAAAGCGGCGTAATGGACTTTGTGCGGTTGCCTGTGCATCAGACTGCGGGCTGCATCTTGGCGCATGCACTGGCAGCCGGGAGCGGTGTGATTAAAAAAGGCACGATGTTGACGGCAGCCCATATCGAAAAGCTGCACAGGGCAGGGCACAACGACATTATTGTGGCACGCCTGTCACCCTCCGATGTGTTGGAGAATGATGCGGCCAGTTACTTCGGCCATGTCTTGAAGGGTGCCCATGTTGAGGCGCGGCCGCCTTTTACGGGCCGGATGAATTTGCACGCCGCCACGGCAGGCCTGCTTGTGCTTGATGAGAATGCCATTCATCACTTCAATGCGTCTGACGAGAGCATTACGGTTGCAACGCTGGCTCCGTATTCTGTTGTTGCCGCAGGTGACATGGTGGCGACCATCAAGATCATCCCATTTTCCATTCTGCGGGATCTGATGGAAAAAGTGGGGCAGTCAGCACAGTCTGCTGTGTCGGTGGCGGCGTTCAGTCCCAAGCGGATTGCTGTTGTTTCCACTCTGTTGCCGCATCTGAAGCCTGCAACCATCACAAAAACGCTGCGTGTGCTTGAGGGGCGTCTTGGCGTGTCGCAGTCACGAATCTGCGCAGATATTCGTGTTGCGCATGAGACCAGTGTGCTGGCGGACAGCTTACGCGCGCTTGCCACAGATAATTTGGATTGTGTGATTGTTTTTGGCGCATCAGCGGTGACAGACCGGCAAGATGTCATTCCGGCCGCCATTGAAGCCGCTGGCGGCACTGTTGCGCATGTGGGCATGCCTGTGGATCCCGGTAATTTGCTTGTGCTGGGCGCATTGCGCGGCGTGCCGGTTATTGGCGCGCCGGGATGTGCGCGCAGCGCGCGAGAGAATGGTTTTGACTGGGTGCTCAATCGCCTGATTGCCGATATTCCTGTCACATCGCGCGATATCATGCGCATGGGCGTTGGCGGATTGTTAAAAGAAATTGGCACACGCCCGCAACCGCGCGATGGCAGGGCAGAGTAATGCCAGGTCCAATTATTCCTGCGGTTGTGCTTGCGGCCGGGCGTTCTTCGCGGATGGGGGATCAGAATAAATTATTGCTGCCCCTTGGCGGCCAGCCCATCATCCGCCGCACGGTCATGAATGCCATGGCCAGTCAGGCGCGGCCTGTGATTGTTATCACGGGACACCAGCAAGAAGCTGTTGCGGCTGTTTTATCCGATCTGCCGGTGACCGTCATTTTCAATTCCTTGTTTGAAACCGGCATGTCCTCATCATTGGCCGCTGGATTGCGTGCCTTGCCGCCTGAAGCCTCCCATGGCATGATTTTGCTGGGAGATATGCCGCTGATTTCCAGCGCCATGATCAACGCAGTGCTTGACCTGGCGGTGGCCAAGCCACAGGCGGCCGCCATTGTTCCTGTTCATCAGGGCGCATGGGCGCATCCCGTTATTTTACATCGCACCCTCTTTTCTGATGTCATGGCTCTGGATGGCGATCATGGTGCGCGTGCCATCCTGAAGGGGCGGAGGGATGTGCAACACATCACGGCCGATGATCCAGGCAGTATCATGGATGCCGATACGCCGGATGCTTATCGCGCCATGCAGCGTGCGTTTGATCTGCGCCACAGCATCTGACGCTGCGGTGGAGTTATGGTTAATCAACAGTTAAAATTTTTTTCCCGCTTAAGATGTGATTCAGAGTCTTTTTTCAAAGTGGCTCATAAGTGACGCAAAACCCCCGATTACGATTTGTTAACAGCGGCTGTTAGGACTCGTTTCAGTATGAACGATGCAAAGCTGGTCTGCTGAATTGGGATTCCGCTTTCGATGTCGCACGCCAAGGCTCATGCTTTCGCCACGACGTCCCGCGTTCTTGTGGTCGCACAGGAGCCGGAGACGACGCGGGCGGCTTGTGCCGAAATTTTGCGCCGGGGTGGTGTCGTTTCTGCCGCGCCGGGCATCAAGGAAGCGGCGATGCTGGCGCGCCAGCGCCTGTTTGATACCATTCTGGTCCATGCCCGTGAGGATGCCGGCGCAACCGCCCTGCTGCTCAAGCTGCTGAAGGCCGAGGCCATTGGCGATCCGCGCATTTTGTTGCTGGTTGATCCGGACCAGGCCTCTGCCTTCATGCAGAGCGTGCCGGTGGCTGATGACGTGCTGGCGTCAACATCCCCTGCGGCGCGGATTGCCGATGTGGCAGGCATTGCTGAAGAAGCGCCGGAGGCTTTTCATGCACCGGCTGTCGTCACTGAAATCCGGCATAAAATTCTGGCGCTGCCAACGCCGATGGCAAAAGAGATGCTGCCGACGGATGTGGCGCAAATCGCCCACAGGGGTGAGGTGCCTGACGCCATTATTCTGACAGATCCATCCGGTGCCAATCTGATCACGGCGTGGATGTCAGCGGCTGCGGCGGCTGTTGTGCCGGTCATTGATGCGAGCGGACGCGGGCATCATCGTGCGGATGTTATGATGTCTGCATCAACGCCGCATGAAATTGAACGGGCGATTGCGAAAGTGCAATCGCTGACCGAGCGCATGCGTGCGCTGCCAGACAGTTATTTTCGCACACTCGATCCGCGATCGATGGTGCTGGCGCGGCTTGCGGTGCGTGAACGCGACATGATTCCGGCGCGTGATGCTTCGTTGGCGTCGACGATGCGCTTTTTTGATGAGTCGGTTGTGCCGGGCTTGCTGCCGGTGGCAGAAAGTCTGGTGCGTACCGGACATATGGCGCGCAAATTTTTCGATAAAATTCAGTGCTGCCCTTCATGCACATCAGCGCGCGTGCAGGTGCGCGAGGAATGTGCGAAATGCCGTTCTGGCGACACATGTGAAGAGCCAATTATTCATCATCTGCGCTGCGGCTATCAGGGGCCGGAACGGGATTTCCGCACGGGTGAACGCATGATGTGCCCGAAGTGCCGGCATCATCTCGAGCATTTTTCGGTTGATTATGACAAGCCAGGTGCATTGATCGTGTGCAATGGCTGCGGACATTCCACGGGCGATTCCGCTATCGGCTTCACCTGCCTTGATTGCAGCAGCCATCATGACACGTCAAAAATGCACATCAAGACGGTGTATTCCTATCAGTTGAGCGAAACAGGCCGTGAAGCGGCCTTTCAGGCCCCGCTCGATGAGCGTGGCGCTGCGCCAGTCCGCACGCAGTCGATTCA
>JBOFCU010000225.1:0-1507 GCA_051646285.1 Beijerinckiaceae bacterium
CTCAGCACGCTGCCGCAGGCCGAGGCCGTGGCGCTTTCCTTTCTCTCACCGATATTTCTGGCGCTGTTTGGTATCCTGCTGCTGGGTGAAAAACCCAATCCGCGCATCTGGTTTGCGCTGGGGCTTGGGCTTGTGGGCATGACCGTGATTGTTGGCCCGCGTCTTGGCGGCAATTATTCCGATCAGGCCATTCTTGGCGCTGTCGCCGCTTTTGTCTCCGCCATTTCCTTTGCGCTGGCGATGGTGCTGCTGCGCGCCCGCGCCAGGCATGATGCCATCACAACCATCGTGTTCATTCAGAATATCGGGCCTGCTCTTATTTTGGCGCTGCCCGCCTGGTTTGTCTGGAAGCCGCTCACCGGCATGGAATGGGGCCAGTTCGCAATGATCGGCGCGCTCGGCACCTTCGGCCATCTGCTGCTGGCCCGTGCCTTTGCGCTGGCGGAGGCCTCGGCACTCGCTCCCATCGAGTACACATCCCTCATCTGGGCTGCCGTGCTGGGCTATCTGTTTTTCCAGGATGTGCCGACGCTGCCGGTGCTGGCCGGGGCCGCACTGATCGTCGTCGGCACACTGGTGACCGGCAAGCATGAGCCGACGCCGGACATTGATGTTGAGGTTGCCCCGGATGCTGACGCTTCTGCCCCCAAGGACCAGCGGGCAGCATAATCTGCCGTGCCTGCTGCTGCGCGCTGCATTGCGGCCTATTCCTGCACACGCGCATGGTTAACCAATTCGGTTCCGAATCGATGACAGCGTCTTGACTCTTTCGTAGGGGATGCCTACCTCCGCTGCAGCGTTAGCACTCACTTTGCGTGAGTGCTAACCACGGGCCTGACCCCTGACGGGCAGGCCTTTCCCATCCAAGGACGCATCAGAGGAAGTACTCATGAAATTCCGTCCGTTGCATGACCGCGTGGTTGTTCGCCGTCTTGAAGGCGAAGAGAAGACCAAGGGCGGCATCATCATCCCGGATACCGCCAAAGAGAAGCCGCAGGAAGGCGAGATCATCGCCGTTGGTTCCGGCGCGCGTGACGAATCCGGCAAGCTCGTGCCGCTCGACGTGAAGAAGGGCGACAAGGTGCTCTTCGGCAAGTGGTCGGGAACCGAGGTCAAGATTGATGGCCAGGAACTCCTGATCATGAAGGAATCCGACATCATGGGCGTGATCGCTTAATCAGCGGCCGGCCCTCTTCCACCATTCATTCCCTTTGATCCACAGGAGCTACCATGGCTGCCAAGGACGTAAAATTCGGCGGTGACGCCCGCGATAAAATGCTGCGCGGCGTTGATATTCTCGCCAATGCGGTAAAAGTCACGCTCGGCCCGAAAGGCCGCAACGTGGTTATCGAGAAGAGCTTCGGCGCACCCCGCATCACCAAGGACGGTGTGACGGTTGCGAAGGAAATCGAACTCGCTGACAAGTTCGAGAACATGGGCGCCCAGATGGTGCGCGAAGTCGCCTCCAAGACCAACGATATCGCTGGCGATGGCACGACAACCGCAA
>JBOFCU010000247.1:0-2592 GCA_051646285.1 Beijerinckiaceae bacterium
TGGGCATGAACTCTTGTGGTCCATGTCCCTGTTGTGGTCAGATTGCGCGCCGGTCCCTGCGAAGCGCTTAATTCAAGCGGTTAAATCTCTGTCAAAATGCCGAAAATGGCGCGTGTTGTGGACGAATGGTTATCAGCCCGTTCCCCTGTGTGGTGAAAAACACCTTGCTGCCGGTTGCGCCTGCCCGCCGCGAACCGTAAGCCGGAGGAATGGGAACACCTTCGATGCTGACCGGTGAGGGAGCTGCACAGGCGCGCGATCTGGCCGCCGGGGTGGAGCGTGCGGCCCGCGAGGCAGGCGCGCTGGCCATGGGTTTTTTCCGCGCCTCTGCGCCAACCAGTGCCCGCACCTGGCACAAGGCGGGCAATTCCCCGGTAACGGAAGCGGATATGGCTGTGGACGCGCTGCTGCGGCAACGCCTGATGACGCTGGCACCAGGCTTTCACTGGCTGTCTGAAGAGGCGGAGCCGACGCCGCACGGTGGCGACCGCCCGGTATGGATTGTTGACCCGATTGATGGCACCCGTGCTTTCGCGGCGGGTGAGGCGCAGTGGGGCGTGTCCATTGCCCTCGTTCAGCAGGGCTGGCCGGTGATTGGCTGTTTTTTCATGCCCGCCCGCGCAGCGCTGTATCGGGCCCAGAGAGGTGATGGGGCATTTTGCAATGATCTGCGGCTGGCCCCGGATCATGCCTCACAGCGCGCGGCCGGACCTCATCCTGTGCTCGACAGCCTGCTCAGCCTTGATCCTGCCCTTGAGGCGCATCCCAAAATTCCATCGCTCGCGGCCCGAATCGCCTATGTGGCGGATGGCCAGCTTAAATTTGGCATCGCCTCCATCGGCGCGCATGAATGGGATATTGCGGCGGCTGACCTGCTGCTGCGCGAGGCAGGCGGCCAGCTCACCGATTTGACCGGCCAGCCCGTGCGCTACACCGGCGAGGCGCGGAAATTGCCGGTGCTGATTGGATCACGCAGCGGCAATCATGCAATAATTGCCGGAGAATTGGGCGCGGTGCTGAAAAATCCTGCGGGCACGCTGCAATCTATGACCAATTCCCCGCTTGCCAATGGGCCACGGTCGTGACTTTCACAGCCCATCCCCATCGCTAAGACGGAACAACCCCATGTCCAGCAACGAAACCGGCAAACAGCTTTTGCACCTTGTCTTCGGCGGCGAATTGACCTCGCTCGACAGCCATGAATTCAAGGATCTCACCAAGCTCGATATTGTCGGCATTTTCCCCAATTATGCGCAGGCCCATGCCGCCTGGAAGGGCAAGGCGCAATCCACCGTTGACAATGCGCAGATGCGCTATTTCGTAGTGCACATGCATCGCCTGCTCGACCCCGAGCACCCGAAAGACTGATGGCTTTTGATAGCCTGATACCTGTGAAAGCCTGACACCAAGTGCTGAAAAAGCTCGGACGCACAGCCCTCGTGCAGGAAAGCCTTGGCGCGGCACTCGCCGGTTACCTCAAGCTCGTGCGGGCCACCAACCGCTTTACACTGGAGCCGCCCGATCTTTACCGCCGCGTTGATGAAAACTGGCCGGCCATCATTGCCATGTGGCACGGCCAGCATTTCATGGTGCCGTTTGGCAAGCGCGCCACGGACAAATACCGCGTGCTGATCTCGCGCCATGGCGATGGCGGCATCAATGCCATCGCCTGCCGCCATTTCGGCATTGAGGCCATTCGCGGCGCTGGCGGCAAGCCGGAGGATATGCACCGCAAGGGCGGTGTGACGGGCCTGCGAGAAATGCTGCGCGCCCTCAAGGACAATTATGCCGTCACGGTGACGGCGGATGTGCCAAAGGTCGCCCGCATTGCCGGTGCGGGCATTGTCATGCTCGCAAAAATGTCGGGCCGCCCGATCTTGCCGTTTACGGTTGTCACCAGCCGCCGCATTCAATTCACATCATGGGACAAGGCCAGCGTCGGGAAACCGTTCGGGCGTGGTGCGATGGTGATGGGTGACGCGATTTATGTCGCCCGTGATGCGGATGAGGCCGCGATGGAAGCCGCGCGCCTGCGCTTGCAGGCGGAGCTCGACCGCATTCATGCGCAAGCCTATGCCATGGTGGGCGGGGAAGACCCCGGCGCGCGGTTGCCTGCCGGCACAGGCGAGGCCTGAATGGCCATGCTGCCGCCATTGCCATTGCCATTGAAACTATACGCCCGCGCCGCCACGCTGCTGGCACCGGCTGCCCCATGGATTCTGGAACGGCGGGCCCGGCGCGGCAAGGAAGACCGGGCGCGGATGGACGAGCGCTTCGGCAAGGCGTCACGCCCGCGCCCCGGCGGCCAGCTGGTGTGGATGCATGGCGCCAGCGTTGGCGAAACCATTTCGCTGTTGCCGGTGGTTGAAGCACTGACGCAGCGCGGCGTGCAGGTCATGGTCACATCCGGCACGGTGACATCAGCGGCAGTGATGGAAAAGCGTCTGCCAGCGGGCGCGTTTCATCAGTATGTGCCGCTCGATGCGCCGCCCTTTGCACAGGCCTTTCTCGATCATTGGCAGCCCGATTGTGCGGTGTTTGCGGAATCGGAATTGTGGCCCAATTTAATTCTGGCCACCCATGCGCGCGATA
>JBOFCU010000262.1:0-2023 GCA_051646285.1 Beijerinckiaceae bacterium
CGCCCAGTGCCCTGCTGGCCGCGCGCCGGGGGGCTTATACTGCATTGGCCGCCCGCTTGCCGGATCTTGCAAAGCGCCGCATCGCCGATGAAAAGCGCCATATTGCTGTGCTCTCTGATCGTCTGGCCCACGCCTTCACCGCGCGCACGGCGCTCGAAAAGCGGCGTCTGCAAACTGATGCGGCCCGGCTGGACGGTCTGGAACGGCGCTTGCGCGCGGCCATGGCGGTGCAGAAAACCCACCGTGCCACACAACTGGAGAGCCTCGGCAAGTTGCTTGCAAGCCTCAGCTATCGCAGCGTGCTGGAACGCGGCTTTGCCATGGTGCGCGATGGTGAGGGCAGGCCGCTGATGCGTGCCGCAGCCATTTCGGGCGGCGACGGGTTGGCCATCGAGTTTGCCGATGGCACAGTGGCTGCGACGGCGGGTGACATCGCACATGGTTCTGCACATCCCCGCACCAAATCCCCCGTCCGCAAGACGCATCCATCTGGCAATGGTGGCGGTGGGCCAGGTGGTGGATCAAGTGGTGGATCAGGTGGCAGTCAAGGCAGCCTGTTTTAGTGATGCGGGTGCGTTGGCACAGCGACGCGGCGCGTGGGCGAAATGCATGGTGCCTGACCATTATGCTTGCCCGATTGCCGCGAAGCAGCCATGTTCGCGCGCCATGGGTTCGCGCGCCGTGGGTTCGCGCGCCGTGGGTTTGCACACCATGGGGTCGCGCCTTCCGATCCCGATCAACCGGAGCTTCAGCATCTTGACGTCCCCGTCCGGCTCGCGCCGCGCCAAGAGCGCGACACATAAGATTTTCCTTGCGGCCTGCCTTGCAGCCTCAGTGCTGACAGTGACTTCGCATGCCCATGCGGCGGCCGAACCGTCCAAATCGAAGGCGCTGCTGCCGGTGATCGAGCCAGCCGAATCCTCCGAAGGCAATTTTCTCGCTGCCGTCGTGGCCGGCTCGCAGCGTGACACGAATTCCGCTGCTGCCTATCTGCGCGAGGCCTTGCGTGCCGATCCCCGCAATACGGAGCTGATCGAACGCAGCTTTGAAGCCCATCTGGCTGGCGGCAATGTCGAAGAGGCCGCCCGCCTTGCCCGCCAGATGCTGACCCGTGAGCGCAACAACTCGCTCGCCCGCCTGACCTTGGCGATCGATGCGTTCCGCCGCAAACAATATGCCTCCGCCCGTGAGAGCATCGCGCAGGGCGCCAAGGGCCGGGCTGCCGAAGTCACGGCCACATTGCTGACCGCCTGGGCCCATCAGGGCTCCGGCCAGACCGCCAAGGCCATCGAAGTCGGCGACCGCCTCAAGGGCGAGCAGGTACTGGTGGTGTTCCGCGACTACACGCTGGGGCTGATTGCCGATCTCGCCGGCAAGCCGGACATCGCCGAAAAGCGCCTGCGCACCGCCTATGACACGGTCAGCGGCGCCTCCGCCCGTATTGTCGAGGCGCTGGTGCGGTTTGAAGCGCGCCGCGGCAAAAAGGATGAGGCGCTGGCCATTATCAGCCAGTTCGAGGACCGGGCGGGCCAAAGCCCGTCCCTGCGCCTGCTCAAGGCCGATATTGCGGCTGGCAAGCCTGTCGCGCCGATGGTGACATCGGTGCAGCAGGGCGCAGCGGAGCTGCTATCGATCCTGGCCTCCGAGGGCACCCGCTCCGGCGATGAAATGGCTGGCATTGTGTATTTGCGGCTGGCGCTGCACCTCGATCCCAAAAACGACATGGCGCTGATTTCGCTGGCCGATATTTATGAGCGGCTGAAGCGTTTTGAACACGCCAATCAGCTGTATGAAAAAATTGATCCGGCATCGCCCTATGCGGCTGCCGCCGAAGTGCAGGCTGGCCTGAATTTTGAAACGCTGGGCGACACGGCTGAAGCCATTCGCCGCCTGAAAGAAACGATTGCGCGCCGTCCCGATGATATTGATGCGCTGTCGGCGCTGGCCAATGTCTACCGTGTCCAGAAGAATTTTCAGGAGGCGGCGGCCACCTATTCGCTGGCCATCGACAAGGTGGCGAAGC
>JBOFCU010000292.1:0-2329 GCA_051646285.1 Beijerinckiaceae bacterium
CGCGCACATAGATGCGCTCCTCGACGCCCTGCTTGGCCGCGGCCTGAAGGCGGGACGGAATCTCCTCATCCTTCATCTCGGTCTCGCCAAGGAAAACCTGTCCGCGTTCATTGATGGAGACTGTCACCGGCTGCCGATCGATGTTGAGCGGCGCGGCGCGCGTCTGCGGCAGATCGAGCGGCACGCCGACCGTCAGCAACGGCGCGGCGACCATGAAGATGATCAGCAGCACCAGCATGACGTCGATGAACGGCGTCATGTTGATCTCGGACATCGGCTTGTGGCGGCGCGTGCGCCGTCTGCGGCGGCCGCCGCCTGTGTCGGCTGCACCTGCACTCATTGCCATGGCAATAAATCCTTAAGCCGCACGGTCGTGAGGCATGCGGTCGCGTGCCTCATCAATCTGGCGGGAGAGAATGGCGGAAAATTCATCGGCGAACCCCTCAAGGCGGTTTTGCGCCTTCGTCGCCTCGGCCTGCAATTTATTGTAGGCGATGACGGCCGGAATGGCGGCCAGCAGGCCGATAGCCGTGGCAAACAACGCCTCCGCAATGCCCGGCGCGACCACGGCCAGTGACGTGTTTTTCGAGGCGGCGATCGAGCGGAACGAGGTCATGATGCCCCACACCGTGCCGAACAGTCCGATAAAGGGAGCTGACGATCCAATGGTGGCCAGCACCAGCAGCTTGGATTCCAGCCGCTCCGCCTCGCGCTGAATGGTGACATCAAGCACCTTGTCGATGCGCTGGCTCAAGCCATGCACAGCCCGGCCCGTGCCTTCAAAGGTGCGCTTCCACTCCCGCATGGCCGCCACGAACACGGCAGCCATGCCCGTCGGCTGGCGGTTGGCACCCGACAGGCTCTTGTAAAGCTCCTCCAGCGACTGGCCAGACCAGAACACGTCCTCGAAGCGGTCCATCGCACTGCGCGTGCGCGAGAACAGCAGCGTCTTGTCAATAATGATCGCCCAGCACCACACCGAAGCGGCCAGAAGCCCCAGCATGACCAGCTTCACAACAAAATGGGCCTGCCAGAACAGGGCCCAGAGGGAGAGATCGGAGGAGAGCGTTTCGGATGTCATGAGACTGGATCGCCTTTCGCTGCGTCAGCGGGACTGGACCATCGGGCCCACCGGCAGGGGGTAACTCGCACGTGCAAATTCTAGAACACGGTTCAAAATCCAATCGGCCCCGAATCTGTCGAAACAAGGGCGGAACGGATTGTGGCGTGCGCAAACAATTCCACTGTGGCAGTTAAGTGCCGGTCAGGGTTAACAGGCCGTTTATAACCTTGTTATTGGCAGTTTTCGCATGGACAGGCGCAATCAGGTCTGCTATCGGCCCGCATGCTTGGTGGCTTGGGTGCCTTGTGCCCCGCCTCCCTTTTCCCGCTACCTTTAACACTGGGATGTGTAAGTGCAGGTTCTTGTTCGCGACAACAATGTCGATCAGGCGCTCAAAGTGCTGAAGAAAAAGATGCAGCGCGAGGGCGTGTTCCGCGAGATGAAACTCCGCGGCCACTACGAAAAGCCGTCTGAAAAGAAGGCGCGGGAGAAGGCTGAGGCCGTGCGCCGCGCCCGTAAGGTGATCCGCAAGAAGATGCAGCGCGAAGGCCTGCTGCCGTCCAAGCCGCTGAAGCCCAAGGTCATCGGCGGCGCGCGCGCAAGCGGCTAAAAAAATGGCGGACTTTCGGGTCCGCTTGCCTTTGCCGGGTCACAATTGAAGTTTCATTGACGGCGTCGCCGCGAATTGCGGTGGCGCCGCAATTGTTTGCTAACCGTTTCAGGTTTCATGTGAGAGCTGAAACCGGAAGGGCAAGTGCCTGACGAGGATGGCGTGAAGGTCTGAGCCGGCCTGACACCATAACCCGCCTGCAAGAGATGAGACTGACCACGATGCTGCTGTCACCCCTGCTGAAACCATTGGCCCTGCGGCTGAGCCTTGTGGCCAGCGTGCTGGCGCTGGCCGCCTGTGAAACTGTATCGCCCCTGGCCAGCAACACCGGCCCGCGCGTGGCCGAGGTGGAAACGGATGAGAGCGGCTCACAGGCCACCAACATCAGCTCCCTGTCTGACAAGATCTCGCGCAGCCCCAACGATGCCGAAAACTACAACACCCGCGGCGCTGCTTATGCGCGGGTGGGCCGGTATCGCGAGGCCATGTCGGATTTCGACAAGGCCATTGCCCTGAACCCCAATCATGCTGCAGCCCTGACCAATCGCGGGCTGGCCCATCGCCAGAGCGGCCGCAACGATCAGGCGCTCGGTGACTTCAGCCGCGCGATTTCCGTCAATCCCAACTATGCGGCAGCCTATCTGGCGCGCGGCAAC
>JBOFCU010000298.1:0-2092 GCA_051646285.1 Beijerinckiaceae bacterium
GCCCGCAAAGATTTCATTAGGCTTAACGCTTCCTTATCCGCTGGCGTTTTAAAGCTGGGCGGGAAAGGCACTGCGTCGGGTGCCGCTCAGACAGTGGCGTTACGTGTCCGCCGGAGGCTTGCGGGATGGATATTGCAACCGGATTGGGGTTTGTTGCGGGCATCGCGACAGTGCTCACGCTCATCCTGATGGGCGGCAGCATGAAGATGTTCTACGATATCCACGCAATCATCGTGATTGGCGGCGGGTGTCTGGCCGGAACGCTGATTCGCTTTCCGCTCTCGGCGCTGCTCCATGGTTTTCCCATGGGGATCAAGTACGCTTTCACGTTGCGCTCCTTTTCCGTGCGCGACCTTGTGGAAGAGATCACGCGCATTGCCGAAATCGTCCGCAAGAATGGCCCGATCGCGCTGGAAAAGGTCGATACGCCCGATCCGTTTCTCGCCACGGGCCTGCGCTACATCGCTGATGGTTATGACCGCGACTTCATCAAGGAAACCATGGAAAAGGACATGGACAGTTTCCTGGAGCGGTTGCACGAAGGCGAAAAGATTTACCGTTCCATTGGCGACGCTGCGCCGGCCTGGGGCATGATCGGCACCTTGCTGGGCATGGTGCAGATGTTTGCCAACATGGAAGACCCATCCAAGCTTGGGCCGTTCATGGCCATCTCGCTGCTCGCGACATTGTATGGCGCACTCGTCGGCAATCTGCTCTGCCTGCCGCTGGCTGATAAATTGCAGGGTAAACATGCCGATGAAACGATCAGCCGTCAGCTGATCGTCGATGGCATCCTGCAAATCCGGGACTCGAAAAGCCCAGCGCTGGTGAAGGAAATGCTGCTCGCCTATTTGCCGGATCACCACCGCGAAGAATTAGCGGAAGCGACTTAAGGCAGGAAGCAGCGGGCATGGCGCGCAAGAAAAAAGGCGGACATGGCGGTGGCGGTCACGGTGGCTGGTTTGTGACCTTTGCTGACCTTATGGCTCTGCTGATGGCGTTTTTCGTCATGCTCACGGCGTTTTCAACGCAAGATGCCAAAAAATTGCAGGCGGTTGCCGGCTCCATGCGTGAAGCTTTCGGCAGCCAGAAAAATCCACGTCTTGCCGGCATCGTCGAGCAAGACGGCATTCCGACACGGCCGCATTTGAAGAATGTCAAAAATGCGCCGCCGGAAGAAGGCTCGGACTATACGGTGCCGGACCAGAAAAATCAGAAGGACATGGACACCAAGGCGCAAGCGGCTGAGCGCAAGGCGTCGGCCGCCGCTGCCTCCTTGCGGCAAGCCTTGATGGACATGCCTGAAATGGCGGAATTGTCCAAGCAGATCATGATTGAAGAAACACGCGAAGGCCTCTCCATTTCGCTGGTCGATCAGGATGGCCGCTCGATGTTTGCCGATGGCTCGGTGCAGCCTTATGAACGCACGCGCCGCGCACTGGAAGCCATCGCGGCGTTCTTGCGGCGGATGCCGAATAAAATTGCGGTCACGGGCCATACATCTGCCTCGCGTGCCGGTATTGCCAGCTCTTGGTCCAACTGGGAATTGTCAGCGGGCCGCGCGGCCACGGTGCGGGAAATCATGGCCCGCGCGGGTATTCCCGATACGCGCTTTCACGCCATTTCCGGCAAGGCCGATACCGATCCAATGTTTCCGGACAATCCCTATTTCAGTGCCAACCGCCGCGTGACCATCCTGATGATGCGCGAAGAATCCGCACTGCCCTTGGGTGCCAAACCTTAGCGTTTTTTCAAATAACGCTGGGCGGTTCAGACTGCTTGGGCGGTGGCGGAGCCGGCAATTTGTCAGGCGCTGCCGGTGCCGGCGCTGATTTTTGCGGGGCGGCATCCTTGCCCATCATGGCCGTGAGCTGTTCAAGGCGCGCATCCAGCCTGTCTATGCCTTCAACAACGGTCTTGCCGCCGGGGGGTGGCACCTGCGCATCGCGCATCGCCTGAAAAATGCTGAAGTGCAGGTCGCTGTTCACCTGCAGGGCAACATCGACATCCCCGACAAAGGCGACCAGTTCAAATTCCATGGCGGAGTCAGCAATTTTCTTGAACAGCACGCGCGGCTTGGGGTCTTTCATGA
>JBOFCU010000304.1:0-17492 GCA_051646285.1 Beijerinckiaceae bacterium
CGAGCCGGACAGAATGAGAACCGTGGCCATGAAAACCCTTTGCCGTTGCAAAAACTCTAGAGCGATGACGGCAAGCGCCGGTAAATCCAGACCCGTGCCGGCGGAATGTTGCGCCAGATGCGTTTGCCGCGCTGGGTCACATAGGCTGAATCAGGTGGCAGCGGCGGTTTGGCGGCATAGGTGAACTGAATATAGGGCGCGCCAGCGGGCATGAGTTCCAGTGCCTCGGCCAGCAGCGCCTTGCGGGCCGACGGCGGCCGCGTCATCAGCGGCAGACTCGAGACGACAGCGGCAACCGGCTGATTGGCCGTATCTTGCAAGGTCGCGCGCAACGCATAGGCATCGCCCTGGACAACCGTGACGCCGGGAAAACGCTCGCGCAGGCGGCGGCAAAAATCACCATCATATTCGATGAGCACCAGACGCTCGGGTGTCACCCCGGCCGCCAGCAATGCCTCTGTCACCGGGCCGGTGCCGGGACCAAGCTCGATCACAATGCCATCGCGCGCCATATCCACATGCGCCGCCATCTCGCGGCACAACTCCGGCGAGGAGGGGGATACCGCGCCGGTCTTGAGGGGGCTTTCCATCCAGGTGCGAATAAACCGCGCCTCATCCTCGATCTTGTCCGCCGCAACCTTGGCGGTGCGCCTGATCTCGTCGGCGGTTTCCCTCACTTCACTGCGGAAATGATCACGCGTCTTGTCGACGACCTTGCCAACCTTGCCGCGCAATTCGGCAGCCGTTTCCTTGATATCATCACGCGTCTGGAGAATTTCCGCCTTGAGCTTTTCGCGGGCACCGACCGCGACCTTCTTGACGCCGGCATTCACCTGCTTGGGCAATGCGCGGGCCTTTTGTTCAAGGGACGGACTTTTCATTGCAGCCGTGAAATTCCATTTGTCAGGCCGGCAGCCACCGCGCCAGCGCTCAGGATGGCGACCGTAGCCACGACGGCCGGGCCGTCAACCCGTCAGCACGCAACCCGTCAGCACGCTTGCACCGTCAACCGAAAAAATCCTTGACGCGACCGAAGAAGGAATGGCTCTCGGGCTGGGTTTCCTTCGAGCTTTCCTTGTCAAACTCGGCCAGCAGCTCACGCTGGCGGCGCGTGAGTTTCTGCGGAGTTTCAACCATGGCCTGAATATAAAGATCACCCACATCGCGCGAGCGCAGCACCGGCATGCCCTTGCCCTTGAGGCGGAATTGTTTGCCGGTCTGGGTGCCTTCGGGAATTTTGACCTTTGCGGTGGACCCATCCACCGTCGGCACTTCAAATTCGCCGCCAAGTGCGGCAGACACCATGGAGATGGGAACGCGGCAATACAAATCCGCACCATCGCGCTGAAACAGCGGGTGCGCCTTGATGCTGAGAAATATATAAAGGTCGCCGGCAGGCCCGCCGCGCAATCCCGCCTCGCCCTCACCGGCAAGTCTGATGCGCGTGCCATCTTCCACGCCGGGCGGAATATTCACAGACAAATTGCGGTCGCGCATCACGCGGCCATTGCCCTTGCAATTGGTGCAGGGATTTTCAATGGTTTCACCGCGCCCCTGACAGGACGGGCAGGTGCGCTCGATGGCAAAAAACCCCTGCATGGCGCGCACGCGGCCATGACCGCCGCAGGTCGAGCAGGTTTTGGGTTTCGAGCCGGGCTTGGCACCACTGCCAGAACAGGTTTCGCACACCACCGGCGTCGGCATCCGCACCGTTGCGGTTTTTCCCTTGAACGCATCTTCCAGCGAAATTTCAAGATCGGTGCGCAAATCGCCGCCGCGCTCACGCCCGTCCCGGCTTTGCCGGCGGCCGCGATTGCCGCCCATCATGTCGCCAAACAGATCCTCGAAAATATCCGACATAGAGGAGGCGAAGCCATCGCCAAATCCGCCCGGCCCGCCACCGCCGCCGCCCTCGAATGCCGCATGGCCCATGCGGTCATAGGCGGAGCGCTTCTGGGGGTCAGACAAAACCTGATAGGCCTCGTTCAATTCCTTGAACTTGGCTTCAGCCTCTTTATTACCGGGATTTTTATCCGGGTGATGCTGCATCGCCAGTTTGCGGAAGGCGCTTTTCAACGCTGCGTCATCAGCATTTTTCTGCACGCCGAGAATGTCATAATAATCGCGCTTGGCCATGGATCAGTCCTGTCGAATCGTCGTGTGCGGCAACCAGCTCATGGCGCTGCCGCAAGCGTAAAATCATCCTGCAGACGGGCCAGCCCGTCTTTTTTGGGGGCATCCAGTGCCGACGCGCATTGCGCCTTCGTGCGCCGGTAATCGCCCAGCGGCTCGCGTGCATTGGCAAATGCGCTCTGGCGGATGTCCGGGCGCACCAGCCCCTGATGCACACCGTTGGTCAGTTCAAATACAAATCGCATCGCCCAATCGCATTCGGATAATGCTGCCTGCGCGCGTCTGGAGCCGGTTGCATCGCGCAGCCGCGCCATCAGAGAAAAAGCCACGGCAAACCGTGGCGCAAGATCATTGAGGGGCTCGGCAGACTGGTCCGCGACAGCGCGCGCGACACCGTGCTCAACCGCATCCATGGACAGCAGGCTCGCGGTCAACGCCTGCATATCATGTGGTGACAAGGGTGCGGAGTGCGTGGCGCGAAAGGCCGGCAGCATGCCATCAGCCTCGGCCGGCAACGGCGACCCAGTCACCGCAACACCTGTCAGCGCCACACATGTCTGCCGTTTCTCGTGAAACGGTTTGAGAAAAAAATTCATGCTTTCGCGCGCGGTGATATTTTCGAGTTCCGTGCTTTCGCCGCCCACATTGCTCGTGATGGCCCTAAATCCGATACCGCTGACCATGCCAACCAGCCCATGCGCTTCGGCACAGGTGACATACGCCTTGCGTAAAGCCGTGGCTTCGGCATCATCCGGTTTGATGGGCGGGTCATTTCTTGCAAATGCAAAAGAGGTTGCGATGTTGCGCCATTGCAATTTTTTCAAGCGGGCCGCATCACCGGCACGGGCAGCCCCCGCCAGTTCCGCCTCATCCTTCAAAAGCGTTTCGATCACAGGTGCCACGGCAGGATAATCGGCGGGCTTAACCACTTGTGCGAGCGCAGGTCCGCACAACGCCACAACGCCTGCGATCCCCATCAAGCCACGGCCTGGCACACGCATCCCGATTGCCCCTCAAAATCATGGCCGGGCTTTTTTGCCCGGCCATTTCATTTCTATATTTTACGCGCCGCCTTAAGCGCCTTTTTTCTTGTCCGCGTCCGAGACGTCCTTGAAATCGGCGTCGATGACGTCGTCCTTCTTGGCGTCCTTTGCCGCGTGCTTGGCCGCATCAGCCTCAGCGGCCGCGGTCTCACTGTCCTGCTGGGCCTTGTACATCGCTTCGCCGAGCTTCATCGAGGCCTGCATGAGATCGTCGGACTTCGATTTGATCGCGTCGAGATCCTCTTCACCCAGCGCCGTTTTCAAATCCGCAATCGCGGTTTCAATGGCAGATTTTTCACCCTCACCAACCTTGTCGCCAAATTCCTTCAGCGATTTTTCGGTGGAGTGGACCATCGCCTCGCCGGCATTGCGTGCCTCGACGAGTTCACGGCGCTTTTTATCCTCCGCCGCATTGGCTTCGGCATCCTTCACCATTTTCTGGATGTCGGCATCGGACAAGCCGCCCGAGGCCTGAATACGGATCTGGTGCTCCTTGCCGGTGGCCTTGTCCTTGGCGGTGACCGAGACAATGCCGTTCGCGTCAATATCGAACGTCACCTCGATCTGCGGCATGCCGCGTGGTGATGGCGGAATACCGACCAGATCGAACTGGCCGAGCGCCTTGTTGTCGGCAGCCATTTCGCGCTCGCCCTGGAAGACGCGGATGGTGACCGCCGTCTGATTATCCTCAGCGGTGGAAAACACCTGCGATTTCTTCGTCGGGATCGTGGTATTGCGGTCGATAAGACGGGTGAACACGCCGCCCAGTGTTTCAATGCCAAGCGAGAGCGGCGTCACGTCAAGCAGCAGCACGTCCTTCACATCACCCTGCAACACGCCGGCCTGAATGGCCGCACCGATGGCGACAACCTCATCCGGGTTGACGCCCTTGTGCGGCTCCTTGCCAAAGAAATTCTTCACCACTTCCTGAATTTTCGGCATACGGGTCATGCCGCCGACGAGCACGACCTCGTCAATTTCGCCAGCGGTCAGGCCGGCATCCTTGAGCGCCTTCCGGCAAGGCTCGATCGTGCGCTGCACGAGATCATCGACCAGCGATTCAAATTTCGCGCGCGACAATTTCATGGTCAGATGCTTCGGGCCAGAGGCATCAGCGGTGATGTAGGGCAAATTGATTTCGGTCTGCGCCGCAGACGACAATTCAATCTTGGCCTTTTCCGCCGCTTCCTTCAGGCGCTGGAGCGCAAGCTTGTCCTTCTTCAGGTCAATGCCCTGCTCTTTCTTGAACTCGTCCGCGAGATATTCAACGAGGCGCATGTCGAAATCTTCACCGCCGAGGAAGGTGTCACCATTGGTGGACTTCACCTCGAACACGCCATCGCCGATTTCGAGCACGGACACGTCAAAGGTGCCGCCGCCGAGGTCATAAACCGCAATGGTGCCGGAATTTTTCTTGTCGAGGCCATAGGCCAGCGCGGCCGCTGTGGGCTCGTTGATGATGCGCAGCACCTCAAGGCCGGCAATCTTGCCTGCATCCTTGGTGGCCTGACGCTGGGCGTCGTTGAAATAAGCCGGAACGGTGATGACCGCCTGCGTCACGGTCTGGCCCAGATGGGCTTCCGCCGTTTCCTTCATCTTCTGGAGGGTGAAGGCCGAGATCTGAGAGGGCGAATAGGTCTTGCCGTCGGCTTTCACCCACGCATCGCCATTACCGCCACGGGCAATCTCGTACGGGACCAGACCCTTGTCCTTCTGGGTCATCGGATCATCATAGGTGCGGCCGATGAGGCGCTTGATGGCGAAGAAGGTGCGCTCCGGATTTGTCACCGCCTGGCGCTTGGCCGGCTGGCCAACGAGGCGCTCACCTTCATCGGTGAAAGCGACGATGGAGGGCGTGGTGCGCGCGCCTTCCGCATTCTCGATCACCTTCGGTGTCGAGCCTTCCATAACGGCGACGCAGGAGTTGGTCGTCCCCAAGTCGATGCCGATAACTTTACCCATTTTTGGCCCCTATTCAGCTGGCAGTGAAGGCGGATCAGCCGGGTGGCAAAACCGGACACCCATTTTCGCCACCAATCCCTCTCCGGGATCGGCTTCCTGACGAAAACCGGACATCCATTCTTGCCGCCGACCCGCTCGCGTCCCGAAGCGACGCAGTGGTGATTGGTTGAACGCGATATAGGGACGGGTTTTTGGGGTCACAAGACCGTGAAAAGATGAATCGGCGCAAAATGTGGCCGAATGTCCAGAAGATGGACTTTATAACCCCACCTCATCGGGCCTGCGCCCGGCACGCGGCTTGAAACTTGGCAAGGACCAGCCATGCCACAGGGCCAGAGCCCGTAGCGAGAAGGCGGCAGCGAACCCCATCAGCACCGCGCCATCACGCGGCATGACGTTCAGCGCGGCCAGATAGGTTCCAGCCCCCAACAGGGCGGCCGTGGCATAAATCTCCCGGCGCAGAATCACGGATTCCTCATGGCCGAGCACATCCCGGATGATGCCGCCGGCGACGCCTGTAATCACGCCCATGGCGGCGGCAACAACCGGGCCATGCAGCACCGCCCGCTCCGCCCCCATGACACAGAACAGGGCCAGACCCACCGCATCAAGCCAGATCAACAGGCGCAGGCGCGACCAGAAGATGTGGGCCGTAAAAAACACCAGCACGGCGCTGACCACACAAATGAGCAGATAGACTGGCTCCTTGACCCAGAAGACCGGATACAGGCCAAGCGTCACATCCCGGATGGTGCCGCCGCCAATGCCGGTCACGACAGCCAGAAAGATGAAACCGATGATATCCATTTCCTTGCGCGAGGCGACCAGCGCACCGGAAATGGCAAACACGGCAACGCCGGCGTAATCGAGATAAAGAGTCAGTGTGTGGAGCATGGGGGATAGGTGACAGGCGATCCGCGGCGAGGCAACCATGTTTTCGGTTCATCATCGCAGAAGGCATCTGGCCGCTATGCTTGAGCCGCCAGCCCGACACCTTGAGCGTGAAGACGGACTGGAGCGGCGCGGAGTTTGCCAATCCAGCGTAGCGATTATCCCGCCTGTCCCGCTTCCCATCCCAATATTGCCTGTTTGCGGGTCAGGCCCCAGTGATACCCGGTCAAGCTGCCGGATTTCCCCAGGACGCGGTGGCATGGCACGACGAAGGATATGGGGTTGCGCCCCACCGCTGCGCCAACCGCACGGGCTGCCTTGGGTTTGCCGATGCTGGCGGCGACATCGGAATAGGTGGTGGCGCGGCCAACAGGAATGCCAATCAGCGTTTCCCAAACCCGCACCTCGAAATCCGAACCGATCAGCACGACACGCAAGGGCCGGTCAGCCCGCCATTGGGCTGGATCAAAGGCGCGTGCCCCATAAGGCGCGGTGACGGTCTGGTCCTGCACAAACACCGCACGCGGCCAGCGTCTGGTCATGTCCGCCAGTGCGCCCTCACGCCCGCCCGCCGGTTTGCCGTCCGTATCAGCACGTCCTGCGCCCTCTTTTGCATCGACCCAGCCCAGACCGGCCAGACCGCGCGGCGTGATCACCACCAGTGCTTCCCCAAACGGCGAGGGGTGAAACCCATAGCGCAGCACCAGCCCCTCACCGCCCGCCTTCCACTCGCCGGGCGACATCGCCTCGTGTGTCACGAACAGATCATGCAGGCGCGATGGGCCGGACAGGCCCGTTTCCAGCGCCGTATCCAGCACGCTGGCCTCATCGCGCAGCAGGCGCTTGGCGTGATCGAGTGTGACGGCCGCCAGAAAAGCCTTGGGTGACAGGCCGGCCCAGCGCCGGAACAGAGCATGGACATGGCTGGCGGACAGCCCGACATGGGCTGCAATATCCTCCAGCGAGGGCTGGCGCTGGGCGCGGGCTGTCAGGAACGCGATGATCCGGCGCACGCGGTCATAGTCAGCCACCGCCTGCGCAGAAACAGGCGTGGCTTGCGTCATGGCGGCGGGAGGGGTCTGAAACATGGCATCCTCACTGGTCACGCTAGCACTTTAGCCGCCCATGCCGTCCCTGCCACCCGAAAGCGATGGCCGCCGAAACCTCGCTGCGACGATAGGACCGGCCCGCGCCTTTTAAGGCTTCCGCAACCCTTTGCGCGAAAACACCGCAATCGCTGCATGCGAAGTGACGGACTGGCAACCTCTGGGGCGCATGATCCAGCCAAAGAGAAAACGCTTTGCAGGAGGCGGCAATGATGAGTGCGGTGGCGACAGGTTTCGCCGGCGCCATGGTGTTCGGCATGATTGCGGTGATTGGCGTGCTCGCCATCGCCGTGTTTCTGCTGCTGCGTGACCATTTCGCGCTCGAAGCGCGTGTGCAGGAGGCCCAGGCGCAAACGCAACGGCTGGTCCACACCCTGTCACAGCGCGACGACCCCACGCCGCAGACGGCTGAACTGACGCAGGCCCGTGAAAAAGCCGAAGCGGCGAGCGCTGCCAAATCGCGCTTTCTGGCCACCGTCAGCCACGAAATCCGCACCCCGCTCAACGGAGTTCTCGGCATGGCAGCCTTGCTGAAGGACAGCACGCTGACGCCCGAACAGGCCACCTATGTCAACGCCATTCATGCCTCGGGCGAAACGCTGCTCGAACTCATCGACGATATTCTCGATTTTTCCAAAATTGAATCCGGCCGCTTTGATCTGAAAGAAGTGCCGTTTGATTTTGCCGGCATGGTGGAAGGTGTTGTGGAATTGCTGGCACCGCGTGCACAGGCCAAGGCGCTGGATATTTCCGCCTTCGTGGCTCCGGATATTCGCGCGATGAAATGGACCGGCGATGCGTCCCGTATCCGTCAGGTGCTGCTCAATCTTGCCGGCAACGCCATTAAATTCACGATGCATGGCGGGGTTGGCATTGTAGCCGAGCGCAATGAGGCGGGCATGATTGTGCTCTGCGTGCGCGATACCGGCCCCGGTATTCCTGCCGCCAAGCGCGAACTGATTTTCGCCGAATTTGAGCAGGTCGATGGTTCGGGTGGCCAGCCCGGCGAAGGCACCGGTCTTGGGCTTGCCATTGCGCGCCGCATTGTCACACGCGCAGGCGGAACGCTGACGGTTGAAAGCCGGGATGGCGAAGGCGCAACCTTTGTTGCCACATTGCCGCTGATTGCCAGTGGCCACGGCCGCATCATGCAGCCATCCCCCATTGCCGGCGAACGCGTGCTGGTGATTTCGCAAACGCCTTTCAGCCAGCCGCATCTGGTGCGGACGCTGCGGGCGGCGGATGCCCATGTGCAGGGCGAAACCACATTGAAGGCCGCAGCGGCTGCCCTCAAATCATTCCGTCCCAACATTGTTCTGATCGACATGGCGTACGGCGAAGACGCCCGTGCCTTTGCCAAACAGGCCAAAGCGTACGGCGTCAACGAAACCATCGTGCTGATGTCTGCCTATGAACGGCGTTTTGCCGAACAGGGCGGAGCAAGCCAGTTTGATGGCTGGCTGATGAAGCCCGTGCGCACAACCTCACTGATCAGCCGGCTGGCCGATGAAATGGTGCGCCGCCCTCTGGCTACATCAGGACATGCGCCCTTGCCAGCGCCCGATGATGACGCGCCGCGTATTCTTTTGGCGGAAGACAATGAAATTAACGCTCTGCTCGCGATCAAGCATATTGAACGGCTAAATGCGCGCGCGGTGTGGGCGCGCGACGGCGATGAAGCGCTGCGTCTGTTTGAAGAGGCATGCGACGGAAAAATTCCGGGCTTTGCCGGAGCCCTGTTTGACCTGCGTATGCCCGGACGCAATGGCGACGACCTTGTGCGGCTTGTGCGGGCGCTGGAACAGGCGCGCGGCCTGACGCGCACGCCGATTGCCGCAGTCACCGCCAGTGCTTTTCCGGAAGACCGGGCCGCGTGTCTGGCCTCGGGTTTCGATGATTTTCTCATCAAGCCGATGGCGCCCGATGTTCTGGGTGCACTGGTGCGGCGCTGGCTTGAGGATGACAGCAGCAAAAATAACGGCATACGCCTTGCTGGATAGATGCGCTGGCACACCGGCCAGATGGCGGGCTGACCATTGCCACGCCACGCCTTTTGCAACGCCTCTGCACCTGTCATAAAACTGCCGGATAATCTGCTTAGATTCGCTGACATCACTGGCAGCGGCAGGATGAAGGTGCATGGATCACATCAGCGCGTCACAGTCTGACTTGACAAGCAACGTGCAAAATTCTGCCGGTGCCATGTGGAATGAGCCAGCACATTCGCTGCCCCTGGCTGAATATCGCGCCGCTCAGCCTGATATATTTGGCGGCACTGGCATTCTTGGCCGCATCGGCACACTGGAATTGCGGCTGGCACGTTCAACGGCGGATGTGCGCAGGGCGCAGGAATTGCGCTACGCCGTATTTTTCAATGACCGGAAAATTGGCGGACATAACCTGCGCAAGACAAAGCGTGATCAGGACGCTTTTGACGCCATTTGTGATCATCTCCTCGTCATCGACACCGCCAAACCCACACACATGATTGTCGGCACCTACCGGCTTCTGCGGCAGGATATTGCCGATGCCGAGCATGGCTTTTACAGCGAGAGCGAATTTCATGTGCGCCCGCTACTGCAACGCCATGGCCAGTTGCGCTTTCTTGAACTCGGCCGCTCCTGCGTGCTGCCCGCCTATCGCGACCGCCGCACGATTGAATTGTTGTGGCAGGGACTGTGGGCCTATGTGCGCTACCACCGAATCGGAGCGATGATTGGCTGTGCCAGTTTTGAAGGAACGGACGCCCATGATCTGTCGCTGCCTTTGAGTTATTTATTGCATGAAGCCAGCGCCAGGAATGACTGGCATGTGCATGCACGGGCTGATCGTGCTGTGCATTATCCTGTGCTGGACCGGGCGCATATTGATGCGCGCATGGCGCTGCGCGCGATGCCGCCGCTGATCAAGGGGTATTTGCGCGCCGGTGCGCGTTTCAGCAACGAGGCTGTGACCGATCATATTTTCGGCACAACCGATATTTTTGTCGTGATGCCGGTTGCCGCCATCAACGCACGCTACATTGATTATTTCGGGCCTAACGCCGACCGCTATGCGGCCTGATATTCAAACACTTGCCGCTGCGTCCCATTCGCTGCGCACCTGATCATCACGCTCTTGCAAGGCGCGGTACGATTGCGCTTTGAATTGTGCGGGATCAAGCTGCTGTAAGGCCCACACCGCCATGCCGCGCACGAGCGGTGACGGATCATCCAGCGCTGCAACAACATCGGGCACACATGCCGGGTCAGCGGAATTGCCCATGGCCACCAGCACATTGCGGACAAACCTGTCACGCCCCGTGCGCTTGACCGGCGTGCCGGCAAATAATGTCCGAAAGGCCGGATCATCCAGTGCAATATACTCAGCCAGCGAGCGGCCCCGCAGATCGGCCCGCTCCGCCAGCTTCATATCAGCACTGGCACGGGCAAATTTATTCCATGGGCAAATCGCCAGACAATCATCGCAGCCAAAAATGCGATTGCCGATCAGCGGGCGTAATTCACGGTCAATCTGGCCCTGATGTTCGATGGTCAGATAGGCAATGCAGCGGCGAGCATCGAGCTGATGCGGCGCCGGAAAAGCATTGGTGGGGCAAATATCAAGGCAGCGTGTGCAGGACCCGCAATGATCGATCTCGGCTGCATCAGCGGGCAATTCCACGGTTGCAAAAATAAATCCCAGCAGCAGCCAGTTGCCATGGTCGCGTGAGACCAGCACGGTGTGTTTGCCTTGCCAGCCCAGCCCGGCCGCTGCGGCAACCGGGCGTTCCATCAGCGGTGCCGTATCAACAAAAACCTTGACATCGCACCCGGCGCGGCTGGCGAGAAATCCTGCCAGCTCCTTGAGCCGCCCCTTGATGACCTCGTGATAATCCCGGCGTCGGGCATAGACGGAAATGACGCCCGCTGACTTTTCCTCAAGATCATCGAGCGGATTGCTCAGCGGCCCATAATTGTGGGCGACCGCAATGATGCTTCTGGCCTCCGGCCACAGGCGCGCGGGGTGCGAGCGGCGATCCGTATTTTCGCCCATCCACGCCATCGTGCCGTGATAATGCGCCCCCAGCCACGCCTGTAAGGCATCCGCCTGATCCGGCACCTGTGCGGGATGGGTGATGCGCAGAACAGAAAAGCCGAGCGCCAGCGCGCGTTCGCGCAAGGCAGAGGTGATCGCCGCCGTGTTGGCACTTGAATTTGGCGGTGTGATTGCGGTCATTCCCATTCCTGTGGCTCATGCCAGCTTTGACAGCCTTTGCGCACTGAAACGGGCTGGCACGGACCACAGAATATGCCATAGGCAGCATCGTTAACAAAGCGTTGATGAAGCTTCGTTACCACCAAGCAGCCTGATTTTGCCGGGCCAACCCATTCGCCAAGCGGAGCCAAGCCCGTGGATGCCATCCGAGCACTTTTTTTTGGAATTCTGGAAGGGCTGACCGAGTTCCTTCCTGTTTCTTCCACAGGCCATCTGCTGCTCGTCGAACATTTTT
Organism: Beijerinckiaceae bacterium; assembly: GCA_051646285.1. Taxonomy (GTDB): domain Bacteria; phylum Pseudomonadota; class Alphaproteobacteria; order Rhizobiales; family Beijerinckiaceae; genus Terrirubrum. The sequence continues at coordinate 11,628 of JBOFCU010000304.1, forward strand.
TCAAATTTGACGATGATGCGTTGGGCAAGAGCTTTGTCATTATGGTGCAACTTGGGGCGATTCTGGCCATTCTCAGTGTTTATTTCCAGCGGCTGTGGCAGGTTGCGATGGCGCTGCCCACCAGCCGGCAAGCGCAGCGTTTTGTCACCGGTGTGCTGGTGGCTTTTCTGCCCGCAGCCTTTTTCGGATTCCTGCTGCGTGATTTCATCAAGGGGCAGCTGTTCAATCCGCTTGTGGTGTGTCTGGCGCTGATCGCTGGCGGACTTATTCTGCTGGTTGTTGATGAGCATGAATTTGACAATAAATATGATGATGCAATGGCCCTGCCGTTGATGACCTATCTGAAAATCGGATTGTTTCAGTGTCTGGCCATGGTGCCCGGCGTATCACGCTCCGGGGCCACGATTGTCGGGGCGATGATGATGGGAACGACCAAGCGGGCGGCAGCCGAATTTTCGTTTTTTCTGGCCATTCCCACGATGGTCGGGGCATTTGCGCTCGAAGCCTTCAAGGGCCGTAAAGAGCTGACATTCGACCGCATGACACTTATTGCCATCGGTTTTGCCACGTCCTTTGTGGTTGCACTGTTTGTCGTGAAAAAATTGCTCGACTATGTGTCCCGCCACGGTTTCGCATTGTTTGCGTGGTGGCGCATTGTGGTTGGTGCCGCAGGGCTGGCCGGACTGGCCGTGCAAAATGGCTGGCTCAGCAGCATCCTGTGAAACAGACACTCAAGGCACCTCTCCGGCCCGTTATTCAGGTTGCGGCCCAGCCGGAAAATCCTCCGGCGTGAAATGATAATGGGTTGAACAAAATTCGCATGTGACGGTGATTTTTCCATCATCGGCAACCATGTCGCGGCGCTCCTGGTGAGAAAACCGGCGCAGCATCTCATCAATTTTTTCACGCGAGCACCGGCATTGCGTACTCAATTGCACGGACGGAAAAACCCGTGCGCCGCGTTCGTGAAACAGCCGGTACAGCAAATCTTCGCTCGGTAATGTGGGATCAACCAATTCATGATCCTCCACCGTGTCGACGAGCGAGCGGGCCTCAACCCATGCATCATCCTCCGGCACATCATGTTTCTGGTGTGTTTCAGGTGCGTCCCCGGGATCGAGATCACGCTGGCGCTGGCGCTCGGGCGAAGATGGCAGGAATTGCACCAGCACGCCGCCGGCGCGCCATGCGCTTTTGCCGCCCGCCAGCGCTTCGGCAACCGCAAGCCGCACGCGCGTCGGAATTTGTTCCGAGCGCAGAAAATATTCATGCGCGGCCGCTTCAAACCCCTGCCCGGATAATTCCACCAGCCCCTGATAGCGGCCGCGATTCAAGCCGTGATCAATGGTCAGCGCCAGATGGCCCTGCCCCAGCATATCCGCCGGGGTGATTTTTCCCTGCGCGGCCAGTTCAGCCACGCGCGCGGCATCAAAGCGGGCATAGGCGCGCATCGAGGCGGGCGCTTGCACCGCACTTGAAACGGCTGCCCCCGCCGGCTCGAAATCCACCACCACCATGCTGACCGCGCCATCGCTGCGCGTCTGCAACTGAAAGCGGCCCTCGAATTTCAGTGATGAACCAAGCAAGGCCGTGAGCACCACCGCCTCGCCCAGCGTGCGCGATACGGGGGCAGGATAGGCGTGCTGGGCCAGCATGGAATCGAGCGCGGACCCCATTGCAACAGCACGGCCGCGCACATCCAGCGGCTCTACCGCAAATGGCAGAACCCGGTCATCCCCCGCATCTCTGCTCATGCATCCACCGCCCCAAAACACCAGGCGAGCACGCCCTTTTGCGCATGCAGGCGATTTTCCGCCTCATCGAACACAACAGAATGTTTGCCATCCATCACCGCATCCGTCACTTCCTCGCCGCGATGGGCGGGCAGGCAATGCATGAAAATGGACTCTTTTTTTGCAGCGGCCATCAACGGCTCATTGACCTGATAGGGCAGCAACAAATTATGCCTGCGGCCCTGATCCTCATCGCCCATGGAAACCCAGCAATCGGTGATGACGACATCAGCACCGCTCACCGCCTCGAAGGGATCAGTGGTGACATGCACGCGCGCGCCATCAGCACGGGCCAGATCCAGCAATTTCTGATCAGGGGCCAGTTCGCGCGGCGTGGCGATGGCCAGATCGAAATCAAAGCGCATGGCGGCATGAACCCATGAGGCCAGCACATTGTTGGCATCACCGGAGTAGGCGATTTTCATGCCTTTAACCGGGCCGCGATGCTCCTGCACCGTCAGCAAATCCGCCATGATCTGGCAGGGATGCGATTTTTTCGTCAGCCCGTTGATCACCGGCACGGTCGCATATTCCGCCAGCTCCAGCACCGCATCATGATCGAGAATACGGATCATGATCGCATCGACATAGCGCGAGAGAACGCGCGCGGTATCGGCGATGGATTCACCGCGGCCAAGCTGCATTTCCTGCCCGGTCAGCATCATGGCACTGCCACCGAGTTCGCGCATCGCCATATCGAACGACACACGCGTGCGCGTCGATGGCTTGTCGAAAATCATCGCCAGCGTCTTGCCCGCCAGCGGCTTGTCCTGCGGCACGGCACCCTTGACGCGTCTGCCCTTGATATCGGCAGACGCGCTCAGGATATTTTGCAACTGGCTGCTGGAAAAATCTGTCAGGTCGATAAAATGCCGTGCGGCATATTTATGTCCGGCACTCATGCAATTTTCTCTTTTTTTGATGCCTCGGCCTTTTCGACTGCGGTGCAGGCCGCATCGAGTTTGCGCATGGCTGTGGCAATATCGTCATCAGTCACGTTCAGCGGCGGCAGCAGGCGCACCACATTATCGCCAGCCGGAACGGTCAGCATTTTCTCCGCCCGCAGCGCGGCCACGAGATCGGTATTCAATGGCTTGGTTTTCAGCCCAAGCAGCAGGCCATCGCCACGGATATCGGCAATGACATCGGGGTGGCGGTCGCGCAATTCCGCCAGCCGCTGCTTCATCAGCAGGCCCTTGCGCCTGACCTCATCGAGAAAACCGTCGGCCAGCACGACATCCAGCACCGCATTGCCCACCGCCATGGCCAGCGGATTGCCGCCGAAGGTGGTGCCGTGCGTTCCCGCCGTCATGCCCTTGCCTGCTGCCTTGCTGGCGAGAAAACCGCCAAACGGGAAGCCGCCGCCAATGCCCTTGGCAAAGCTCATGATGTCCGGCTTCACGCCGGACCATTCCTGCTGAAACAGTTTTCCCGTGCGCCCGACGCCGGTCTGCACCTCATCGAAAATCAGCAGCAGGCCCTTCTCATCGCAAAGCTGGCGCAGGCCGCGCAGGCATTGGGCGGGAATGGCGCGCACGCCGCCTTCCATCTGAGTCGGCTCCAGCATGATGGCGGCGGTGTGTTCGGTGATGGCGGCGTGCAGCGCATCATGATCGCCGAACGGCACCTGCACAAAGCCCTCTGCCTTCGGCCCGAAGCCTTCCAGATACTTCTGCTGGCCCCCGGCAGCGAGCGTTGCCAGCGTGCGGCCATGGAAGGCCCCTTCAAAGGTGATGATGTGGAATTTTTCCGGGTGGCCGGCGACAGCGTGATATTTGCGCGCCGTCTTGATCGCCCCTTCATTGGCCTCGGCCCCGGAATTGGCGAAGAACACATAATCAAGCCCAGTGGCATCCACGAGCCGTTGCGCCAGCGCCACCCCTTCCGGGATCTGGTAGAGATTGGAGACGTGCCAAACCTTCTGGGCCTGGTCGACCAGCGCCTTGACCAGATGGGGATGGTTGTGGCCGAGCGAATTGACAGCAATGCCGGAGCCGAAATCGAGATAGCGGTCGCCATTGGTGGCGGTCAGCCATGATCCATCTCCACGCTCGAATGCAAGATCGGCCTTGGCAAAGGTGGGCAGAAGCGGGGATGCCGGTACCGGGGCTGACGCGGCAGTCTTAACGGGCTGGCTCATGGCTAAAACCTCTCAAAAGCACAGGGACGCCGCAATCGCGCGGGCTTGAGACCGCAAAGTTCAGGATAGGACGTCCGGACGGAAGGAGAAATGGCGAGACAACAGGCGCGATGAAAAAGGCCGCGCGGAAACCCGCACGATCATCGCGCGCTGGTTCGTACTCGGAGCCATCCGTTCGTCATGAATTGCTCATGCCGGTACCTCCGGCATTTGTCAAATATCCCGTTGGGAAACAGGCGGTCAGGGCGGGCCCAAGCGCCGCAAGGGCAGACCGGCCTAAACCGGGACAGGGCGCGCAGGGTGCGGCGCGACCGCACCCGTGCTGATCTGATACAGGCGGGATGCCCACGACATTGCCGGGGAGCACAGCCGGGCTATGGCTCCTAGTTGGCGGCTGACCGGCCAAAGGCGGATTGCAGGAGCTGCAACTGGGCCGCAACGGGGCTGGCTTCTGCCGGGGGCGGGGGCGGGGCCTTGTCGCTGAGAAGCTGATCGAGATGGATAATGCGGGCCTGCATCCGCAGGGAGCGGGACACCAGATCGCGCAACTCCTCCGGCAAATCGCTGTAAAGTTCGCTGGCCGGGGGGGTGTGATCGGACCGCAGATTGACCTTGTGCTTTTCCTTCAACGCCTGCTGGGGCGTCAATTCGCCTTCCACAACAGCCCGTTGCAGCAAAAGCCAGGAGGCAATCTGCATCAGGCGGGTGGTCAGGCGCATGCTCTCCGAGGCGTAGGCCAGCGCGACCATGCGTGCGAGAGTCTTGGAACTTTCGCGGCCGGCGCCATCCAGATACGTCGCCGCATCTTCAACCAGCGTCATGCCTTCCTTGAACAGGGCCTTGAAAGCCTCGGACGAGACAAAGCCCATTGCAAAGGAGGCTGCTCCTTCCGGCGTCTCGCCGGTGGAGATGAATTCTTTTTCTGTCGCCACGGATGGTCCCCGCATCTTGGCCCTGTCCCGGAAAGGGACAGCGCGGTCACTGATGCTTCCATGGGAGCAAAACTACCGCCATTTCAGGCGTGGCGCTCTCTTTACGATTGATTAAGGTTAAAACGCAGGGGATTGCGGGGACAATTCAGCCGGCGGGGCATCAGGGCGTAAACTGAAACACCCGGCGCGGGCGCAGCTCGCCCTGCTCGACATCGCCGATAGCGACCAGCAGACCGCCAGCGAAAATGGCCACCGGCTCGCCTTCAGCCAAGGCTTCGCGGCCACGCCACAACAGCCCCTGACCGCGCATCAGTCGCCCGGCATCACCACGCTGCACTGTCACATGCGGCAAGTCGGCGAGGGCAATGTCGGCTGGCCGCAGCGCTGCTGCCACCGCAGCTTCATCAGCAACCCCGGCCTCATCCATGAGGCTTGCGACCGGGGTGAAGCTGTCTTCGCTGAAGGGGCCGACACGGGTGCGCCGCAGCGCCGTGACAAACCCAAAACAGCCGAGCATCTGACCCAGATCGCGCGCGACGGCGCGGACATAGGCGCCCTTCCCGCACTCCATCTCAAACACCGTGCGCTCCGGCGTATGACCGGCGATGGTCAGGCTGTGGATCACCACCTCGCGTGCCTGCAACTCCACATCCTCGCCATCGCGGGCCAGATCATAGGCGCGCTCGCCACCAATCTTGATGGCGGAGTATTTGGGCGGTGTCTGCTGAATGGCGCCGATAAAACGCGGTAAAAGGGCTTCCACCTCGGCGCGTGTGGGCCGCAGATCGCTGGTTTGCGTCACGCTGCCTTCGGAATCATCGGTATCGGTCTGCGTGCCCCATGTGGTGGTAAAGCGATAGGCCTTCTCGCCATCCATGACGAAGGGCACCGTTTTTGTTGCCTCGCCGAGCGCGATCGGCAGGCAGCCGGACGCCAGCGGATCGAGCGTGCCTGCATGGCCGGCCTTGCGGGCCTGATACAACCGCTTCACCACGGACAC
>JBOFCU010000040.1:0-3224 GCA_051646285.1 Beijerinckiaceae bacterium
GCGGGTGCCGTTTCACAAGGCGCAGAAGAAGACTAGGCGCGGCATTGCGGCGTGTGATTATATCCGCTCGAAAATCCGCAGCGTCTTGAACATGCCGGTTTCTTTCACAAGACCTGTCTTGGCCAGCGCATCAATATCCTGCATCGCAGAATTATAGGCGTATGAACCGGTATAGAATAACAGAAATCCGCCGCGCCGGGTTTTCTTCGCCAGCAGGTCCATCACTTCGAAATCGGTGAGCGCGCCATAGGCGTCATTTTTTTCGGTGCGGAATTCGCGTGAGTGAAACAGCGAGACAACATCAAACTCCGGCAGGAGTTTTTCGTTCAGCATATAAATATCGCCGAAATAGGCGAGGTAGGGTTTCGCCAGTTTGGGATTGGCGATCACAAGCTTCACATATTCATCATATTCCGACGGTGAGGCTGTGATGCCGAACACGCTGTTGTTGCGGCCATCCTCAAGACACCGCAAGCCAACCAGATGATGCCCGCCGGTGCCGAAATGATAAATCGTGGCGTTGCGGATGTTCCGGTCAGCGATGAAATCCATCAGGTGGGCATCGCAAGGGCAGACCTCTTCCATGAAAGGCCAGTTATCCTTGTAAATATGCAATTCACTCAACGCCTGTTCCTCCGATGGACAGTTTCAGATTGTTGTTTGCGCCTGAATGCGGCCTGAACGGTTACCGCCCGGTCCAGACCGGCGCGCGCTTGGCCAGAAAGGCATCCACGCCTTCGCGAAAGTCATCGCTGCAATAGGCCTGCGTGACGAGATCATCACCGGCAAGGGTGGAGATGTGTGCCCGGCGCAGCCGGTTCAGTGCCGCCTTGGTGCTGGCCATCGTTAAGGGTGCGTGGCCGGCCATGGCTGCTGCGAGCTCATGGGCGCGCGCCAACGCAGCTTCGGCATCCGGGTGCACTTCATGCAGAAATCCGGCGGACCATGCCTCATCGGCATCATAAAGCCGTGCGGTCAGCACCATTTCCTTCACCCGCCCCTCCCCAACCAGCGCGGTCAGGCGCGCATAATTGGCAATGGACAGGCAGTTGCCGAGCGTGCGCGCAATCGGAAATCCAATGCGTGCATCGCTGGAGCCGATGCGCAGGTCACACACAGCAGCCAGCGCGGCCCCGCCTCCCGTGCACGCCCCGGCAATGGCAGCGATGGTCGGCTTGTGGCAATCCTCAATCTGGCGGAGCACTGTCTCAATGCGCTCCTCATAGGCCAGTGCATCGGCCGGTGTCTTCACATCGCGAAACAGGGCAATATCTGTTCCTGCCGCGAATGCGGAGGGCTGACCCGTGATGATGATGGCATGGATCGCCGCATCATCTGCCGCTGCCCGGCACGCCTCGCCCACGGCCTCATACATGCCATAGGTCATGGCATTGCGTGTGCGGGGGCGGTTCAGGGTCAGCCGCAGCACGCCCTCCGCCCGCTCGGTGATTACGTCAGGGCCATCGGCAGAGGCAGCGCGGGTTTCATTCGTCATGGCAGGGTCCATTGGTGGCGGTCGTCGCAGGGCAGCATCAGATTGGCATAGGGCAGGCTAGCGCACGGTGTTACGCACCGCCTGCGCCACGGCGTCAATCAAGGCCGGCGTGGACGGCCCCTCGCAGACGGAAAGAATAGCCGGCACAACAATGCGCTTTTCCGGTGGATAAAGCCGTTCCAGCGCCGGGTGGGCCAGCAGGGCGGCGCTCTGATCGGCAACAGCCGCATCTTGGCTGTTCATGATCAGATAATCCGGACGCAGCGCAAGAATGCGCTCAACCGGCAGCACGCCTCCGGTAAATCCGGCCTGCGCCCCGAGATCGGCCAGACCCGTCGCGGCGATGATGTCAGCCATCAGATTGTCACCCGGAGCGACATAACCGCGCCGGTGCAGGCGGATCACGGTTGCTGGCCGCGCGGCCGCGCCCCGCGCCCGGTCCAGGGCGGCATCAATGCGTGCGATCAGTGCCTCACCCGCACGGGCATCGCCAACGGCAGCGCTGATGGTGCGGATAGTGTCACGCCCATGCGCCACGCTGCGCCATGGCACGATGGCAGCAACCGGTATGGACTTGGCAACCAGCAGTTCCAGCTTGGCACGCGGGTCATGCTGCCCGGCGATGACGAGAGCGGGCGGATCCAGCAGGATGGTTTCGCCATGCCCGGCGTTGCGCGCCACGCCTCCCGCTGCCGCCGCTTGCCATGACAGCGTCCGGTCCGCTGCAAACAGGCTGAGCGAGCGGATGCGCTCACGCGCCGCCATGGTCAGCAGATATTGGTCGGCACAAACATTCAGCGACACGATGCCGCCGGCAGCGGCAACCCCGGCCATCGGCATCAACAGGGCCATCATGGCCGCAAAGGTCAGGCGCATACGCATGGTGGCGTTCTGACAGTGACAGCCGAAAAAGAAAAGCGGCTCCTCCCTTTTCACGGATGGACTCGGGCGTTGAGGCCCTCTAACCAAGCCGGTGATGACGGTGCCCTTCGTTCAAGGAAGGGTGAAACGGGAATGCGGTCATGGCCTCCGGGCCAGATTCCGCAGCTGCCCCCGCAACTGTAGGCGGATCATGCCGCCGGTCACATGCCACTGTCTGTCTGGCCGCGCGCGCCGGATGGGACGGGAAGGCGGCCGGAGGTTTAGCCGCAAGCCAGGAGACCGGCCGCCATCATGTGCAACCCAATCCGTCGGTGGGACGGACAATGGAGGTCATGATGACACTCTCTTTGCGTGCGCGCGGCATCGCCGGCGCGCTTCTTTACGTGTATGCGGTTCCGGCTTTCGCCCAATCCCAGAGTTCTGCTTCACGACATGCGGAACCCGAAAAAAATACAACCCTTGAATTCGTGATTTCACCCAACCGCAGCGAACAGCCGGTGCAACGCTCCGGCAGCGCGGTCAGCGTGATCCGCGCTGAGGATATTCAGGCCAGTAATCCAGCAACACTGGCGGATGTGCTGCGCGGCGTGCCCGGCCTGTCGGTGACAGAGGCGGGCGGACCGGGAAAATTATCGACAGTTTTTTTGCGTGGCGCCGAAGCGCGTCATACCCTTGTGCTGATTGACGGTGTGCGCGTCGGCGATGCGACTTCCACCGGCGGCGAATTTGATTTCGCCAATCTCGTGACAACCGATATTGAGCGCATCGAAGTGCTGCGCGGCCCGCAATCAGCGCTGTATGGTTCAGATGCCATTGGCGGCGTGATCAATATCATTACCCGCAAGGG
>JBOFCU010000044.1:0-4507 GCA_051646285.1 Beijerinckiaceae bacterium
GGGCGGAGTTTCTGTATATGCGCAGCAATCCGCGCGGGCTGCATGCCGAGCGCTGGCGCCATGTTCATGGCTGCGGGCGCTTCTTGAATTGCGTGCGCGACACGCGCAGCGACCGCATTCTTGTCACGTATAAATCCGGTGACCCGCGCCCTGATCTTGCGGCGCTGCAAAAAGATGCCGCCCCATGAACGGACGCTATCGCACCCGCAAGGGCGGCCGCATTGATCGCGGCACGCCAATTCATTTTACCTTCGACGGGCTGAATTATGACGGCGTGGCGGGCGATACGCTGGCATCGGCCCTGCTGGCCAATGGCGTGCATTTCACCGGTCGCTCATTCAAATATCACCGCCCGCGCGGCATTATGGCCGCAGGCGCGGAAGAACCCAATGCCCTCGTGACCATTTCGCGCGGACGCGGGCGCACGACGCCCAATCTGCGCGCCACGCAAATCGAGCTCTATGACGGGTTGGAGGCGGAAAGCCAGAATCGCTGGCCTTCCTTGCGGCTGGATATTGGCGCGATCAACAATTCTTTTTCATCCCTGCTGTCGGCTGGATTTTATTACAAGACATTCATGGGGCCGCGTGCGCTGGGCAACTGGGCCTGGACGCGGATATTCGAGCCTGTCATCCGCCGCGCTGCCGGCCTCGGCGAGCCGCCGCTTTATTCGGACCGCGACCGCTATGCGCAATTTTATGATCACTGCGATGTGCTGATTATTGGCGCCGGGCCTGCCGGGCTGGCCGCCGCACTGAGCGCGGGCGAATCCGGCGCGCGGGTGATTATATGTGATGAGCAATCCGAACCGGGTGGCAGCCTGCTGGCCGAACGCACGGCGCGCATTGACGGCATGGCCGCATTGGTCTGGCGTGACACAACGCTCATTCAACTGGCGGCCATGCCCAATGTGCGGGTGATGCCGCGCACGCAGGCCTTTGGATATTACGCGCAGAATTTTGTGGGCCTGTGTGAAAGCGTCACCGATCATCTTGCAGAGCCGGACAAGGATTTGCCGCGCGAACGGCAATGGCAGGTGCGCGCCAAACAGGTGATTATCGCAACAGGCGCGATCGAACGTCCGCTGGTTTTTCCTGACAATGACCGCCCCGGTATTATGCTGGCAGACGCTGCGCGGATTTATTGCAATCGCTATGGCGTGAAGGCAGGTGAGCGGATTGTTGTCATCACCAGCCATGACAGCGCCTATCAGGCTGCCTTGGATCTCAAGGCCACCGACGTCGAAAGTGTCGTGATTGCCGATCTGCGCGCATATGCGGAAAGCCCGTGGCTGGCAGCGGCGCGCAAAGCCAAAATTCCGGTGCTGCACGGTGTGCGTATTCATGGCACCAAGGGCAAACGGCATATCGCAGCGGTTGATGTCACCTACACGGATGCAAACGGCATGCAGCATCGGCAACCGCTGGATTGTGATGCGCTGCTGATGTGCGGCGGCTGGATTCCGGCCGTGCATTTGTTTTCGCAATCACGCGGCAAACTGCGCTTTGATGACACGCTCGGTGCATTTGTGCCCGGCACCTCGGTGCAGCATGAACGCTCCGCCGGAGCCTGCAACGCGGCCTTTTCGCTGGAGGCGGCGCTGAATGAAGGCGCGGATGCAGGCCACAGCGCCGCAGCACAGGCGGGCGCGCCGCACGACGACGATCCGGACAGTGACGCGGTGAGATACACCGTCACGCATGCGCACGCCGCAAGCGGTGCCATCTATCTTCCCGGAGATGACGCAAACACGCTGCACGGCAAGGCTTTTGTTGATTTTCAGAATGATGTCTGCGCCAAGGATATTCATCTGGCCGTGCGCGAGGGCATGCGCTCGATCGAGCATGTCAAGCGTTACACCACCACGGGCATGGCGACAGATCAGGGCAAGACCTCCAACATGAATGCCCTGTCGATTGCCGCGCAGGCCTTGTCAAAAACAATTCCCGAGGTTGGCCTCACGACATTTCGCCAGCCCTATACACCTGTGACATTCGGCAGCTTTGCCGGCGCCGCGCGCCATATGCTGTTTGATCCCGTGCGCCGCACACCGATGCATGCATGGGCGCAGGCAAATGGTGCTATTTTTGAAGATGTCGGCCAGTGGAAGCGTGCCTGGTATTTTCCCCGGCGTGGCGAAACGCTGCACGCCGCTGTCTTGCGCGAATGTCAGAAAACCCGTGCGGGCGTTGGGCTTTTTGATGCATCGACATTGGGGAAAATTGAAGTTGCAGGCCCGGATGCCGCCGCTTTTCTGGATAAAATCTACACCAACCCCATCACATCCCTGAAGCCCGGACGCTGCCGCTATGGCCTGATGCTCAATGAGCAGGGATTGATCATGGACGATGGCATCATCGCCCGTCTGGAAGCCGACCGCTTTCATATCACCACAACGACAGGTGGCGCGGCGCGCGTGCTGGCGCATATGGAAGATTATGTGCAGACGGAATTTACTGGCATGCAGGCGTGGCTGACCGCGACCACGGAGCAATGGGCGGTGATTGCGGTGCAGGGTCCGCACGCGCGCGCATTGATCGCGCCGTTTGTCACCGGCATGGATATATCCGCGCCAGCCATGCCGCATATGAGTGTGCGCGAAGGGCATATCGCCGGCATCCGGGCGCGCATCATGCGCGTCAGTTTCACCGGCGAGCTAGGCTTTGAAATCAATGTGCCCGCCGCTTTCGGCCAGGCGATCTGGGATATGCTGTGGACGGCAGGCCAGGCCTATGATGCCGTTGTCTATGGCACGGAAGCGATGCATGTGATGCGCGCGGAAAAAGGCTTCATCATTGTCGGGCAGGACACCGACGGCACGGTGACGCCAGCCGATGCCGGCATGGCCTGGGCTATCGGAAAAAATAAAGCGGATTTCGTCGGCAAGCGCTCGCTGACGCGGCCGGACATGCTGGCGGCAAACCGCAAGCAGCTTGTCGGCCTGCTGACCGGGGATGCGCAGACCGTGCTCGACGACGGCGCGCAAATCACGGCTGAAAACAATCCGCGCGCCGGCACGCACGCGATGGGCCATGTCACCTCATCGTATTTCAGCCCGGCGCTCAATCGCTCCATCGCGCTGGCGCTGGTGGAAGCAGGCCAATCGCGCATGGGCGAGACAGTGTGGGTGCCGATGGAAAAGCAGGCCATCGCCGTCACCGTGTGTGACCCGGTCTTTTATGATCCGCGCGGGGAACGGCTCGATGTCTGACACACCCCCTGCCGTTGAAATCATCGCTGCACCTGTGCTGGCCGGGCGCAGCCTGCCCTCGGGCATTGCCTTTTCGCTGGATCTGGCACCGCCAGCCGCGCGGTTTATTCTGCGTTGTGGTGCAGCGGCAGCGCAGGCGGCTGAACAGGCCTTTGGCGTGCCGGTCCCGCGCTCCGCCTGCGATGCCGCCCATTCGCAAGCGCATAACCATGACGAGGCTGACCCGCACACCCGTGCGGCACTGTGGCTCGGCCCTGATGAATGGCTGCTGCTGGCCGAAGATGAAGAGGCAGATGCCCTTGCGCCCGGCCTGGCGCAGGCATTGGCTGCGCACCCCCATAGCCTGACGGATATTTCCCACCGTCAATTCGGCTTGAGCGTGACAGGCGCCAACGCCGCCCGCGCCCTGTCCGCAGGCTGCCCGCTGGATTTTTACCGCACCGCCTTTCCCGTTGATATGGTGGCGCGCACCATTTTCATGAAATGCGAAATCGTGATCTGGCGGCGGGCGGAAACACATTTCCATCTCGAAATTGTCCGTTCGCTTGCGGATTACGTCATCGATCATTTGATCGAGGCGGCCCGCAGCGCGCCAGCATTCTGAGTGGGCTTACAAACCGGCGTTCCGGCGGGCCAGCAGTAGCGCCCCGTCCAGCGCATCACCCTTGGGCGTCACCAGAAGGGTGCGCACGTCATCATCCAGCCATGGGGTGATGGGCTGCGCCAGCCCGCCGAGTATCGCTATGGAGCCGATGCCGCGCGCAGCAAGAGCGCGGACAAGAGCAGACAGTTCAGCCGCAGCCTCACGCACAATTGCGATGGCAGCAGCATCGCCCTGCCGGGCATGATCAAGCACCAGCGGCGCAAACCGCGCGTAATCCGTGCCACTGGCCCCATCCATCCAGGCGACAGCGGAAGCCGCTTGATGGGAGAAATGCGCCAGCACAGCCTCCAGAAGCGCCGTGCGGGCAACGCGCCCGTCCAGCGCCTGCAGGGCCGTGCGCACGGCGGCCACGCCCATGGCGCTGCCGCTGCCTTCATCAGACACCGGCAACCCATATCCGCCCATGCGGATCTCAGCACCCTGATGCAGCGCCAGCGCAACCGAGCCTGTGCCGGCGATGACAATACCGCCATCGGCCCCGGCATGGGCCCCCAGACAGGCGGTCATGCCGTCACTCACAAATGACAGCGCCGCAAAGGGGTGGCTGTGCGCGGATAAGGCTGCGTGCGCGCCTGCGCGGCTCAGCCCCGCCACACCTGCGCAGGCATGGATGGTATGCATCACCGCCTCCA
>JBOFCU010000046.1:0-2623 GCA_051646285.1 Beijerinckiaceae bacterium
ATGTCACAAGGCGGCCGCCGCGTTTCAGGCAGAGCAGTGAGCCATTCCATGTGTCGGCGCCGACATGCTCGAACACGACATCAACGCCCTTGCGTTTTGTCAGCAGCCGGACTTCGCCTTCAAACCGCTCCTTGCGGTAATTGATGACATGATCTGCGCCGAGCGCTTTGACGCGCTCAATTTTTTCATCATCGCCGACAGTCGTATAAATGGTGCAGCCAATGGCCTTCGCCATTAAAATAGCCGCCGTGCCAATGCCTGAGCCGCCCGCATGGATCAGGATGCTTTCGCCCGGCTCCAGTTTCGCATTGTCGAACAGCATGTGCTGCACAGTGCCAAATCCAATGGCGGAGCAGGCCGCTTCCTCAAAGCTGACGCCTTGCGGCACAGGCACAACCAGCCGCGCCGGTCGGTTCATCAGCTCGCGGCCAAAACCATCAATATGAAAGCCCATAATGCCGCGCACATTTTCGCACAGATTATCGCGTCCCTCCCGGCAGGCCTTGCAGGTGCCGCAAGTTTCCGCCCCATACATCACCACCGCATCGCCGGTCTTGAATTGTGTGACGCCCTCACCCACGGCAACAATTTCGCCAGACCCTTCGACGCCGACGCATTGGGGCAATTTGCGTTTCGCAAACGCCATGCCGCGAAAGCCCCACAGATCGAGAAAATTCAACGCCATCGCCCGCACACGGATCTGCACTTCACCGGCAGCCGGTGGCGGGGGAGCGTCTATTTCCGTCAAACGCAAATCGCGGTCGCCGAACAGTTGGAGCGCGCGCATTGTCATTCCTTCGATTGCAGAGTGTTTACCGGTGAATACCGATCGCGGCGGTCAGCCCGCCATCAACCGGCAGTGTGGCACCTGTGATATAGCTGGCGCCCGGTGACATCAAAAAAGCGGTGAGCGCCGCAATATCCTGCGGCTGCGCAAAGCGTCCGGCAGGGATCTGTTTTTCCATCACCGTGCGATACTTCGCATAGGTGCTCATCATGTCGGTATCGACAAATCCAGGTGCGATATAGTTTGCGGTGACGCCGCGCCTGGCTGTTTCAATGGCGAGCGTCCGCACATAGCTGAGCAGTGCCCCCTTGGAGGCCGCATAGGCCGCGTTGCCCTGATTGCCGCGCAGGGCCGCCACTGAACCGATGGCGATGATGCGGCCGAATTTCTGCATGGTCATGGGGCGCACCATGGCCTGCACCAGCCGTGTGAAGGCCCAGAAATTCACCTGCATCGCCGCTTCGGCTTTTGCCATATCCATCATGGCTGCCAGCGCATCAGCCGATTGACCGGCATTGTAGATCAGGCCGTGAAATGTTTCGTCTGCCACGGCCGCGCAAAAATCAGTCACCGCCGCGCTGTCGGCCAGATCGAGCAGGCGTGCTTCGATGGTAATGGCTGGATTTTCTTTTTGCAGGCTTGCCACGCGGGCTTGGGCTTCATCGCCGGAGGCGCGAAAGGTCAAGACCACATCATGCCCGGCCTGCGCCAGCGCATCGACAATAGCCCCGCCAATTCCCTTGGCCCCGCCGATGACAAGACAGCGCATGCGTTGTGGTGCGCTGCTCACGCCGCTGGCTCCCGCGCCATGACAAGGCACGTGTTCTGTCCCCCGAAGCCAAACGAGTTGGACAATATATGCCGCACCCGGGCATCGCGCGCCGTGTTGGGAACAACGTCAAGCGGAATGGCCGGATCAGGAATTTTATAATTGATGGTCGGCGGCAGGCGCTGCGCATCCAGTGTCATCAGCGAGACGATGGCTTCCACGGCCCCTGCTGCTGTCAGCGTATGGCCAATCATGGATTTATTCGATGAAATCGGCAGCGTGTTCATGCGCTCGCCCATCGTTGCCATGCAGCAAAAGGATTCCATCTTGTCGTTTTCCGGCGTCGAGGTGCCGTGCGCGTTGATATAGTCGATGTCATCGGGCGTCAGGCCAGCATCGGCAATCGCTTCCTGCATGGCGCGAATCATCGGCTTGCCATCAGGCGACGTGCGGGTGCGATGGAAACCGTCGCCGCGGTCGCCAGCGCCGAGCATGAACCCGAGGATTTTTGCGCCGCGCGCCGTCGCGCTTTCATAGGATTCAATCACAAGCGCCGCTGCACCCTCGCCCATCACGAACCCATCGCGATTTTTGGAAAAGGGCTTGGCCGCTTCTTCGGGATGTTCATTTTGCGTGGACAGGGCAGACAAGAGCGAAAACCGGATCAGTGCCTCGGCCTGCACCGAACCGTCCGTGCCAATGCACAAGGCCGCCTGTGTTTCACCCCGTCGGATGGCCTCTATGCCAAGCTGAATGGCTGTTGCGCCTGAAGAGCAGGCTGTTGAAAGCGAGATCGGTGCGCCTTTGGTGCCGAAACGGTCCGCCACACGGTCGGCCACGCCGCCAAATAGGAACAGTTCATGAAAGCGCGCAAACGCACCTTTCTCAGCTTCCGCGATCAGGTCGCGATATTCAACAGTGGCCTTGCCAGTGGCACGGGCCAACTCTTCGCGCTGCGGCCATTCCATCTCCACCGGCGGCACAGCCATGAACATGGGGCCGGGAAAATCGCCCTTGCGGCCCAGAGCCGCTTCGCTCACAGCTTCTTCCACCGCCAGAATGGCAAG
>JBOFCU010000062.1:0-4956 GCA_051646285.1 Beijerinckiaceae bacterium
AAGGCCATCATGTTCCTGTGCTCTCAGGAATCGAGCTATGTCACTGGCGCCGAATTGCACATCAATGGCGGCCAGCATGTGTGATGGCCGCGATGGTGCGCCATGACCGGCACACCCCGCCCCGTTCTCGCTGTCTCACTCGCCGTTTTCCGTGACGGGAAAATCCTGCTGGCGACGCGCACCCGAGCGCCGATGAAGGATGTCTGGTCCCTGCCCGGCGGCAAGGTCGAGCCGGGCGAAACGCTGGAAGAAGCAGCCATCCGCGAAATGCAGGAAGAAACCGGCGTCACCGCGACTGTCATGGCGTTCAACCGCCATGTCGAAGTCATCCGCCGGAACGAGGACGGCAGCATCGCCCATCACTTCGTCATTGCCTCGTTTGTTGGGCAATGGGTGGCAGGCGAAGCGCGGACCGGGCCGGAAGCGGGTGCGGTGATGTGGGCCGACCCGTTCGATTTGCAGGTGCCGCTGATGACGCCTGATCTTGTCTCCGTCGTGCGCCGCGCCGCCGTGCTGGCTGCGAAAGCTGCCATGCCCGACAATGACCTGCCGGACGGTGCCACACCTGGGTTGCTGAGCAGATGATGGCAAACCAGCCAGACCGTTGCAGATCGCACGCTCGGCCGATGCGGGCGGGCAAAAGCCTGACGGTTTTGGCCGCCTGCGGTCTGCTCATCGCCGCAATCACTGTCGCCAGCGCCCAGCAGCGTCCCGCTGCACGCCCGGCAACGCCAGCGCCACAAGCCCCGGCCCAGCCGCCGCCCGAACCACCCGCCCCGCCCTATGAAGCGCCAATGCTGCGTCTGGCCGAGATCATGGGGGCGATGAGTTTTCTGGAAAAGCTGTGCGGTGAATCCGATGGCACGGAATGGCGTGACCGGACGCAAGGGTTGATCGAAGCGGAAGATCCGCACCCGGCGCGGCGTGAACGGCTGGCTGGCGCTTTCAACCGGGGCTTCAGCGGCTATCAGGACACCTACCGCACCTGCACCCCCTCCGCGATTGCGACGATGGAAAAATTCCGCACCGAAGGCGCGGCGCTGGCGGCTGATATGGCCAGCCGCTACGGCGGATAACGCGCTCAGCCAGCGCTCATGCAGCCGGCAGGCGTTAGCGCAGACCAGGACCGCTCATGCAGCCGGCAGGCGTTAGCGCAGACCAGGACCGCTCATGCAGCCGGCAGGCGATAGCGCACCCAAGATATTCCGGAGCCTTCGCGCACAAAGCTGGGGACCGATTTTAACCTTGGTAAAAACTTCGTATCGCGCATCGCAATGATTTGTTTAGATTGCGCCGTATCGACAACAGGCGGCTCCTGCGGCTGCGCGAGGTTTTATGTCCGAGACGACTGCATCAAGCCAAGACATGACCGAACAGGATCGTCAGGCCGCTGACGATGTACAGCGTGTCGCCACGGGCTTTATCACGGAAGCCTTTGCCGAGGGGCAGGCGATTGGCCTGGATGGTGATGCCATGGCCCATGCGGCCCTGTGCACGGCCCTGCGCGAGCTTGTTGCGACCTATGGCGAGGAGCCGGTCGCGGTGTTTGCCAACGGGCTGGCGGAAAAAATCCGCCATGGCCGCTATTCCGACGCGGTCCGGCACTGACGCACCACAAAAAGCCAGCACATCCGGGCGCAGCCTTGCTTTTGCCACGCAAACGGGGTCGATCCTGTGGCACGATGCGCAACTCTCCCGCCCTGAACACTTGCCCGGTCAGCCGCCGCACCGCGCTCACCACAGCGTTTGGCGCAGCCATCAGCACCGCCGCTGGCCCGATGGCACGGGCGCAACCGGCCCGCACCGCCCCGCCGCCGCCATCGCCTGCACCGGCCAGTCCCGCCAAAGGCCCGCAGGCCGAATCAGACCTCGCAAAGTTGCCCGCGCCCGTCGCTGCGATGCGCGAGCGCATCCTGGAGGCGGCGCGCACCGGCGATCCGGAGAAAATGCGCATTGCGCTGGAGCGCAACGAAACACCGCCGGTGATGGTGCGCGGCGGCAAGGGCGACCTCGTGGCCCTGCTGAAATCGAAATCCGCCGATCCTGACGGGCGGGAGGTGCTGGCCCGCCTGGCCAACCTGCTGGACGCGCCGTTTGCGCGCATTCATCCCGGCCAGCGTCAGGAGATGTATGTCTGGCCGGCGCAGGCGGAAATGATGTGGGCGGCGATGAAGCCGGAGGACTGGGTCAGTCTCTACCGGGTCATCCCGGCCCCAACCGTGCAAGCCTCACTGGAAAAACAAAAATACCTTGGCGACCGTCTGGGCCTTGGACCGGACGGCACATGGCACTATTTCCTGACAGGAGAGTGAGCAGACCGCGCGCTGTCTGGACGACCTGCATGCAGGTCACCCGGCCATCCCGTCCTTGTTCATATCCGGTTGCGGTGTTACCTGCCCAAAGGTGTTTTGCCCAAAGGTGCCCATACCCGAGGGAATTTCTGCCAACAGCAGTGAAACGCTGGCAATTTTCCGCTGCCCGCCGATCAGACAAGGCCAATGACCGATATGGAACCGACAACAATTGTTTTTCTGGTGCTCGCCGCTTTCGTGATCTGGAAGCTGCGCTCCGTTCTGGGTCAGCGCGGCCTCGGGCGCGATGTGCCGCCCTTCGATCCGGCACAGCGCCGCGAGATGATGGAGCGCGAGGCCAAGGCGAAGGCTGACGGCAGCAATGTCATTCCCATGCCCGGCGTGCAGCCGCAGGACGGCGTGGTGGTGCCCGCCAATGACGGCCCGCGATGGGCCGGGATGGCCGAGCCGGGTTCGCCGCTGGCACAGGGGCTGGACCAGGTTGCCACCGCCGATCCGTCGTTCGATGCCAAGGTGTTTCTCGCCGGCGCCCGCGGCGCTTACGAAATGATCGTGACAGCCTTTGCCCAAGGTGACCGCAAGACATTGTCGGGCCTGCTGGCCCGCGATGTGTTTGACGGGTTTTCCGGCGCCATCGCGGAGCGCGAAAAAAATGGCCATGTGATGGAAACAACCTTCGTATCGCTCGATGATGCGAAGCTGGTTGATGCCGCCGTGCGCGAGCGTCAGGCCCAGATCACGGTGCGTTTCGTCTCGAAGATTATTTCCGTGACACGCGATACATCCGGCACTGTGATCGAGGGTGACGCCGGAAAAATTGGTGAAGTGATTGATGTCTGGACCTTCGCGAAGGATATTCGCGCGCGCGATCCGAACTGGCATTTGATTGCCACGGAATCGGATGCCTGAATCCTTGCGGCCAGCCCATCATGTGCTGGCCGTTTTTCTTTGGGCATTTTTAGCCATGGCCAGCACAGCTGCACACGCCCGCGAGTCCGATGGTTCCTTCGGCGGCGATGCCGGACGCACCGCGATTGGATGGTCCGCCATTCCCGGCTGGATGGCTGATGACCATCTGGCCGCCTTTCAGGCTTTTCTGAAAACCTGCGCGCCCATTCTGGATCATACAGAGGCGCTGCGCAGTGCGCGCGCGCCGTGGCCGCAGATGCCGCCGGTCTGCCGCGCCGCGCTGGCGGCCGATATAAAAAATAATGCCGCCGCCCGCGCTTTTTTTGAAACGCATTTCAGCGCCTACACCCTTCAGCCCGCAAATGGCAGGGGCTTTATCACCGGCTATTACGAGCCGGAGGTGGCCGGATCATTGACGCCCACCGCCACTTTTCAGTGGCCGTTGCGGGCGCGCCCAGATAATCTCGTCACGCTCACGCCCGAGAATGCAATAAAAACCGCCGATGCCGAACTTGTTGCAGCCCTGCAAACGCCTGAGGGTTTGCAGCCCGTGCCAGACCGCGCGGCCATTGAAAATGGCGCGCTGGGCGATGCAGCCAAACCCCTCGTGTATGTGCGCGATGAAACCGAGGCCCTGCTGATTCACGTGCAGGGATCGACGCGCATTATCTTGCCCGATGGCACCAGCATCCGCCTCGCCTATGCCGGCCGCAATGGCTACCCCTTCACCTCGACCGCGCGCCTGATTGTGCAGCAGCATGGGCTGACGCCTGAGGACGTGACACTGGAAAAATTGAAGGCGTGGCTGCGCGCCCATGGTGAAACGGCGCGCGCGCTCATCCGCGCCAACCGCTCCTATATTTTTTTCCGCATCGCCGGTGAATTGAAATCCGGCGATGGCCCGATTGGTGGTGCAGGTGTGCCGCTGGTGCCCGGCCGTTCGCTGGCGGTTGATCGCACGCTGTGGTTTTACGGCCTGCCCTTTTTTATCCGCTCGGACGCACACGGGCCGGACGATCAGCCGCTGGCCCGGCTGATGATCGCGCAGGATACGGGATCAGCCATTCTCGGCCCGGCCCGTGGTGATGTTTTTTTTGGCAGCGGCGCTGCCATGGGTGCGCGCGCCGGCATCGTGCGCCATGCCGCCGATTTTTTTGTGCTTCTGCCAAAATGAAACGGCGCACGCTCACCCGCGACGAAAAAAAACTCTGGGTGCATGTGCAGCGCTCGGTGACGCCATTTGCGGGACGTTTGATCGAAAATATTCCTGATGATCCGGCACCGAAATCCGATCAGCCGGTGCACGCTGCATCTCCGGCACAGGCGTCACCGCCGCCGAAAATACCTGCCCTTCCGCCGCTGGCCGCCATCGAGCCGCAAATACTCAAGCGCATCAAACGCGGCACCCACGGCTTTGATGGCATGCTCGACCTGCACGGGCTGACGCAGGCACAGGCCCATGATGCGCTGCTCGCTTTTTTACACCGCAAGCATCGCGAGGGCGCGCGCCTTGTCATCATCATCACCGGCAAGGGGGCGGCTGGCCCTGCCTTTGATCCTGACCGGGAACGCGGCGTGCTGCGCCGCATGGTGCCACACTGGCTGCGCCTGCCGGATCTGCGCGGGGCTGTGCTGGGCTTTGAACAGGCAGCGCCGCATCATGGCGGTGATGGCGCCTTTTATGTGCGCCTGCGCCGCAGCCGTGTGGCCGGGATGGCCTGAGCCAGACTGGCTT
>JBOFCU010000077.1:0-6958 GCA_051646285.1 Beijerinckiaceae bacterium
GCTTGCGGTTGTGCAGGAAAATATTGGCGCACAAACCGTCGTGAAGGCGTTTTCGCTTCAGAAAATTTCCAAAGGCTGGTTCTTTGCCCGCAATGATGCGCTGCGCGCGGGGCAACAGCGATCAACCTTTCTCAACACGTTGGTCGAGCGTTCGATCACCATCGGCGTGCTGTGGCTGCATCTGATCGTGCTGGCGATTGGTGCTTATCTCACCTTCGAGGGACATATCACCGTTGGCACATTTGTCGCGTTTGAAAGCGTATTCTGGGAAATTACCTACAACCTGAACCATGTGACGCAATATATTCCCGTTGCCATCAATGCCTCCGGCTCCGTGCGCCATATGCAGGAATTGCTGCATGAGCCGCAGGTCATCACCGATAAGGCTGATGCGCACGCCCTGCCGCCGATTGAAAAGGATATCACGTTCGACAACGTGTCATTTTCCTACACCGGCGATGGGCTGCAATTGAAGAATTTCAGCCTTGTGGTGCCAGCCGGAAAACGTGTTGCGATTGTTGGCCCATCGGGTGCAGGCAAAAGCACGATGCAGAGCCTTGTGCTGCGCCTGCATGACCCTGTCAGCGGCAAGGTCATGATTGATGGTCATGATCTGCGCGATATTACGCGTGAAACCCTGCTGTCGCAGATCGCGGTCGTGTTTCAGGATAATGTGCTGTTCAACGTCTCTCTGCGGGAAAATATCCGGCTTGGTAACCCCAGCGCCACGGATGCGGAAATCGAGGCGGCAGGCAAGCAGGCGGAAATTGACAAATTCATCAAATCCCTGCCGCAGGGCTACGACACAATGGTCGGCGAGCGCGGCGATACATTGTCAGGCGGGCAGCGGCAGCGCATCGCTATTGCCCGTGCACTGGTGCGCCAGCCAAAAATTCTGCTGCTTGATGAAGCGACTTCTGCACTCGACCAGTCCACCGAAGCGTCGATCAACCGCACCTTGAAAAAAATCGGCAAGGGGCGCACCGTGCTTTTTATCACCCACCGGCTGACATCGGTCGTCGACATGGATGAAATCATCGTTCTGGAGCGCGGTGTTCTGGTGCAGCGTGGCACCCATCAGGACTTGCTGAAGAAAAGCGGGCTCTACAAGAAACTCTGGCAGGACCAGATGCGTGAGCACGACGACGACGAGGATTGACCGGCAGCGCGAGCGCGTCGCCGCTGCCATGACAGCGATGCGGCTTTTCATGCTTGCCCTGCTGCTTGCCCTGCTCGGCTGCCTTTTGTCGGCCTGCACAACGGCGATTGATGAGACGCAGGCCCGCGCCTGCCGCGCTGTCGTCCCTGCCCTGCATGAAACAGGGGCGGCCATCACCATTGGCGCGATCACGCGCAGCCCATTGCCCCGTTCATTGCGTATCGACTACCGCGTCCGCGCCGCACAGGGGCCGGAGCGCGGCCATCATATTCTGTGCACCTTTGCTCAGGCGGGGCTGGGCTTGCGTGCGTCAGAAATCACGGCGCTGCGGACGGAACGCGGGGCGGTCAGCGGCTCGTCATTGTATTTTCTGAAACGCTTCTGGCTGGAACAAGCTGAAGCGGAATTTGCGCTGCCGCAGTCCCCGCCGCGGCCGCCGCTGTTTGGCAGCGCGTCACCAGGAATGACATCAGCCGTGCAGCATATCACCAGTGGCCTGCCGCTGATCATGATCACGGGGTTGCTCGCAAGCGCGTATGCATTGATTTACGGGCTGGTTGGCCGTGTTCTGCTGGTGTTTGGAGAATTTGCCTTGCTGGGGTCCGCCGCAACCGCATTCGGCGTGGCCGCAGGCGAATGGCAGGGCATCACCAGTCCGGCCCTGCTTCTGTTGGCGGGGGCTGGCGTGTGCATCTGGAGCGCCGTCTGGATGAGCACGGTTAGCGTGCGTGCGGTTTTCCTGCCTGTGCTCCACAGGCCCGGCCAGCATGTGATCATCATCAGTGTGGGGCTGGCGCTTTTTTTATCCGAGGCCATCCGACTCATGCAGGGATCGGGCCGCCGCTGGGTTTCGCCGGTCTGGAATGAGCCAATCATTCTTGTGCGCGGACCGGACTATTCAGCAACAGTAACACCTTCGGCCATCGGCGTTTTTATCACGGCATTTTTATTCGCGGCGGTTTTGCTGGCCGGCATGCGACGCAGCGCCTTTGGCCGGTCATGGCGCGCTGTGGCTGATGACGCATGGGCTGCCGCGCTGATGGGAGTCAACAGAAGAGCCGTCATCACTTGGTCTTTTGTGATCGCTGCTTGCCTTGCCGCTGTGACAGGTCTTCTCTTGACCATTCATCTTGGCGGCATGGGGTTTTCTGGCGGGGCTGTTTTTGGACTCAAGGCACTGGTCGGTGCCATCCTCGGCGGCATTGGCTCGATTGGCGGCGCATTACTTGGCGGACTTGCGCTGGGGATGCTGGAAATGCTGTGGTCTGCCACCATGCCAATGGAGTGGCGTGATGCATTTGTTTTTTCAGTGTTGGCACTGGTGCTTGTGATCCGCCCCGGCGGATTTTTCGGGGACCGGGAACACACACCGCGCCCGGTTTGATGGAGCAACACATGACCAATCCTTTCTGCATCACGCTGGATGATGTGCAGGCCGCACGCCGGGCCATCGCCGGGCAGTTGCAGCGCACGCCCTGCCTGATCGCGCCACGTCTGTCGAAAATCACCGGCGCAACCATCGTCATCAAATACGAAACGATGAATGCCACAGGCTCCTTCAAGGATAGAGGCGCACTGAATAAATTGCTGACGCTGACGGCCAATGAGCGTGCACGCGGGGTCATTGCCATGTCTGCCGGCAATCATGCGCAGGCCGTCGCCTATCATGCGGCGCGGCTGAAACTTCCTGCAACAATCGTGATGCCGGAGCAGACGCCGATGGTGAAGGTGGAAAACACCCGCGCCCATGGCGCCAATGTCGTTCTGTTCGGTGAAACGCTTTATGAAGCGCAGCAGGAGGTGGAACGCCGCATTGCGCGCGATGAACTGGTGCTGATCCATCCTTACGATGACCCGCTCGTGATGGCCGGGCAAGGCACGATTGCGCTGGAAATGCTGGAGGACCATCCTGATCTCGACATAATTATGATCCCTCTGGGCGGCGGCGGCATTGGTGCGGGCAATGCCATAGCGGCCAAGGCCATCAAACCGGATATTGCGATACATGGCGTTGAGGCCAGACTGTATCCGTCTTTTTATAATGCGATTTATCATCATGCGCTGCCGATTGGCGGCGCCACATTGGCTGAGGGCATTGCCGTCAAAACGGTGGGCCGTTTGACGTTGCCAATTGTGCGCTCCCAATTTTCCTCGATTGCCCTGGTCAGTGAAGACGAGATTGAAAACGCCATCAATTGCCTTGCCACCTTGCAGCATACCATGGCGGAAGGCGCTGGCGCTGCGGGCATTGCTGCCGTTCTGCAGCAACCACAGAAATTTACAGGCAAAAAGGTTGGTGTGATTTTGTGCGGCGGCAACATTGATGCGCGGATTCTTGCGTCCATTATGGTGCGCTCACTGGAGCGGGCAGACCGCATTGTTTCGTTCCGCATCACCACCAGTGATAGGCCCGGCCTGCTGGGAAAAATCACCACGCGCATCGGCGAATTGGGTGCAAATATTCTTGAAGTCAGCCATGGCCGCATGTTCATCGACGTGCCGGCCAAAGGTGTTTCGGTCGATCTTACTGTTGAAACGCGCGATGCCGATCATGCGCGCCAGCTTATGGCGGCGCTTGCAGCGGATGGTTTTGCGCCACAACGGCTTGATCCACGCGGTCTTGATCAAAGCGAAGCAGCGGCCATTTGAATGTGGGGGCCTTTTGTAACGCTTTGTTGAGTGTCACACTGGAATTGATTTGGCATTCAGGAGCGGATGCGGCCAAATGCGATCTGTCTCATTTGGATCGTAACCATGCGCGCGCTGACTTTCGCTGCTGCCTGTCTGTGTGCTGGCGTCATCCCTTCTCATGCAGCGCAATTTGCGCAGCATGGATCGATCGCGATTTTGGCCGGTAACATCCAAAAGGGTGATGCTGATGCTTTCCGCGCTTTCATGGCGCGGCCAGAAGCGCGCGAGATCAGACAGCTTCATCTCACCAGCGGCGGCGGGAATATCCGCGAGGCACGCGAAATCGGGCGCATGGTGCGTGAGGCGAAGCTGACGACAGTGGTCGATGCCGCGCGCGCTGTCTGTTATTCGGCCTGCACCGGAATCTTTGCGGCGGGCCGCAACCGCCATTACATGAATGCGCAGGCGATTATTGATGGCATCAGCCTGATGAAGGTTGATGGCGGGCTTGGTTTCCATGAAGGGTCGGTCATCACTGATCAGGGCCGCCAATCATGGGCAGGCGCATCAGACGCCATGGCAGAATTTTATCGCGAGATGGGTGTGCCGAATGCTGTGCATCTGATCAACCGCGCCGACTTTGACAAGATTCACCGTATTTCATCAACGACAGCACTGGCCAACGGTATCGCCACCAGCCTGTCCGCACCGTAACCTGCTGGCCGCTCTAATCACAATATTCGGGCCGGCAAGCGTCAGCTGATACATCTGCCGCTGATGCAACCATCTCTTGAACTGGCGCGTTCAATCCCCATATGCACTCGCGTATTGCACAGGCCCGTGCAGACAGAGGAATGGGAATTGATGAACGACTTTCGCACCAGTGTTCCGCCCTATGCGCCGGCTCACGCCGACGAGGCGCGTGGTACCCGCGTGCCTGACACACGCGTGCCCGACACGCGTGTTCTTGGCGCGCGCCTGTGGGCGTTCGTGATCGACCTGTTTGTGATCGGCGCGGTTGCGTCGCTGCTGTGGCTGGTCACCGCCGTCGCAGGCATTCTCACATTTGGCCTGACCTGGCTGGCCTTGCCGCTCGTGTTTCCGCTAACCGCGTTTTTCTATAACGCGCTGACCATATCCGGTCCGCGCCGCGGCACATGGGGCATGCGCGCCATGGGTATTGAAGTATCAAGCACCGATGGGCGGGGTCTTGATTTCATTGGCGCAGGCGCACACGCGCTGTTCTTCTGGCTGAGCATGTATGTGACGTTCGGCTTTGCATGGATCTTCGGCCTGTTTCATCCCGAGCGCCGCTTGCTGCACGATATCATCACTCGCGTGGTGGTCAGCCGCAGCAACTGACATGGCGAAATAAAAAAAAGCCCCGGAGCAATCCGGGGTTTTTGTTGGGCGTTTTCTCAGCGGCCCATGCGCGGGCGGCGGAAATAGGGATCAGCGGTAAATTCTTCGAGCGTCAGCTTGCTGTCTCGATTGAGGTCAAGCCGGCGAAAAATTGTGCTCGCATGGCGCTTCCATGTCAGCGCACTGCGCCGTCGGGCGGTTGAGCGATACCAGCGCTGATATTCTGAGCGTGTGATCGAGCCATTGTTGTCCTTGTCGAACCGGGCCAGATGGCGGGCTGCACGGGCGGTGCGCAGCACCTGCGCGTCCTGGACGGGAGCGACCATGGCGGGGACGGTTGGCGGCGGTGCAGGTTGCTGCGCGGCAGCAGGCCAAGACCATGCCAGCAAGGCGGCAGCCAGAACAACTTTGCGTGCGTGAATCATCATCACTCCTCCGGCTCATGCTGCGCCGCACGCAGCCTTGGTGCAAGTTTGGGGCGCCGGTGTGACGCGCGGCGGAGGATTGGACACGAATCAGCCGGTTCGCTAACCGGGCAGCATGGGAAAACGCGTTGAACCGCCGCCACCGACCGGTGGCAATATCGAGAACGTCAATCTGCGCGAGGCGCTGGAAGAGCGCTACCTCGCCTATGCGCTCTCGACCATCATGGGCCGGGCGTTGCCCGATGCGCGTGACGGCCTCAAGCCGGTTCACCGGCGCATTCTCTACGCCATGCAGCAGCTCAAGCTGGAGCCCGGCGGCGGATACAAGAAGTCTGCCAGCGTGGTGGGCGAAGTGATCGGCAAGTATCATCCCCACGGGGACCAATCCATTTATGAAGCGATGGTGCGGCTGTCGCAGGATTTTGCGCAGCGCTATCCGCTGGTGGATGGGCAAGGCAATTTTGGCTCGATTGATGGTGATAACGCCGCTGCCTACCGGTATACCGAAGCGCGGCTGACTGAAGTGGCGCGCCTGCTGCTTGAAGGCATCGCTGAAGATGCGGTAGATTTCCGCGCTACCTATAATGACGAAAATGAAGAGCCGGTCGTGCTGCCGGCAGCGTTCCCCAATCTGCTGGCAAATGGCGCGCAAGGCATAGCTGTCGGTATGGCGACATCCATCCCGACGCACAATGCCGCCGAATTGTGTGAGGCGGCGCTGTATCTGATCCAGCATCCGAACACGTCATCAGAAAAATTGATGACCTTTGTGCCCGGCCCCGACTTGCCGACCGGCGGCATTATCGTCGAGCCGCGCGCCAATATTGTCGAAGCCTACCGCACCGGGCGCGGATCTTTCCGTGTCCGCGCGAAATGGCACAAGGAAGAATTGCCACGTGGCGGCTGGGTAGTCGTCGTCACTGAAATTCCATGGCTCGTGACAAAATCGCGGCTGATCGAAAAGCTGGCGGATCTCATCAACGAGAAAAAAGCGCCCCTGCTTGTGGATGTGCGCGATGAGTCCACGGAGGACATCCGCATTGTGCTGGAGCCGCGGGCCCGCACTGTTGATCCCACCATCCTGATGGAATCGCTTTTCCGGCTGACCGAGTTGGAAAGCCGCATTTCGCTCAACATGAACGTGCTGGTGGATGGTACCGTCCCGCGTGTGATCGGTTTGGCGGAAGCCCTGAAGGCCTGGATTGATCATCGCCGCGTCGTGCTGCAACGCCGCTCGCGCTTCCGCCTCGGCCAGATTGAAAAGCGTCTGGAAATTCTGCGCGGCCTGCTGATCGTTTATCTCGATCTCGATAAGGTCATCCGCATTATCCGGGAAGAGGATGAGCCCAAGCCGGTCCTGATGAAGGACTTTGGCATCAAT
>JBOFCU010000090.1:0-4738 GCA_051646285.1 Beijerinckiaceae bacterium
AGGCGACAGCGCGCAACATTCATATTGCCGGCCACCGCGCCAACCCGCGCCATCAGGCCATTTTCCATGTGCATATGCCCTACGCCACATCATTGACAATGATCGAGGGCGGCAGGCTGGAAATGGCGCACCAGACCGCCTGCCGTTTTCACGGCCGCATTGCCTATCAGGGATTTGGCGGCGTTGCATTGACGGCAGAGGAGGGCGAGCGCATCGCCGCCGCGCAGAAAAACAATCCCCATGCCGATATTATTTTTCTGGACCATCATGGCGTCACCGTCGGTGCGGCCAATTGTGCGATGGGATTTGATGAATTGTATTTTCTTGAGCGCGCCTGCCGCCAGCAGGTGCTTGCGGCGTCCATGGGCAAGCCGCTGAAAATCATTCCCGCTGACATGATCGAACAGACCGCGCGGGAATGGCGGCAGGTCATGCCCTATCAGGCCCAGAAGCATTTTGAGGCCATGATGCGGATGCATCAAATATAGGTATGATGCGGATGCATCAGATATAATCATGATGCGGATGCATCAAATCTAATAGCGATGCGGATGCATCAGGCAGGGGGGGGATGACGCGAATACGCCGAAAAAACACATGCCGATTTCTGAACCCTGTCAGATCAGGCATCCCCGTTTTTTCTCCGGCAGCGTATAATTGACGGCACCGACACCAAAGAACGTGCCCCAGTAACTTTCGGCTGTGGCCGTGCCGCGAATGGCCAGGGCGCGTTCAAAAATCACGCAGCGCAGGATTTCATTGGTGCGGTAGAGATGATCAAGCCGCCGGTAGGATAATTCGGTCAGAGCCTTGCGTTCGGATACGCTGGCGCTGTTGCGCTTGTCGGCAAAATCATCAATTTCATCCTTCATCCGCCCGTGGCAGTGATTGATGACCTCAAGAATAATGCGCGCTGATGTGACGGTCAGTGGCGGCCCCGCCGGTGTGGCGGAAGATTGCGGCTGGCTGAAAGCATAGTCGCTGCAACTCAGCGCCCAAACCTTGTTCATGTCCTCACGGCTGTCGATGGCAAACGGCGTATCGACATGAAATTCCACGTCGCGTGCTACATTGGTATAGCGTAACGCCCAGTCCTTGTCGGTGGAGTCGAAATTCTCCTTCGCGGCTTTCCATTCCTCACCCGTGCTCTGCCGTTCCAGCGCCCGCGTCATCCGGTAGGTTGCATGCCAGCGCGCATTGATCAGTTCAGACGCGGTGCGGTAGGTGGCCATCGCATTGTCGGTATCTTTTTCGATTTTCGTGACGCGGTTCTGCCAGCTCCACCCGCGCTGCTGCACCCAGGTCGTCAGCATCGTGCCGATCACGCCAGTGAGAATAAATCCGAAAATGGCGGCGGTGATTTTCTCGCGCACGGATTCGCTGGCCTTGGCGGCGGCCTTGGTGGCGATGCGCTGTTCACTGGCCGTATCGGGCGGCGGGCTGCTGGCGGTCATGGCTTCTTTCTGTGGGGTGGCAACAGAATCATGGCATGTATGATCCTGCGCTTTCTATCAGGTTATTTTACGAAACAGTGGCACATGCGGTGATCAGGCGCGGATATAGTCGCGCATCACCCGTGTCATGCGTTCTGCCGTCGTGCCATGGGGAAACAGCGTCAGGAATTGCCCATGGCGCCCCATCAGATAAACCAATGCGCCATGATCAACGGTGTAGGCGGCATCATCATGGGGTGCCCGCAACACCTTGACGCGGTGAACGCGCCACGCCCGTGTCACCGCCGCAATGTCGGCCTCGCTTCCGGTCAGGCCGATCAGGCGCTCGTGAAAACTGGAGACGTAGGGCTTCAGCAAGGCGGGCGTGTCGCGTGCCGGGTCCACGGTGATGAAGAGAGGCTGCACCAGTGCGCCAGCCTGTGCCAGATCATTGACGGCCTGGGCCATGGTCACGAGCGTGGTGGGGCAGACATCAGGGCAGTAGGTATAGCCAAAATAAATCAGCGGAAAAACGCCATGGAAGTCGCGCTCGCTGCGGCGCCTGTTCTCGTGGTCGGTTAAGGCGAACGGCCCGCCAAAGCGGTTGGCCAGAGGGTCGGCCGGCTGCGCGTGGGCCGGGCGTATCCAGCCGCCTGCAAGGCTGGCCGCAAAGGCAGCGGCAACCAACCGCCGCCGGTCGGATAGGGCGGGCATCACGTCACTGTTTGGGTTTGGGCATCAGGCCCTTGATGCCGAGCGGGCCATCGGCCTCGATGATGGCTTTTACGCCACCGTCGTCACGCCACCATTCCTTGTCACCATTTTTGGCTTTCCATTCATCCTCGAAGCGCGTCGAACGGATCCATGGCTGGTCTTCGCGCTCGCGCCAGGCCTGCACCTGATAAATGCTCATCTGCGGATTTTCGATCAGCACCCCATCAAGAAACACCGGCTTGCCGCACATGCCCACCAGATCGCGGGTGGTGCCGCCGAAATCGCCCACACCCTTGATCAGCGGGCGCAGCTTGCCATCCGCCGCGACCACACCAAGCAGGCGCTTGCCGCCACCGCATTGCGCCGGACAGGACCCGCCCAGCGTGCACAGCACATCGACGATTGTGCCCTGGAGCGGCATGAGTTTTTCGTGTTCGACGCCCAGCAGTTCTGCCGCATGGGCGGGCGCGCCGGTGAGTGCGGCCAAAATCAGGGCAATTAATAGTTTGCGCATGGCTCAATGTCCAAATGGCTGGATGCCATGTTCGTCATGAGTCATGTTGATCACGCCCTTGTCATCGGCGACCTTGGTGATGAGCAGATAGCGGATGCCATCGCGCTCCAGCAATTCCGCATCAACGGTCACCGCATGGGTCTGGAATTTGGCAATCCGCGGATTCTCAATGGCCTGATCATCCTCTTCAATGCGCAAGATGAGATAGGTGTGGCCATCGGTCGCCTTGATGCCCACCGGCACGCCGCCGAGCGCGCACCAGACTGCACATTGATGATGGGCGGTGCCAAAACCGAACATGATGCCGGTCACACTGCAGAACGTATCGACAACCTCGCCGGTCACCTGCACGCGTTTACCCTGCTGGGCAGAGGCCGGTGCCAGCGCCACAATGCTGGCGACAATCACCAATGCGCTGAACAGCAGGGCGTGAAATCTCGAGGCAGTGCGCATGTCACGGGTTCCTGCGGTGGGCGGCGAAACAATGAACCCAGCATGCAGGAAGTCAGCCGCACAAACCAGCCTATCGCGGAAAGTTGATAGCGGCGGCGCAAGGCTTAGACGATGGCCATCGCCACATCGCCAAGGCCGGGGATGGTGAATTGCACGCTCATGCCCGCTATCAGTTCAAAGGTCGTGATGAGGCTGCCCGTGATGATGATGGTGCCGGCCGGGATGGAGCGGCCACGCGATCCCGCCAGATTGGCCAGCCACGCCAGCGCACCAAAGGGATCATCCGGCTTGCCCCGTCCTTTTTCTGTACCGTTGACCGTGGCGATGCCTTCGAGCGATTCCATGGCCAGTGATGGATCAAGGGCAATCCACTGGCCGTGGATGATCCCGGCGTTCCAGGAATTGTCGGCAATCAGGCTGGCGGCGCGGGTTTCCTTATAGATGGCGTGGCCATCCTCGATCAGCTCGAACGCCGGAGTGATGAAGCCGGTGGCCGCGCGGGCCTGTGTGGCGGTTACGGTGAGGCCGGGGCCGCCGAGCGGAGCAGATGTTTTGACGGCAATCTCGCATTCCGCCATTACATGCGTGTGGTCAGCGGCGCGCACCGTACCGGGTGAGGACTGAATCAGATCGCGGAAAATCGCGCCGCCGCAGGGGTGATCAATGCCCATCAGCGCCTGCATGATCTTGGTCGTGGTGGCGATTTTCAGGCCAGCCACGGGGCCATGAACGGGCGCTGCCAGCCGGTGAAACGCATCCTGTGCCTCGTAGGCGGCTGCGATGGATGGCGGTGTCAGACGCTCAGGCAGGTTTGCGTAGCGGGCTTTCGCCTGCCGCGCCTGCCACATGAATGCGCCCGCTTCATTGGCCAAGTCCCACATTGCCGCCGCCTCCCGCTTGTTTGCCCCAGACAAGCAGGCCCTGGCGGCGGCGGCAAGCTGGGCAAAGCAAACCAGCGGCAAAGATGAGGGCATCGCAAAGCGATAGGTGCCTTGGCAGGTGCAAAGCCGGTTGCGCTATTGCGGGCTTTCTGCCATAGCACCGGCCTTCACTGACCCGCCCGGCTAAAAAGGGCTGCCGTGGCAGGTCGAACCTCTACCCATGTGACAGGTGCGAGG
Source organism: Beijerinckiaceae bacterium (assembly GCA_051646285.1). Classification (GTDB taxonomy): domain Bacteria; phylum Pseudomonadota; class Alphaproteobacteria; order Rhizobiales; family Beijerinckiaceae; genus Terrirubrum. The sequence goes on from JBOFCU010000090.1 coordinate 4,233, forward strand.
ACAAAAGCCGAAAGGCTGCGTTCCGTGCGCGCCAGGAGATGAGCAAATGCCCAAGATGAAGACCAAATCCGGCGCCAAGAAGCGATTCAAGGTGACCGGCTCCGGCAAGGTGGTTTACGCCAAGTCGGGCAAGCGCCACGGCATGATCAAGCGGACCAAGAAGCAGATCCGTGACAAGCGTGGCACCGGCATCCTGTTCCATACGGATGGCGAGAACATCAAAAAGTACTTCCTGCCGAACGGCTGAACCGTAACCCCTTTTGAAGGAGAGCGAACATGGCTCGCGTCAAACGTGGCGTTACCAGTCACGCCAAACACAAGAAGACACTGAAGGCCGCCAAAGGTTTCTACGGCCGCCGCAAGAATACGATCCGCACCGCCAAGGCTGCTGTCGACAAGTCGATGCAGTATGCGACGCGTGACCGCCGCAACAAGAAGCGCACATTCCGCGCCTTGTGGATCCAGCGCCTCAATGCCGCCGTGCGTGAGCATGGCATCACATACTC
>JBOFCU010000105.1:0-18172 GCA_051646285.1 Beijerinckiaceae bacterium
CACCGCACGCGGCGTGCGTTTCACTGATATTCGCCGTGCAACGCTGGGGGCGCTGTTGGCGACGCACCGGCCCATGGGCGCCTATGATCTGATCGAGGCGCTGGCAACGCAGGGCAGCAAGCGCCTGGCCCCGGTGACAATTTATCGTGCGCTGGATTTTCTGGTTGAGCAGGGTTTTGTGCACAGGCTGGCCAGCCGCAACGCCTTTATTGTCTGCCCGCACAGTCAGGACCACACGCATGGGCCGGGAGATATGATTGTGTTTCTGATCTGTGACCAGTGTGGCGGGGTGGATGAAACCATTTCCGAGGATATGAGCCGCTCCCTCTCGCGGCTGATCGCGCAGGAGGGATTTCAGACACGCACGCAGGTCATCGAACTGTCGGGTTCATGCGCCCATTGCAGGGGTGGCCAGACAGCCGCCGCTTGACCGGGCAAAGGCATCGGGTCACGCCATGCCAATGCTTAAGCCCATGCCCATGCCCATGCAGAAGCCAATGAGGTTTTGATGAACGCGCCGCTCGATTCCTGCATCCTCGATAGCCGTGCTGATCCGGCGCCGCGCCATGCCACTGCCGGCGTGATGGTCGGTCATGTGCAGGTGGGCGGTGGCGCGCCGATAGTTGTGCAATCCATGACCAATACCGACACGGCGGATGTTGATGGCACTGTAGAGCAGGTTGCAGCGCTGGCCCGTTCCGGGTCCGAAATTGTCCGTATCACGGTTGACCGTGACGAAGCGGCGGCGGCGGTGCCGCATATCAAGGACAAGCTCCTGAAGCGCGGTCTCTCTGTGCCGCTGGTCGGCGATTTCCATTATATCGGCCACACGCTTCTGGCTGATCATCCCGCCTGTGCCGAGGCACTGGATAAATACCGCATCAATCCCGGCAATGTGGGCTTCGGCGGGAAAAAAGACAGGCAATTCAGTGCAATCGTCGAGCTGGCGGCGCGACACAACAAAGCCGTCCGGATCGGTGCAAACTGGGGGTCACTCGATGGGGCCCTGCTGACGGAGCTGATGGACATCAATGCCAAGTCGGTGAGGCCGGTTTCGGCGCGCGCGGTAACGCGGGAGGCGATGGTCCGCTCGGCGCTCCTGTCAGCGCAACGGGCGGAAGAGCTGGGATTGGCACGCAACCGAATCATTCTGTCGGCCAAAGTCTCGGCGGTGCAGGATCTGATTGCCATCTACCGGGAGGTCGCCCGGCGCTCGGAGTATGCCATTCATCTGGGGCTGACAGAGGCTGGCATGGGTTCAAAGGGCATCGTCGCTTCCTCCGCTGCCATGGGCATCCTGCTGCAGGACGGCATTGGAGATACGATTCGCGTCTCGCTGACGCCCGAGCCCGGAGGGGACCGCACGGTCGAGGTGAAGGTTGCGCAGGAATTGCTCCAGACGATGGGATTCCGCACCTTCGTGCCGCTCGTGGCGGCCTGTCCGGGGTGCGGGCGGACCACATCAACCGTTTTTCAGGAGCTTGCCCGCGATATTCAAGCCTGGATTTCGACCTCGATGCCAGAATGGAAGGCAGTCTATCCCGGCGTTGAAAACCTGAATGTCGCGGTCATGGGGTGCATCGTGAACGGGCCGGGCGAATCCAAACATGCCGACATCGGCATCTCCTTGCCGGGCACAGGAGAAACACCGACGGCGCCTGTGTTTATTGACGGCAAGAAGGCCGCAACCCTGCGCGGGCCGACATTGGCGGCTGATTTCAAGGCGATGGTCGGCCGTTATATCGAACAGCGCTATGGATCAGGACAGCTTTGAACCGTCTGGTACATTTCTGGGCCGGACGGGTGGATTGCGCTGGGCAATGGTGTTAAGCCCGCGCGCCCTGAGTAAGAGGAACGGGAGACATCCCGTATGGCGCAGATGAATGACGCTGCCGCTCAACCCAACGCCACGCCTGCCCCACAACCTGCTGCGACGGATACACCCTCCGGGCCCGGCGCGGGGGCGCCGCATGGCGATGGCCGCAGCCATTCAAAAGAATCGCTCGCAGCACTGGCCCTCGGTGCGCTTGGCGTGGTTTATGGTGATATTGGCACCAGCCCGCTTTATGCGTTCAAGGAAACCATTGCCGTCACGCAAGGATCCCATGGCGGGGGTCATGGGCCTGCCGCTGCTGCGCGGGCCGTTGCTGCTGTGTCGCCCGATATCATTTTTGGTGTGCTGTCGCTCATCCTCTGGTCGCTCATTCTGGTTGTGACGGTCAAATATGTGTTCATCATCCTGCGTGCCGACAATAATGGTGAAGGCGGCACGCTGACACTGGTGGCATTGGCGCAGCGCGCGCTCGGCGGCCGTAATTATCTGATTTTGTTTCTCGGCATGGCAGGTGCAGCGCTGTTTTATGGTGATGCCGTGATCACGCCAGCGATCTCGGTTTTATCGGCGGTCGAAGGTATGAAGACCGTGCTGCCGGGGCTGGAACAAAACCATGTAATTGCGATTGCGATTTTTATTCTGCTGCTGCTGTTTGGCGTGCAAAGCCGTGGCACAGGAAAAGTGGCCACGTTTTTCGGGCCGATCATGCTGACCTGGTTCCTGACCTTGGCGGTGCTCGGCATTTTGCACATCGCTGATGATCCGCGCGTGTTTTATTCGATCAATCCCTATTGGGGCGTGCACTTCTTTGTGCAGCATCCGGGCATCTCGCTGCTTGTGCTTGGCACGGTGTGTCTGGCTGTCACCGGCGCGGAAGCGCTTTATGCCGACATGGGGCATTTTGGCCGCGCGCCCATCCAATATGCCTGGCTGACTGTTGTGTTCCCCTGCCTGTGGCTGAACTATCTGGGGCAGGGCGCGATGATGCTGTCGGACCCGACAACCGTCGATAACCCGTTTTTCAAACTTGCACCGGAATGGTTTCGCTGGCCGTTGATCATCATGGCGGCGTCGGCAACAATTATCGCCTCGCAGGCCGTGATCACGGGCGCATTTTCGCTGACACAGCAGGCAATTCAGCTTGGCCTGATGCCGCGCCTTGTGATCAGCCATACGTCTGAAACGACGCATGGGCAGATTTATATGCCGCGCGTCAATTCGTTCCTGCGGATCACGGTGATTGCGCTGGTGCTGGCGTTCCAGACCTCATCGGCTCTGGCCAACGCCTACGGCATTTCGGTGTTTGGCGCGATGATGGTGGATGCCATTCTTGCCTTCGTCGTGATCTGGAAAGGCTGGCGTTTCAACTGGATTGTCGCGGCGCTCATGATGGCGCCATTCCTGCTGATCGATTTTGCATTTTTCTCCGCCAACTTGCTCAAGCTGTTTCATGGCGGCTTCGTGCCGGTGCTGTTTGCAGCGATGCTGATTTTGTTGATGGCCACATGGGTCAAGGGCACCGGCATTCTCTTCCAGAAAACCCGCAAGACAGATGTGCCGCTGCGCGAACTGATCGGCATGTTGCAGAAAAGCCCGCCGCACCGGGTGTCCGGCACCGCTGTGTTCCTGACCAGTGATCCGGAAACAGCGCCGACTGCGATGCTGCACAACATCAAGCACAACAAGGTGCTGCATGAAAAAAATGCGATCCTGACCGTGCGTTCGAGCGATACGCCGCGCGTGCCAGATTCCGAGCGTGTGTCCATTGAGCCAATTGCCGATGGTTTCTGGCTGGTGCGCATGAAATATGGCTATATGGAACAGCCGAATATACCCAAAGGCCTCGCCATTCTGCGCAAGCAAGGCTTCAAATTCGACATTATGTCGACTTCATTTTTCCTGTCGCGCCGGTCCATCCGCCCGGCGGCCAATTCGGGCATGATGCTGTGGCGTGACAAGGTGTTTATTGCGCTCGCACGCAACGCATCGGATGCAACTGACTTCTTTCAGATTCCCACCGGGCGCGTTGTGGAAGTCGGCACGCAGGTGACGGTGTAAGCCGCATGCGTATTGCGCTGATCGGCTTTGGTGCAATCGGGCAAGTGGTGGCAGCGCATATCCGTGACAATCCGAATGGGACGCAGCTTTGCGCGGTTCTGGTCCGGAGCCAGAATGCTGTTCATGCCCGCCGCGCGCTCCCCGCCGATGTAAGCGTTATACACGATATGGCCGACATGCTGTCGCTCAAACCTGATCTGATTGTGGAGTGTGCAGGACACGAGGCAGTGCGGCAGTATGCGGCGGATATTCTCACCGCGGGTGTTGACCTGATGATCATTTCCACCGGCGCATTGGCGGCACCGGGATATATTGAGGCTCTCTCCATGGCCATACGGGGGGCCGCGCAAATCATCATTCCCGCTGGCGCAATTGCCGGGCTCGATGGCCTGGGTGCGCTGAAAATTGCAGGCTTATCAGCGGTGACCTACACATCGGTTAAGCCGCCGTTGGCCTGGAAAGGCACGCCAGCCGATAAATCCATTGCGCTTGAATCACTCACACAGCGAACCGTTTTTTTTGAAGGATCGGCGCGCGAGGCTGCGATGCTTTATCCCAAGAACGCCAATCTGGCGGCCACTGTTGCACTGGCCGGGATTGGTTTTGACAAAACGCGCGTGTGTCTGGTTGCTGATCCAGTTGCGCGGGGAAATACAGGCCGCATTGATGCACAAAGTGTCATTGGCGATATGACGCTGGTGATGGATGGCGCGGCAAGCGCCAACCCCAAAACGTCGGCATCAACGGCCTTCAGTCTAATCCATGCCATCCGCAATCGTCGTGCGTGTTTCGTCATCTAGCACAAGCTGAAAAAAAATGATCAAGGGTTGTTCTACAGGACTGTTTTCAATGTCGTGATTGTTTGCAGTTTTATGATATCTTGATCTAACGCTTTGGTTCCGTTCCGGTGCGCCTTAATGGCTGCGGCTGGCGGCAAAACGCACTGCATCTGCCAACACGTGCGCCCCGCGCCCGATATGGGCGAGCGCGCTCAACGCATCCTCCACAAGCCGGTCGCGTTCAGCGCGCGCAGCTTCCCGGCCGAGGATGTTGACGAGCGTGACCTTGCCTTTGGCGTCATCCTTGCCGGTGGCCTTGCCCATGACTGCTGCGCTGGATTCCACGTCCAGAATATCATCGGCGATTTGAAACACGGCGCCGAATTTCTGCGCGTAAGTTTCGAGCGCGCTGCGCTGGGCATCACTCGCGCCACCGAGAATTGCGCCGCATGCGACAGAGGCTGTGATCAGTGCGCCGGTTTTCATGCGTTGCATGTCCAGCATATCGGTGAGCGTCATTGCTGTGCGCCCGCCGGATTGTTCAAACCGGCCCTCTGCTGCAAGGTCGCGCATCTGGCCGCCGACCATGCCGCCAAGGCCCGCAGCCCGCGCCAGCGCAAGCACGAGCGCGGCACGGGGATCGCCATGGAGCGGTGCGCGCGTTTCAGGCGGCAAATTGCCGAGAATATCGAAGGCGAAGGTCAGCAGCGCATCGCCGGCGAGAATAGCGGTGGCTTCATCAAAAGCGCGATGCACGGTGGGCTGGCCGCGCCGCAGATCGTCATCATCCATGGCAGGCAGGTCGTCATGGACGAGCGAATAACAATGCACGCACTCCAATGCTGCAGCGGTGTGCCAGACGGCTTCATCATCACGGCCAAACAGGCGTGCTGTCTCGATGACCAGAAAAGGGCGCAGGCGTTTGCCGCCTGCCAGCGCAGCGTGCCGCATCGCGGCCATCAGCCGGGCCGGGCGTGATATTTCACCGGGCAGCGGCGCATCGGTCAGCAAGCGGGTGAGCAGGCTGTCCATGCGTTGCGCAATCATGGCCAGGCGGGCTGAAAATGTTTCGTCAGGTTGCACTGGCGGGCGTGACATGCTGATCCACTTGCTTTCAGTTCGGTTGGCATTTTCATGTAACAATCACGATGGAGGCGATGCATGGCAGTGCCAGCGCGGTCAAGCGCCGATGGCTATCCGGTTACGGGCCGGTGCGCCTGACATGCGTCATCTCTTGCGCCGCCTCCTGCGCTGGCTCGTCATCATTGCGGCTGTGCCGCTGGTCTTGAGTGCCGTCTACCGTGTTGTGCCGCCGGTTTCGACATTGATGATCGGGCGCTGGATCACGCTGCAATCGGTGGACCGCAGCTTTGTCCGGCTTGGCGATATGGCGCCCGTCGTGCCCGTTGCTGTGCTGACGGCGGAAGATGCCCGGTTTTGCAGCCATGGCGGGGTCGATTGGGAGGCGTTGCAGGAGGTTCTGGAAGAGGATGGTGAGCCGGTGCGCGGCGCGTCCACCCTGACCCAGCAGATCGTGAAGAACCTGTTTCTCTGGAATGGCCGGTCCTACATCCGCAAGGGGCTGGAAATTCCACTCGCCCTCTGGTTTGACCTGGTGGTGCCAAAACGCCGCCAGCTCGAAATCTACTTGAATATCGCGGAGTGGGGTGAAGGGCTTTATGGCGTTGAGGCTGCGGCGCGCCGTTTCTTCGGCAAGGGGGCACGGGTGCTCAGCCCGCGCGAGGCGGCGGCGCTTGCGGCGGCTCTGCCTTCACCGTTGACGCGCAATCCAGCGCGGCCAGCGGGGAATCACCGTTTCCACTATGAGAATGTGTTGCGGCGCATGGGGCGGGAGGCGCTGGATACGCGCTGCCTGAGCCGGTAAGACCGCCGGGCTGATGGCGCTGTAAAGCAAGGCCGCACTTTTCCTGTGCGCATGGCTGGATTCATCGCGGGAAAGCCTGTATAGGCCCGCCAACCTTTGATCCCGGCACTCAGTCACCGCCTCATCTTTTGGTCTGAATGCCGATGCCATCCGGAGATTACTATGGCCGTTCCAAGACGTAAAACCTCGCCGATGAAGCGCGGCTTCCGCCGTTCCCATGATGCGCTCGTGGCCCCGACCTATGTCGAGGACAAGGATTCGGGCGAATTGCGCCGTCCGCACCATGTCGATCTGAAGACCGGCATGTATCGCGGCCGTCAGGTGCTTTCGGTCAAGAAAACTGAAGCCTGAACTTTCGCGTAACGGGATTTGAAACAACGGACGCTTCGGCGTCCGTTTTTTGTTGGGCGCGTCTGTCAGGCTGCAATACGGGCCTGGGTCGCGCGGTAGCAGGCGATAGCTGTACCCGGATCGGTCTTGCGGCGGCTGCGGACGGTTTCCGCATTGATGGCGCTGGCCAGCAGGCTGGCCAGAAAGCACGCGTTGGCGGGGCCGCTGGACGCTGCCGGGCCTTGCCGGCCCCGGCCGGGATGGCTGCCATAGGGCACCAGCATGCGGTTGGCGGGAATGGGGTCCAGTGCCGGATTGGGGATGTTTGTGCTGCGCATCGCCTGCTCTGTGCCAAAGCGGGCCAATGGCGGCCCGGCCTGTTCATGCTGCGCAAACGCTGTGCCGCTGATCTTTCGTGAACACTGTTTGGAATGCCTCTCAACGCTTCTCAAGGGCCCTTGGCATTTGCTGGCCATTAACGCTCTGCCGTTACTGTGCGTTGACAAGGTGGATGGCTGCGTCCGCTGCACAGGATAACCAATCAATGATGATGGCGGATACCGGACCGTTCCCAGCGTCCAGCATAACCACTGAGCCACTCGACCCGGCGGGTGTGCTCAATGCCCTGAGCAGCACGGTCTATGATTGGGACGTGATGAGTGAACGCATCGCCTGGGGTGGCAATGCGGCGGCCCTGCTTGGGGTGAAAGAGGTTTCACGGCTGGAATCAGCCCGCCAGTTTCGCCGCATGGTCTCCAGCCGGTCCGCCGGCACGCGCGAGGATGTCATTGCTGATCCGGTGGAAACCGATTCGGGCCACGGTGTGCCGTTCAGCCTGCGCTATGAACTGGCGCTGCCGGCGGGACTGATTCCCGTCGAAGATGTTGGCCGCTGGTTTGCCGGCCCGGATGGGCGCCCGGCGCGGGTCAAGGGGCTGGTGCGGCTGTTGTCAGACGATGGTGTGAATGCAGGCGCCAACCTTGCGGCCAATGCCCGGACGGAATTGTTGTGCCGGATTGATCATGCGCTGGCGTCGGCGCGCGCCGCTGGCCGCCCTTTTGCCATGCTTACGGTGAGCATTGGCGGCCTCACCGCCATTGACCATGAGCATGGCTCGGAAACATGCGATCTGATGGTTGCGGAAATTGCGGCGCGCCTGAACCGGGCCTTGCGCCGGACCGATACGCTCATCCGCTATTCGACTGCGAAGATTGGCATCGTCCTGGCCCGTTGCCCGGAAGCGGAAATGGGCAATGCGGCGCAACGGCTGGCAGAAGCCGTTACGGCCCGCCCGGTCGAGCTGGAAGACGGCGTCTTCCCGGTCACGCTCGCGATTGGCGGCATATCCGATCCGGAAGGGGCGCGGGAAGCGCGGCTGGTGCTGCGCCGTTGCGAAGATGCGATGCAAAGGGCGTACAAGGAAGGCGCGCTGTTCCAGCTCTACAAGCCTGACCGGCGGCGCGAAGCCCGCCGCCTGACCGATCAGGCCATGGCCGATTCGATTGTGCGCGCCCTGAATGACCGGCGGATCGTGCTGGCCCGCCAGCCTATCGTCTCCGCCCGGTCGCGTGCCATTGCTTTCAGCGAAGCGCTGGTTCGGCTGCGCAAGGAGGATGGCGCCATTGTGCCGGCAGGCTCGATTGTGCCGGTGTTCGAGCGGCTGGGGCGTGTGCATCTGATTGATCACCGCGTGCTGGAGCTTTCGCTGTCTGCACTGGCGGCTGAACCCGATTTGAAACTGTCAGTGAATGTTTCCACAACGACACTGCTGGGTGAGGTGTGGCGCGACATGCTGACCTCAGGCCTTGTTGGCCGCGCTGATATTGCTGATCGCCTGATCGTTGAACTGACGGAATCGCAGGCCATTGAAAATGTTTCGGCAACCCGCAAGATATTTTCTTCGCTGAAGGCCATGGGTGTGCGCACCGCGATTGATGATTTTGGCGCGGGCTACACATCATTCAAGCATCTGCGCGGGCTTGATGTCGATATTCTGAAAATCGACGGCGCCTTCGTGCAGAATATCGGCCGGTCCGCCGATGACAGCTTCTTTGTGCGCACGCTGATTGATCTGGCACAGCATCTGGGAATTGAGACAGTGGCGGAGTGGGTGGTGGATGAAGAGTCCGCGCGCAAGCTCGCGACCTGGGGTGTGACTTATTTGCAGGGCGATTCGATTGCGCCCGCAGTGGTGCCCGAGGATGCCGTGCCGCGCACAACGATGGTGGCATGACCTGTTGCAGAATGCTGGATGGCTCTGATGAATGTTTGTCTGATCCAGCCACTGCACCATACTGATGTTCGCCCATGCTGACGCTGGCCCGTCTCCAGACCATTGCGCCATGGGCCGCTAACCTGACACCGGAAGAGGCTGAAAAAGCACGCCGTGGCATTCTTGAAAAAACATACGGCGCCGGGGCCTATATCTGCCACCGTGGGGACAGGCTGGATTACTGGACCGGTGTGGTGGATGGCCTGATCCGGCTGGGCATGATTTCCAAGGAGGGCAAGGGTGCCACGCTGGCCGGCCTCCGCACCGGTGCATGGTTTGGCGAAGGTTCGATGCTGAAAGCCGAGCCGCGCCGCTATGATCTTGTAGCGCTGCGCGAAACACGCATGGCCCTGATGAACCGCACGACTTTCGCGTGGCTGTTTGAGCATTCCGCCGGTTTCAACCGCTACCTTGTGCATCAGCTCAATGAGCGGCTCGGGCAATTCATCGGGCTGGCAGAATCAGACCGCACGCTGGATGCCGCGGGCCGGATCGCACGCAATATTGCCTGGCTGTTCAACCCGGTTTTTTATCCGCACGGTGATGGCACACTGGAGATCAGCCAGGAAGAGTTGGGTCAGTTGGCCGGTGTTTCACGCCAGACCGCAAACAAGGCGCTGCAAATGTTGCAGGCGCGGGGATTTCTCAGTGTCGAACACAACGCCATCACCGTGCATGATTTACAGGCGTTGGCGTGGTTTGATGCTTGATACGCCATGCAGGCACATTTTATTGCAGTGCGATAAAATTATTGTGCAGATGCGAAGATAATCAATTCCACATAAAACGGCATCTATACCGTGCAAATTGTCGCGCGTCTGTCAACTGAACCCTTGTCTAGCGCATGGGCTGTTGCAATGAGTACAGCAAGGCGGCACAGTCCGTCACAGTCTGATCAATCGGGCAACAATCAATAACGAGCTGCAGAATGTGGCCGCAGGGAGAGGGATGAACGTGGTGACGCTCAACACCGCCGCTGATGATACTTTTCCGAAGCTCATCGCCCGCAATGCGCGCGTGCGCCCGCAACGCGTGGCCTACCGGCTGAAAGATCTCGGCATATGGCAGCAATGGACCTGGGCTGAGGTGAATGAGCAGGTGCGCGCCTACGCGGCTGGCCTGTCCAAGCTGGGTGTCGGCATCGGCGACAAGGTGGCAATTGTTGGATCGAACCGGCCCAAATTATATTGGACGATGGCTGCCGCCCAATGCATCGGGGCTATTCCGGTGCCGGTCTATGCGGATTCTGTCGCGGAAGAAATGGCTTATGTGCTGGAGCATGCCGAAGCCAAAATTGCTGCTGTGGAAGATCAGGAGCAGGTGGATAAAATTCTCTCGGTGCAGGACAAGGTGCCGCGCCTGCAGCAGATATTATATGATGAAGCGCGCGGTTTGCGCGATTATGATCATGCGCAATTGCACCATATCGACGCAATTATTTCAGATGGGCGTGTCCTGCTGGCGCAGAAGGATGTGTCATCCTCGCTGGATGCTGCCATTGCCGGCACCAAGGGCAGCGATCTGGGCGTTATTCTCTATACGTCGGGCACGACAGGCCGTCCCAAAGGCGTGATGCTGACCTATGACAATCTCATGGGTGGCTCCCATATCGGCATTGATTTCGATGGGCTGAAGGATACCGATGAGGTCATCGCCTATCTGCCGATGGCATGGGTGGGGGACCATATTTTTTCCTACACGCAAGCCATTCTGGCCGGTTATTGCGTGAATTGCCCGGAAAGCGCCGACACGGTTGTTGATGACCGGCGCGAGATCGGCACGAGCTACGCATTCGCGCCGCCGCGCGTGTTTGAAAATATGCTGACGCTGACCATGGTGCGCATGGAAGATGCCAGCCCGCTCAAGCGCAAGCTGTTCCACCATTTTATTGCGCACGCGAAAAAATGGGGTGAAAAAATTCTCAATGGTGATACTGTGCCATTGGGCGCAAAGCTGAAATACAAGCTTGGGGACGCGCTGGTGTATGCACCGCTGCGCAACCGCTTCGGGCTGACCAATATCAAGACCGGATATACCGCCGGTGAAGCCATCGGTCCGGAAATTTTCGGGTTTTTCCGGTCCATCGGCGTCAATCTCAAACAGCTCTACGGCCAGACCGAGGCTGCGGTTTATATCACCATGCAGCCTGATGGCGCGATCCGCACCGATACGGTCGGGCCGCCGGCACCCAATGTCGAAATCAAGATCGATGAGCATGGCGAGGTTCTGTATCGCTCGCCCGGCGTTTTTCTGGGCTATTATAAAGATCCCGATAAAACGGCCGAGACCAAGACGCCAGACGGATTTGTGCATTCCGGCGATGCTGGATTTTTCGATGCCAACGGCCATCTTAAGATCATTGATCGTGCCAAGGATGTGGGCCAGCTGAACAATGGCGCGCTGTTCCCGCCGAAATATGTCGAGAACAAGCTGAAATTCTATCCCAACATCAAGGAAGTGGTGGCGTTCGGACAGGGCCATGATTATGTCGCCTGCTTCGTCAACATTGATCTGGTTGCGGTTGGCTCATGGGCCGAGCGTAACAATGTGATTTATTCGTCCTATCAGGAGCTGGCCAACCATCCGCAGGTTTATGCGATGATTGAAAAGCATGTGGAGGAGGTCAACGCCTCTCTGGCGTCAGAACCCAACATGGGCGGGGCGCAGGTGAAGCGTTTTCTGATCCTGCACAAGGAGCTTGATGCTGATGACGGCGAATTGACGCGCACGCAGAAGGTGCGGCGTGGCTTTATTGCTGATCGCTATGCGCCGCTCGTCGACGCATTGTATAATGGGTCAACACAGGCGGATATTTCCACGGAAGTGACGTTCGAGGATGGCCGCAAGGGTGTGATTGCCGCGCGCGTGCAGGTGCGTGACGTCAAGACATTCCCGCCCACTGTGCGTCTGGAGGCTGCGGCGTGAACACTCTGGCTCTGAAACCCATTGAAGCCGGTGATGAATTGCTGGCGGTGCAAAATGTGTCGCTGCGTTTTGGCGGCGTGAAGGCGATTACGGATGTGTCCTTCAATATCAAGAAGGGTGAAATCCGCGCCATCATTGGCCCCAATGGGGCCGGCAAAACCTCGATGCTGAACTGCATCAACGGATTTTATCATCCGCAGGAAGGGTCGATCACCTTCAAGAATGAAAAACGCGCGAAAATGCGTCCGCATGTGGCGGCGTCGCAAGGGATTGCGCGCACCTTTCAGAATGTGGCTCTCTTCAAGGGTATGTCGACCCTCGACAACATCATGGTGGGGCGCACGCTGAAAATGGAAAAATCCATTGTCTGGCAGGCCTTGCGTCATGGTCCGGCGATGGATGAAGAAATCGCGCACCGCCGTGTTGTGGAAGACATCATTGATTTTCTGCAAATTCAGCACATCCGCAAAATTCCTGTCGGCAAGCTGCCCTACGGACTGCAAAAGCGTGTTGAATTGGCGCGCGCGCTGGCGATGGAGCCGGAATTGCTGCTGCTCGATGAACCGATGGCCGGCATGAACCTCGAAGAAAAAGAAGATATGTGCCGGTTTATTCTCGATGTGAACAATCAATTCGGCACTACCATCGCACTCATCGAGCACGATATGGGCGTGGTGATGGATTTGTCGGACCGGGTGGTTGTGCTGGAATATGGCCAGAAAATTGCCGATGGCACGCCGGCCGAAGTGAAGGCGGATAGCCGCGTGATCGATGCTTATCTTGGCGTCGGACATTAAGGATGTGATGACATGACGGATGCAACCGTTTCTCCGCCCAAGCCTTTCAAACTGACCACGGGCCAGTGGTCGCTGGTGATTATTGCCGGCATTGCGCTGCTGCTGACCGTTATCGGCAAGGGCGGGATGCTCGATAAAAGCGGCATGGCCTACAAGGTGCTGATCGACCCGTTTGCGCAGATGGTCGATATGCCTGACCTGCTGGTGCAAACCTTGTGGGAAGGGCTGGTCGGTGGCGTATTATATGCACTCATCGCGCTTGGCTTCGTGCTGATTTTCAAGGCCTCCGGCGTGTTCAACTTCGCGCAGGGCATCATGGTGGTGTTTGCCGCGCTATCGCTCGTCGGAACGTATGAAAAACTCTCTGCCGCCGGCTTTTCTGGTCATGCGGCGGCTTTTGTGGCGCTCGCAGTTGCCATCGGCGTGATGTATGTGCTGGCGCAGGTGGTTGAGCGGGTCGTGCTGCGGCCATTGGTCAATCAGCCGGACATTATCCTGTTCATGGCAACCTTCGGCCTGACTTATTTTCTGATCGGCCTTGGTGAATCCGTTTTTGGCGGAGAAACCAAGGTGATGATTTCCGATCAGCTCTTTCTGCCGAAGGGTGCGATTGATCTCAATATTCTTGGCGGGCGCGTCACCATCCAGAAACTGGATATTGCGGCGGCCGTGATCGCGTCAGTCATGATTGCCGGGCTGGCAGCCTTTTTCCAGTATACGCGCATTGGCCGGGCGTTGCGCGCGGTGGCAGACAGCCACAAGGCGGCCTTGTCTGTTGGCATTTCGCTCAATCAGATCTGGGTCATCGTATGGTTCACTGCGGGTGTCGTGGCGTTGCTGACCGGCATCATGTGGGGTGCGCGGTCGGATGTGTCGTTTGGCCTGCAAACAGTTGCGCTGAAGGCCTTGCCGGTGCTCATCCTTGGCGGTTTCACCTCCATTCCCGGCGCCATTGTCGGTGGCCTGATTATCGGCATCGGTGAAAAAATCGGCGAATTTTACTGGGGTCCGCTGGTTGGTGGCGCCATTGAATCATGGCTTGCCTACATCATCGCGCTTGGGTTCCTGCTGTTCCGTCCGCAAGGGCTGTTTGGCGACAAGATCATTGAACGTATCTGACGGAGTGACCTGAATTGTTTTATCGCGAGGCAGGCCAGTATAAAACGAGTTATGCGGCGGATACGGCCATCTTTCCGCTGAAGCAGGATCGTGTCGGTTTGACCGTGATTCTGATCATTGCAGCCCTCGTTATCCCCATGTTCACGTCGGATTTCTTCATTTCGACTGTGATGATCCCATTTCTGGTGTTTGCGCTGGCAGCCATCGGGCTGAATATCCTCACAGGCTATACGGGATTGATCTCGCTGGGCACCGGGGCATTCATGGGTGTCGGTGCTTACGCCTGCTACAAGCTGACGACGATTTTTCCGGGTGTGAACATTATCATCTGGATTTTGCTGTCCGGGTTTTTTGCGGCAGGAATTGGCGTCCTGTTCGGTCTGCCGTCACTGCGGATCAAGGGATTTTATCTCGCCGTGGCAACGCTGGCCGCACAGTTTTTCCTGCAATGGAGTTTTGTGCGTATTCCCTGGCTTTATAATTACAACGCGTCTGGCGCGATTGAGGTGCCGCGGCGTGATTTGTTTGGCCTTGCCATCACAGGCCCGAATGCAACGCCGCAGACGCGCTATCTGGTTTTGCTTGGCATCGTGATTCTGCTGACGTGGCTTGCCTCCAACCTGGTACATGGCCGGCTGGGGCGCATGTGGATGGCGGTGCGCGATATGGATATTGCCGCTGAACTGATGGGCATTCGCCTGCTGCCCACAAAATTGCTGGCGTTCGCTGTCTCTTCCTTTTTCGCCGGTGTGGCTGGCGCGTGTATGATGTTCCTGTGGTATGGCGGCGGGGAAGCAAATGATGCGTTCAATATCAATCAGAGCTTCAATATCCTGTTCATGGTGATTATTGGCGGGCTTGGGTCGCTGATTGGCTCTTATTTTGGTGCGGCTTTTATTTCCGGCCTGCCCACTTTGCTGAAGTTCGGATTGCCGGCGATCGGTATTCCGCTGACGGGCGCTACCGCCGAGCATCTCACGCATATGCTGGTTGGGGCGCTGATTATTTTCTTCCTCATCATCGAGCCGCACGGGCTGGCCCGTTTGTGGCAGATCATGAAGCAGAAATTGCGCGTCTGGCCTTTCCCTTACTAGGCAAGCCTGAGGCGTTTCACTATCGGCCAGCATAAGGCCGGCGGGACGACGGATGAAGGCATTTCATCCGCACACAACATGCAACGGAGGAATCGCATGACACTGAAAAAATGGATGATGGGCGCAGCTCTTGGCGCACTTGTCGCTGGCGCAATGCCGGCAACATATGCCCAGGCTCAGGAAATTTATTTTCCGCTGCTGACCTACCGCACGGGGCCTTTCGCTTCATCAGGTGTGCCTATTGCCAATGGCATGCATGATTATTTGCGCATGCTCAACGAGCGTGATGGCGGCATCGGCGGTGTCAAGCTGGCCATCGAGGAATGTGAAACCGGCTACGACACCAAAAAAGGCGTGGAATGCTATGAGGCTGTGAAAGGTAAAAATCCAGCCATCATCAATCCATATTCGACGGGCATCACACTTCAGCTCATTCCAAAGGCTGCCGTTGACAAGGTTCCGATCCTGTCGATGGCCTATGGATTGTCGGCATCGGCTGATGGTACCAATTTCCCGTGGATTTTCATTCCGCCTGTCACCTATTGGGACGGCGCATCGGTCTTCATCAAACATGTCGCTGAAAAAGAAGGCGGCATGGACAAGCTGAAGGGTAAGAAAATCGGGCTTATTCATCTTGATGCACCTTTCGGCAAGGAGCCGATTCCGGTTCTTGAAGCGCTGGCCAAGAAATATGGCTTCGAGCTGAAGCTGTATCCGGTTGCCGCTGCGGACATGCAGAACCAGAGCGCGATCTGGCTGAATATCCGCCGTGACCGGACGGAGTGGCTGTATAATCAGGGTTGGGGCGCGATGAACCCAACGGCTGTGAAGGAAGCAGCGCGCAACAGTTTCCCGATGGATAAACTCGTTGGTGTCTGGTGGGCGGGCGGTGATGACGACGCACGCGGCGGTGCCGAGCAGTCGAAGGGCTACAAGGCGCTAAACTTCCATGAGGCCGGTGCCGATTTCCCGGTTATTCAGGACATCAAGAAGCATGTTGTCGACAAGAGCCTGTCAAAGGTCGAGCCGGCAAAGTTCGCTGATAATCTCTACAACCGCGGTGTCTATAATGCGATGCTGATGGCTGAAGCCGTGCGCAACGCGCAAAAAATCTCTGGCAAGAAAAATCCTTCGCAGGAAGAAATCCGCCAAGGCCTTGAGACGCTGGATATTACGGCCGCGCGTTTGAAAGAAATGGGCATGGAAGGGTTTGCTGCGCCTGTGAAGCTTGCATGCAATGATCACTCTGGTCACAACAAGGTGTTTGTCCATCAGTGGGACGGTGCCAAGTGGACAAAGGGTTCGGAGTGGATGGACCCGATCAAGGACGAGGTGCGTCCGCTGATCGAGGCTGCTGCGAAGGATTATGTCGAAAAGAATACCGGCTGGCCGAAGCGCGCAGAACCCTGCATCGCCAAGTGAGAAAATCAAGCAAAGGCTCAAGTAAACGACTTGGAGCCTGCCTGATTGCATAAAAATGGGAAGGGCGTTTGCGCCCTTCCATCTCTCTGACAGGAAAAACCGATGTCTGCTGTTCCCGCCGAAACATCTGCTGCTGCGCCCGCATCTGATATCATCCTCGGTGTGCAGAACATCGAAGTTGTTTATGACCATGTTATTCTGGTGCTGAAGGGTGTGTCACTCGAGGTGCCGCGTGGCGGCATTGTTGCCATTCTCGGTGCCAACGGCGCTGGAAAAACAACGACGCTGAAGGCCGTTTCGAGCTTGCTGCGTGCTGAGCGCGGCGATGTGACGAAGGGCAGCATCACCTTTGAAAAGGAGCGCAGTGACCGGCTGTCGCCCAGCGAGCTTGTGCGGCGTGGCTGCATTCAGGTGATGGAGGGCCGGCATTGTTTCGGTCACTTGTCGATTGAAGAAAATTTGATGACAGGTGCCTTCACCCGCAAGGATGGCAATGCGGCCATCAAGCGGGACCTTGATATGGTGTATGATTATTTTCCGCGGTTGCGTGAACGCCGCACATCCCAGGCTGGATATACCTCTGGCGGCGAACAGCAGATGTGTGCCATCGGGCGGGCGATGATGTCGCGGCCCAAAATGATCCTGCTGGATGAGCCATCCATGGGGCTGGCACCGCAAATTGTCGAACAGATTTTTGAGATTGTGAAAACCGTCAATGCCAAGGAAGGTGTATCGTTTCTGCTGGCCGAGCAGAACACCAATATGGCGCTCAAATACGCCACTTATGGTTATATCATGGAAACGGGCCGCATCGTGATGGACGGGCCGGCGCAATCCTTGCGTGAAAATGAGGATGTCAAAGAATTTTATCTCGGAATTGGCGGTGAAGGCCGCAAGAGTTTCCGGGATGTGAAAAGCTACAAGCGCCGCAAGCGCTGGCTGGCTTGATTCAGCCAGATTATCTATTTAATCGCAGTCTCATGCTGTATATTCTGATTGTCGTTGCCTTGCTTGCTCTCATGTTTGCGCCGCAGATGTGGGTGCGCAATGCCATGCGCACCCATGCGCAGGAGCGTCAGGATTTGCCGGGCACGGGAGCGGAACTGGCGCGCCATCTGCTCGATGAGGCCGGGTTACATGATGTGAAAGTGGAAGCGACGGGCGAGGGGGATCATTACGATCCTACGGCGCGCGCGGTGCGGCTGAGTGCGGATAATCATAGCGGTAAGTCCATCACCGCCGTTGCTGTTGCCGCCCATGAGGTGAGTCATGC
The DNA here is from genome assembly GCA_051646285.1 of Beijerinckiaceae bacterium. Lineage (GTDB taxonomy): Bacteria > Pseudomonadota > Alphaproteobacteria > Rhizobiales > Beijerinckiaceae > Terrirubrum. The sequence continues at coordinate 17,789 of JBOFCU010000105.1, forward strand.
CGTGCAGCATGCGCGCGGCGAGACGATGTTCGACTGGCGTGGCAAGCTGGTGCGGCTGCTGATTGGTGTCGATCGCACCGCCATGATTGCGGCGCTGGTGCTGCCGCTTGTTGCGGTGTTTGTGCGCGCACCCCTGTTGATTGCCATCAACGTCGCTGTCGTGGTCGGTCTGTTGTCGCTGCGTGTGCTGGTTCATCTCGTCACATTGCCGGTGGAAACGGATGCGAGTTTCCGCAAGGCGCTGCCGGTTCTGGAAAATGGCGGTTATCTCACGCCACAAGATCTGCCAGCAGCACGGACGGTTTTGCGCGCTGCGGCATTTACATATGTCGCTGCCGCTCTGATCAGCGTGCTTGATATTTTGCGGCTGCTGCGGTTTGGGCG